>JALQUR010000479.1 GCA_023260695.1 Planctomycetaceae bacterium
TCTCCTTGAGTTTGGCTTCGATGGCTCGGGCAAATTCCCAAAAACCGCCGCCCTCTTGCGTGTCATCAAATGCAATGTCGATGTCCTCTTGCGTCAGTCCCACCCATGTGCGCTGTGTCTTGCAGTTCGGGCATTGGCATACTTCTGGCTGTGCCGGTTTCTCTTTCATTGCATCATCCCAACCTTTTTTATCATGTGTTCAGCGGAGGTTTCCTGGGGCTGGATAATATCGGTGTCTTTGACCGTTCGCGGCCATTACCGACCGGTGGGCATCTGCATCAGGCGGACGCTACGGCATGGATGGGATTCTTTTGTGCACGCATGCTGACGATTGCACTTGAGCTGGCCAGTGAGAATCCTGCCTACGCTGACATGGCCTCCAAGTTCTTCGAACACTACATCGAGATTGCCGATGCGATGAACTCGCTCGGCTCAATGGGCCTGTGGGACGAACAGGACGGTTTCTATTATGACCATCTGTATCACGACGGGCAGAGCATGCCGCTGCGAGTGCGATCGATGGTGGGACTGATTCCACTGTTCACGTCCGTTATTCTGAGTGATGCCGTGCTGGAGAAACTGCCCGGGTTCCGGCAGCGGACGGAGTGGTTCATTCGTCATCGTGCAGATCGCATCAGCAACATTACGTTTCTGCAGAAGTCCGTTGACTCATCCGGGCGTTCCGGAGGAGGCGTCAGACTGCTGGCAATTCCGACTCGGGAACGCATGGAACGGATGCTGCGTTATCTGCTGGACGAAAACGAATTCCTGTCGCCGTGGGGAATTCGATCGCTGTCGCGAGTGCACGAAGACCATCCCTTTGTGCTGGAAATGGATGGGGAAGAGCACGGCATCGGCTACGTTCCCGGTGACTCCGATTCGGGGATGTTTGGTGGAAACAGCAACTGGAGGGGACCGGTCTGGTTTCCTTTGAACTACCTGTTGATTGAATCTCTGGAACGCTACGGGGAGTTTTACGGAGAGGATTTCAGGGTGGAATGCCCGGTTGGATCGGGCGTCTGGATGACGCTCTGCGAGGTGGCCGAAGAACTCATGCGGCGACAGGTCAGTCTGTTTATTCCGGATGAATCCGGGGAACGACCGTGCCATGGTGGTGACCTGCGTTATCGCGATGATCCGGCCTGGAAGGATCTGATTCTGTTTTACGAGTACTTTCATGGTGAGACTGGCCGGGGGCTGGGAGCGAGCCACCAGACCGGATGGACCGCACTGGTCGCCAAACTGGTGCAGCGTCTGCATCGGGAGGATGACGCTCGACATCGTCGACATCACTGACGAGTGCAGCGGCGAACGAATCTGCAGTTTTCCAGTGGAACGTCCTCAACAGCACTCGCCACCGGTCGACGCTGCCGGGATAATTCATGCGGCATTTCGAATCCGGATCAGTCTGTTGTCACTGCACAGGAATGCTTGCAATGCTGGAACAGGAAGGTTCGCCCAGTCACTGGCCACCGCTCGGTCTGCCCGCAGGCAGTGTCCGTGCCCTGATGACCCTGATTGTTGTTGCTGTGGTAACGCACGGGATTGTCAGATCACAGCCTGTTGACCCGCTCTGGACTGAGACGCTGCTGATCGCACTGGCATGGTACTTCACAGCCAGGCGATTCCTGTCATTGCCTCCTGCTGCACTTGACAGGCTGCAGCAGGAAGGGCTCATTGAACAGGAACAGAATCCGCTCTATCTGCCCCGCCACTCCATTCGAGTGCTGATCATTGTCAATTTCTCAGGACTGGCGTGGTGGCTGCAAAAGGAAGGTCGGCTGCAGGAACCGGAAGCTGTCTCGCTGCTGCTGATGGTCGGGGCTGTGGTTTTCGGCAGTCTGATTCGTGGAATTGCCACACGACTGGGACTGCGAAAACAGTCCCGCTGGAGCAGTCGCTGGGGCGACCTGCGGGCACTGATTGTTCTTGGAACGGTCATTGCGGCTGCTGGAATTCGATTGCTGATGCTGGACAGGCATCCGCTGCCTGAAATCGATCGCGTGGCTCTGGCGATGATGCTGTTCTACTTCGGTGCCCGCTGACTGCAGCGAAACGGGCGTGACTCTGCTCCCGGGGGGTGAATCACTTCGATGCAGAGTCATTCGATGCTGGCGGTGATTCCCGATCCTGTGCAGCGGACTCATTCTCAGGGTCCACCAGGATCGGCTCAAGCGCCCGACCTGCTGCCCATAGCTTCAGGCTCTGCAGCGTGCGCAGCCCTTTCAGATAGTAGCTGTCGTCAAGACTCTGAACGATGTCTCGGCAGACCTGACGCAGCGGCTCTTCCGATACCTCCTCAGAAAGTTGCAGGTGGCCTGCGTCCTGCATCCAGCGGAAGATCATCAGGGCGATTTCTTCATGTCCGCGAAAGGAGGGATGAACATGGTCCACCATCATTCCCCCCCCCGGGATTCCGCCGCGGCTCTGCTGTGCCAGCAGTTCATGAGCATTCAGCAGTGGTGTTCCACTGGAGCGGGCGACGGACTGCAGTTGCTGCTCCAGCTGTGATGTCATGCGTAACGGGCAGAGATCTTCATTGACGGCCTGCTGCAGGGAAGCAGCAGCCTGTTCATAACGGTGGTCCAGCAGTTGCAGCTGTCCCAGTTCATACCAGCTGATTGCACTGCGGGGATCTGTTCTGACGCAGTTTTCTGCCAGTTGAATTGCAGCGGCGCGATCTGTGGCTGCGAGTGTCTGAGCTGCTCGCAGTTGTTCCAGAATCTGCGCTGCGGTGATGTTCTGAAGTTCGCCGGAGAATTCAGATTTGAACGGCGGGCAGTCGCTCAGATTCACCGGCGGACGTATCAGCAGCAGCGGGATTCTCTGTCGGGAGCAGAGCTCTGCAACGCGGTTCAGGTTGTGCGCGAAATGCTGGTGTACGTGGCCAGCCTGCCTGTCATCGCGTTGAAAGCGTTCCAGGCCATTGGACTGATCCAGCCGCGTCAGTACTTCTGCGGGCAGAACTGGTCGCGTCTGCGGCGTTTCGTGCGACTGCTGGCTGAACCGGACAGCGACGCGAATGAAGTGCAACCTGGTCAGCAGTCGCACAAATGGCTGCAGGATCGGGGCCATCTGTCGGCGACCTGACCAGGAGGTGTCTTCCAGAAACTCATTCTGTCCGGTGCAGAGAATAAACAGATCAGGGTGATAAGCTGTGCATTCCTCGATGATGGGCAGCAGACGGTAACTGGCGTAGGAAACGCCCCCGCAGTTGATGACTTTCCAGGTTGTCTGTGGCTGAGCCTGACTGAGCACAGCTTCCAGAAAGGCTGGAAAGCTGGTTTCAATGGACCACGGACGGCCCTGCACCGTCGATCCGCCGAACACAAAGATGCGAAATTCTTCTGCGGATTTCCGGACGGGAAATTCAACACTCCGAAAGAACTTTTCGCGGGCTGCAACAGTACGCAGGAATTGCCCGGAAGGATCTGGTTCAAAAAGATGACTGGTGGATGCAAACCCAACGAAGGGGTCGATTGCGGGGTCAACACGTCCCCAGCCGTAGAATCTGCAGATCAGTTCGAGCAGGACCAGCGGCAGCATGCCAGCAAGCAGAGCCAGCAGTCGAAACAGCCAGTGCGAGTATTGCCGGGATGCCGCAACGTTGCCGGTCGCTGCGTCCGCCACCTTCATTGGACGGTCTTAAGCAGAGCGTCCATGCGGGACATTTCCATCAGACCGGTGAATTCTGTCACCACAGTGCCACTGCGAAAAACTCGCACTGCGGGGATCGCATTCGCCCCCAGTTCTGCAGCGAGTGCGGGATTGTCATCCACATTCAGCTTCACCACGACAAGTTTGTTCTTCCATTTCTTCTTCAGCTCTTCAAGCTCCGGGGCAAGTGCACGGCAGGGACCGCACCATGGAGCCCAGCAGTCGACGAGTACAAGAGTACTGTCGGAGCGGTTGACTTCCTGCTGAAACGTACTCTCAGCGTGCTCGATTTCACCGTTGTTCAATGCCAGAATTTCCACTGTGCCATCCAGGTCCGGAGCAGCCGTGCCTGCAATGGGAGCGTTCATACAGCCAGCGACCACAAATACGAGAACAGCAACTGCAGTGGAAGGGAATCTCATCTTCGGGCCTGTTGTGTGAAACGAAATGTGTGAATGAACAGAGCAGGTACGTGCCGGGAGCTTATCAGCCAGGTCTGCTGTTGGGCAAACAGAATCCTGTTCTGGCTGGTTGCTGTACTGCGTTGCTGAACGTATGCCTGCCGAGCGGGGTGACTTGCGGGAGGGAAGGATTGTCCGGGACTTGATGGATCTGCAGGTCCAGAATTCCCCGGGGCAGTGTTCGCGTTCACTGCCGCTCAGATGGATTTTCCGAGAATTAGCGGGAATTGCTGTGTCGCCAGGTGACTTTCCGGATTCAATTTGGCGAAGTAGCAGATAGACTTTGCTGAGGAATCCGGCATGACAGTCTCCATCACTGTGCATCGTCCGGTGCAGACTTGTCCCTGCCGCGTTCAGTATCCCTGTGTGGCACGTGTGCGGAATGTGGTCGGAATAGTCCGCGAAAAGTCTGCATGGGATTTGTGATGGTGCCTGGACGTGTCTGCCCTGTCCCGGCCGGATTTCATACAACATGGTTTCAGGCAGTTTTGTTCAGATAGATTCACATCAGCGGAGAGAGTGTGATGTCGGTAGTACTCACTGAAAATGCAGCAAACGAAATCAAGCGAGTCATCTCAGAGCAGAACCGCCCGGAACTCAAGTACGTGCGGATCGGTGTTGTCGGTGGTGGATGCAGCGGCTTCCAGTACTCCTTCGATTTCACCAATGCCTAC
>JALQUR010000676.1 GCA_023260695.1 Planctomycetaceae bacterium
TTCCCATGAATTTCCAGTCGGGCGGCAAATCTGTGCGTGTGGATCGACGATCTTTCGTTCGAGCTGTGGCTGCTGCATCCACAGCAGCGGCTCTGCCAGGTGGCTCTCTGCAGGCAGGACTGTTCTCCGGTCCCTCGCGAACGAGTGCAGCGGAAACGGCTGTCACGGAGTTTTATGCCAGTCTTTCGGCTGAGCAGCAGAAGGTGATCTGCCTGCCATTCAGTGACGCCAAACGCACACGCATCAGTGCCAACTGGCACATCACCGACCCGATCCTTGGCGATAAACTCTTCAGCAGTACTCAGCGGGAGATGGTGGGGCGGATTATTCGCGGACTGTGCAGTGAGGAGGGTTACGAACGGATCAGTCGCCAGATGGAGGAAGACGCTGGTGGATTGCCGGAATTCAGTGTGGCACTGTTCGGTAATCCGCAGGACACCGAAAAACCATTTGAATTTGTACTGACGGGCCGTCACCTGACTCTGCGAGCTGACGGCAACACCGTTGACAAGGCGGCGTTCGGTGGCCCGATTGTGTATGGCCACGATCAGGGAGATCCGGTTGCTTCTCAGAACATCTACTACTGCCAGACGCAGCAGACGGATGCTGTCTTCAAGAGTCTGAGTGAGGAGCAGGCAGCAAAGGCGCTGCTGGAAAAAGCGCCTGCCGAAGCTGCCGTGCAGCTGCAGGGTGAGGGTGGTAAGTTTCCGGGAATCTCAGTGTCGCAGCTGAATGCGGAACAGAAGCAACTGGTTGAGCAGACTCTGAAAGTGCTGCTGGCACCCTATCGCAGCGAAGATACGTCTGAGGTGATGGAGGCGCTGCAGGCAGCCGGCGGACTCGATTCGCTGAATATGGCCTTCTACAGTCAGGGCGACCTGAGCGACGACAAGACCTGGGATATCTGGCGCGTGGAAGGGCCGTCCTTCGTCTGGCATTACCGCGGGGCTCCGCACGTTCATGCCTATATCAATATTGGTGGGGTGAAAAGCTGATCAGGCAGCGGATGGCTGGCCGCAGAACTGTGTGCAACTGCGGCCGGCTGGTTTCTGTATTCACCCGTGTTCGACTCAGGCAGCTGTGGCTGCCTGATTTTTTTTCGACTTGCTTGCAGCAGCACTGCAGCTGGCCACGATTTTCCCAGGAGCGTGAAGTATGCGAATTCTGCTGGTCTGTGCACTGAGTGTGCTGTTGCAGCCATCATCCCTGCGCGGGGACACACTGATCTACGCGGCGAGGATGATTGACGGTGTTTCGGACGATATTCGGCAGAATGTGACGCTGGTCGTGCAGGACGGAAAAATCAGTGAAATCCGCGATGGATTCTCTGCAGGAGCGGCTGATGACAAGGTGATTGACCTGCGCGAGTACTCCGTGCTGCCCGGACTGATCGATCTGCATACTCACCTGATGTCTCAGCACTCTCGTGAATCCTACACGGAGCGTTTCTTCATGGAGGAGGCGGATTACGCACTGCGGTCGACCATGTATGCTCGATCAACTCTGATGGCAGGATTCACGACGGTTCGCGAGCTGGGCGACAACGGGATCAATTCCGTCGCGCTGCGACGCGCGATTGACAGTGGCTGGGCAGTTGGTCCGCGAATTTACACGGCGGGTAAGTCGCTGGCGACCACCGGTGGACATGCCGATCCCACCAATGGACTGCGGGGAGATTTTCGTCAGGATGCTGATCCGGTCAGGGGTGTGATCAACGGGCCTGATGAGGCGCGAAAGGCGGTGCGGCAGCGCTACAAGGATGGGGCAGATCTGATCAAGCTGACGGCCACCGGCGGCGTGCTGAGCCTGGCAGCGAATGGCCAGAACCCTCAGTTCACCGATGAAGAGCTGCGAGCAATTGTCGAGACTGCAAGGGACTACGGGATGGCCGTGGCCGTCCATGCTCATGGTGCGGAAGGAATGAAGCGAGCCGTACTGGCGGGTGTGGATTCGATTGAGCACGGCACGTACATGACTGATGAGATCATGGCTCTGATGAAGGAACGCGGAACAGTGCTGGTGCCCACACTGATGGCCGGTGAATGGGTGGCACTGAAGGCCGAGGAAGATGGGTACTTTCCGGAGATTGTCCGCCCCAAGGCAGCAGCGATCGGGCCGGTCATGCGGGATACCTTTCGCAGGGCGGTGCAGGCGGGAGTACCGATCGCGTTCGGGACGGACAGCGGCGTTTCGGTTCACGGCGAGAATGCGCGGGAATTTGAGCTGATGGTTGACGGTGGCATGACGCCGATGCAGGCAATCCAGTGTGCCACAACGAAGGCCGCAAAACTGCTGCGAGTTGATGATCAGCTGGGCAGTCTGCAGCCGGGCATGGCCGCGGATGTGATCGCCGTCGCAGGTGATCCGCTGCAGGAAATTCGCCGCATGAAGGAAGTCGTGTTTGTGATGAAGGCAGGGAAGGTATTTCGCAAGCCTCAGGATCCCTGAATTCTGTCGGGCATACGCCTGAGGATCGCCGCGCAGAATCGAGCGGCAGCCTCGTCGTGGAACGGCAGGTACAGCGATGGCTCAATCAGTTCCACTTCAATGACTGCCGGCTGCTGGTCCTCCATCAGGAGCACATCGATTCGAGCGTACAGCAGATCGGCTGGCAGCGCCGCGACTGTCTGCTGAGCCAGCTCCTGAACGATTGCCGGTGGCGTGATTGCTGTGATGGTTGAGCCATGCTCCTCCTGAACTCGAAAGTCGCCCACGGCGGGAGTCTTCAGAATGGTGTGACTGTAGTTGCGATCGAAGTAGATCAGTGAGTATTCGCCCGGGTCGAGCACGCGCGGCAGGAACGGCTGAATGAGCACTGATTTTCCGGTGTAGGTTGTGATCAGTTCAAGCAACTGTTCCGCTGCCGGGGCCGCCGGAATGCGTGAGGTATCATCCGCATTGGCTCCGATCAGGGGTTTGATGATCAGTTCCGGAGTCTGCAGCTGTGCAGCTGCCTGTGCAAGGATCTGTTCACTGACACCATCGGACCAGATTGTGGGAATCGTGCGAATTCCGGCTGCGGCGAGATCCTGCAGATAGGATTTTCGATAGTTCCAGCGGCAGACCGAAAGCGGATTTTCCAGTCGAGTTCCTGCAGCTTCAATCCGATTCAGCACGTCCAGGAATGCATGCGGGGCCTGCTGATAGTCCCACGGTGAGCGAATAACGACCAGTGGATAATCGCTCCACGCAACATTGGGCTGCCGCCAGGAAATCTCGTCGACTGTCACGCCGTGGCGCTGGAGTTCTTCTGTGACCAGCTGGTCGTAAGCCACAAAATTATCGAGCGAGTCCATGGTGAGGAAAGCGATTCGCGTCATGTTGAGCCGGTCTCCGCGGCGAGAACTGAGCGAATCAGCTGGCTGGTTTCCAGCAGCGGCAGGCCGATGACGCTGGTGAGACTGCCGGAAACTCCGGCCACGAAGGCAGCTGCTTTTCCCTGGATGGCATAGCCCCCGGCCTTGCCGATCGATTCTGCGGTGGTCAGATACCAGTCAATCAGTTCGGGGGAAAGATCATGGAACGTAACGTGGGTCGTGACCACCTGCTGCTGCACGTGCTGTCCGCGTGCCACGAGGACAGCCGTGTGCACCTCGTGTGTCTTTCCGGAAAGCAGGTGTGTGAACCAGTTACGGACGAGATCCTGCCAGCCATCAGCGGGCGGTTGTCCGAGCACGATTCGCTGACCGGGCTCTCCGGCAACGATGATCGTATCGGCACAGATAATGATGCTGGCAGCGACCGACTCAGCAGCACTGGCCAGCTGTGACTTCACTCCGTCGAATTTCTGCTGCACGATCTGCTGGAGTCGAGTGATGATGCAGTCATCGGTCACCAGCCCGGCGAATCCTGATTCCTGAGGATTTGCCGGTGGCACTGATCTGATGCGGTCGTCCCCGTACAGATCCTGCAGCAGCTGCAGTCTGCGAGGCGACCGGGAGCCAAGGATGATCGCTGTGTCAGCTGTCACCGGAGATACCCTCGGAAAGAACTTTCCAGGCAACGAGTGCGTCGCGAATCGCCTGCACATCATGCACGCGAAGGAGATCGACACCGGCGGCAGCAAGAGCCACCGCAACACCGATGGTCCCGCCCAGCCGTTCTTCCACTTCGCGGCCGAGGATACGGGAGAGGAATCGTTTTCGCGAGTGTCCGATCAGCACCGGACGTTGCAGTTGCTCCTGCAGGCGAGCAATTGACCGCATCAGCTGCAGGTTGTGTTCAGCAGTTTTTCCAAAGCCGATGCCGGGGTCGACACACATGCGTTCAGCGGGAATTCCCAGCATCAGGCAGCGGTCGACCTGTTGCTGCAGAAACTCTGTGACTTCGCGGACAACATCTTCGTAAGCAGGTGCGTTCTGCATTGTCTGCGGTGTGCCCTGGATATGCATCAGGCAGATTCCTGCGTCATGCATACGACAGACTTCGGCCATCTGCGGGTCGAACGTGAGTCCGGAGATGTCATTGACGATTTCAGCGCCTGCGTCGAGCGCCTGGCGAGCAACTTCGGCCTTGGTGGTATCAATGCTGATCGGTATCTGCAGTGTACCGGCAAGTCTTTGAATTACTGGAATTGTGCGGCGCAGCTCTTCTTCAAGGCTGACCGGATCAGCACCCGGGCGAGTTGATTCGCCCCCAATGTCAAGGATATCCGCACCGGCCTGCTGGAGTTCCATCGCGTGTTCCACAGCTGCGTCTGCGGCGGCAAACATGCCACCATCAGAAAAACTGTCCGGGGTGACATTGAGGATCCCCATCAGCAGCGGCAGATCCTTGCGAACCAGTGTGCGAGTGGGCAGAGTCCAGTGAAAGGACATGATGATGTTCCTGAGAGATTCTCGGTTCAGTTTGCGTCTGGTGGAATTGCTGGCGAACTGTCGGAGAGTGACTGCGCTGTATATGTCGGAAGTTTCTCCGCCGTTGAGCCGATGTTGGCCTGCTGCAATTTCCGAGTCGCAACAGCGACGACACCGAAACCGCCGCCGATGAGCAGTACGCTGAAGATCACCATCAGGCCAATGATGACAGTCGCCAGTTCCAGGCCCAGTGGTGTGGCATCAAATGGCAGAAGTGCGACTGTAATAATCAGCGATATACCGAACAGTGAAGAAAGAATTCCGAGGATCATCAGTCCTGGCCGGAACCCTTCCACCTCCGGACCTGATTCTGGTTCGCTGGCCTCTGCCGGCGTCTGTGTGATGTTCACGACAGCTTCCTGTCAGCAATGAATCGGTTCAGGGGGGCCTCAGTAACGCAGCTGGGGCAGTTTCTGCTTACTACTGGTCCGGTTCGTCCTGGGGGTAAACGGGGATCAGATCCAGTTCGGCCAGTACGCTGCGTTCGCGAGCTCGCATGATGGTCTTGAGTTCCGGGGAAAGGTCGTCATAGCCGCACAGATGGAGCAGGCCATGTACGACATACAGCAACAGTTCATCGGCAGCGGTCCAGCCTCCGGCAGCAGCCTGTTGTTCCGCAGTATCCGCACTGACGACGATCTCACCTTCAATATGACAGCCAGCTGACGGTCGATGCAGAGTAACCTCTGCGGGCAGCTCACTCAGACGAAGATGCTCCAGCTGAAAGCTGATCACATCGGTTGGATAATCGTGCTGCAGGTGCTCGCGGTTCAGTCGATGAATGGTGGGGTCGTCCACGACTGAAACGCTGAGTACCGCTGACTCCACCTGTTCCAGTTGCAGAGTGGTCAGCATTGCTCGCTGCAGGCGGCGTTCATCAACGGGCAGCCGCGACTGGCCGTTCTCAATGTCGATCTCAAACGTCATGCATCTGACCCTCTTGCGGGCCCGGCAGAAACATCAGCAGAGTGTGGAATCGCGGGAATCATGCAGACTCATCACTGGCTGCGGCCGGGTCTGCAGGCTGATCGAACGAGCCGTTCCGCAGCAGCGACATGTAATGCTGAAGATCTCTGCGCACGATGCCTGAAAGCAGGAACAGTCCGACCATATTGGGGATCATCATTCCAAAGATCATCAGATCTCCGAAGTCCATCACATTCTGAGCGGAAACGACGGAACCGAGGAAGGTGAATGCGAGGAAGATGAGTTTGTAGATGATCGACTGGTTTTCTCCGAACAGAAATGCCCAGCAGCGTTCGCCATAATAGGACCAGGAGATCATGGTGCTGTAGGCGAACATAAATGTGGCGAACGCCAGCACATACTTGAAGCCCGGGATTTCGCCATCCATCGCGGCGGAGGTCAGTGCTGCTCCGCGAACATCGACCTTGTCAGTTTCATCGCTTCCTTCCGCTGCCAGCTTCTTAATGTCGTAGTGCTGTCTGAATTCCGCGGACAGAGAAGGGTCGCGATAGTCATAGGCACCGGTGATGATGATCACCAGAGCCGTCATTGTGCAGACAAGAATCGTGTCCACAAAAGGTTCCAGCAGCGCCACAATTCCCTCGCGAATCGGGTATTCGCATTTGGCCGCAGCATGCGCGATCGCGGCAGATCCCACCCCGGCTTCATTGGAGAAGGCCGCTCGTTTGAAGCCCATGATCAGCACGCCAAAGAACCCGCCTCGAAATGCTTCAGCACTGAATGCCGAGGCGAAGATGGAGCTGAATGCTGCAGGGACTGCGGAGTAATTCTTGAGGATGATCAGCAGGCCGCCCAGAACATAAACGCCACACATGACGGGGACAATCTTGTCGGCCGTGGATGCGATGCGCTTGATACCGCCGATGATGACCACGGCAGTTATCACCAGCATGATCAGACCGTAGACCCACGGGTAGTCTCCGAAGAACGGAACGGTCTGGCTCACGGCATCCAGGCTGCCCTTCACCTGGTAGGAGTTGCCACCGGCAAATGAACCACCGACACAAAGAACCGCAAAGGCAACTCCCAGAACCTTGCCAAGCGGTCCGAGCCCGAGCTCGGCAAGCCCGCGTGAGAGGTAGTACATCGCTCCGCCCATCACGTGGCCATCTGGACGAATTTCACGGTACTTCTGCCCCAGCGTACATTCCACGAATTTGGAAGACATACCCATGAACCCGGCGAGGATCATCCAGAAGGCAGCTCCCGGACCACCGAGTGCGATGGCAGTGGAAACGCCGGCAATGTTTCCGAGTCCGACTGTTGCTGATAGAGCGGTTGTCAGCGCCTGAAAATGACTCACATCGCCCTGCGACGAACCGTCTGAATACTTTCCGGCGACAACTTTGATGGCATGCGTGAATCCCGTGAGGTTGATGAAGCCCATTCGCACAGTGAAGTACGCGGCACCGGTGACCAGCAGCAGCACAGCAAGAGGCACCGTCCGCGGCGGCGTACCCGGAACCAGTGGTACCTCATAGAAAATCACAGATCCAATGGTCTGATTAACTTCACCAAACCAGTCATTGACCGGCGCAAGCTGTTCATTGACTCGGTCGAAAAAGGAGGCCTGGCTTGCTGCGGAATCGCCTGAGTCGGGAACCTCCGGGGCCATCGCAGTCGGATCGGCAGTGATGGGTTCCACCGCTGAAGGTTCTTGAGCATTCACGGTCTCTGTAGCGAGCCCGGCGGCTGCAACCAAAGACATCGCCAGCAGGAATGATCGCAGCTGGACAGCCGACATCGCCTTGTTCCACGCAGATTGGATCATGGATGCAATTCCGCAGCAAAGGTTGGAAACAACATCGTGAGTGTGGATCCGGAGATCTGACCAGGTGTCATCTGCGAAGGCAAGAGCTTCGTGATGACGGTTACGGTCCACACATCAACCGATGGCTTCAGGAAAAAGCTGACCATAAGGAAATGATGCTGCGGTGTCGCGCAGCGGGGAGAACGGCAGGATAGCGATTCTGCTCCACCGCAAGAACATCCGTATCAGTCGAGAGTCAGGGAAATGCTGAAAACGTTGATGCGTGTCGCGAGCAGATTGGGCCTCTGAACCCTGAGCGGCCGCTACTTTGGGGCAGGCAAGTCGTAATGACTGCGCTTTTTGTGCAGATGTGTCGTTATGGTGGCGCTTCTGTGCGGGCGAGGTCTGCCTGTCTGCCGTTCAGGAATTGGAGGGAACTGGTGCGGGGTGTTTATCGTCTGGATTGTAGTGATTGCAGGAAATTCCACCCGGGGGCCCTTCGCTGTGGCAACTTTTACAGTGGCTCCCAATCGCGTCTGTTGGCTGGGAAGCTTGAGGTTCGCGTGGGTGGGGCCTGTCTGGCGGGGTAGTGCTCCGAGGCTCATCGGCGATGAGACAAAGATCTGCAGAAACTGCTGAACTCCGAGGTTAATTGGCAGTCTGGTGCTCAATTTTAACTGAATTTGTGTGGAAGTGCGGTGCTGGAATGCGTTTTGGGAGAGGGTTGTGGTCTGAGCGGCGCGGGTTTTGCTGTGTCAGTGTCTGGGCAATGGGGCGGTCGTGCTTCGCTGCCGACTGGTGGCATTCCTGCAGGATTTTCAGTTGCTAAGACCAGGGGAATGTGGCCAGCAGCGAACTGCATGGCGGTTTCAGGTGTCTGAATGAGTTGAAGTGAGTCAGGGTGTCCGGGGTAAGGTTGGGCGGTCAGGTTGCTTCCATTTGGGGGTGTCTGCCGGCTGACGATGTTTCAACGAGGAGAGCGAGCCATGGTCAGAGTATCAGGCGGGCGGGGGCAGTTGCTGGACGGTTCGGATGTGTCGGCGGTAAGGCCGTCAGCGATCCTGCTGTCGGAGAGCAGTCAGCTCAATCCGCAGGTCTCCTTGCGGGTGACATCTGCTGAGTTGCTGCGTCGATTTGAAGCCGGGGCGAGTGCTGCGGAGTTGTCGGAGCAGAGTGGTCGAAGTCGTACAGCTGTGTACGCCGCCATTGCGGCGGCTCGCGCAGAGCGATTGCTGCAGTTCTCGGCGGATTTCATCGACAGCGATGAATTTCGGCAGTGCGGTGCAGAGGCTGAAATCTGCGGGCCTGAGCCAGAAGCAGCCAGGGCACGGGCAGTGAAGCCGCCGTCCGGGCTCCCGGCTTATCTCAGCGATCTGTATCGGGTCCCTCTGCTCAATCGAGAGCAGGAGCAGTATCTCTTTCGTCGTATGAACTTTCGCAAGTTTCAGTTTGCGAGTCTGGTGGCTGAGCTGGACCCAGTGCGTCCATCCGCACGGCTGATGAAGCGTCTGGAAGCATTGGTTGAGGACATTGATCTTTTGCGTAAGCGTTTGATTCGCAGCAACTTGCGGCTCGTTGTGAGCATCGCCAGAAAGTATATTGCATCGGGAGTTGGGTTCTTCGAGCTGGTGAGCGATGGGAATGTTTCACTGATGCGGGCTGTGGAGAAGTTTGACTACTCCCGGGGAAACAAGTTCTCAACCTACGCCTCCTGGGCCATTCTGAAAAACTTCACTCGCAGCATCCCGCGTGAGCATCGCCAGTTAGATCGATTTCGAACCGGTCTGGAAGAGGTGTTCTCGCAGTGCCATGAGCAGCGAACATCGCAGTGTCGTGACGATCAGGACTTCCGTCAGCAGCAGGAAGCGATTCGGCAGTTGCTGGAGGAACTGGACGGTCGGGAGCAGGCTGTGATTGCATTCCGCTTTGGGCTTCACGGGGATGACACGGCGGAAACGCTTGAGCAGGTTGGTGGTCGACTTGGTGTCACCAAGGAGCGGGTGCGACAGATTGAGGTCAGAACGCTGGAAAAATTGCGTCGGATTGCCAGTCGCCGTGCGATCGATATTCCCGGATTCTGAGAAAACGGCTCATCTGCTGAGGAACGGCAACCGAAATACCGAAGATTTTCGGGTATTCGCGTCAGGGGCTTCAGGTGGCGGCAGATGCTGCTCATTTGTTTACGCTGCGTGAGCCGTGATGCGTCGAGTTATCGTGAGATTCTCACCCTGCCCGTTCTTGGGAGCTTTTCGGGAAGACTCTTGCGAAACGCGCATTGTTCGTTAGAATCCGCGACCCGCTTTTCCGGGATCACGGTGCGCTAGTGTAGCTCAATTGGCAGAGCTCCGGTTTTGTAAACCGGCGGTTGTGGGTTCAAGTCCCACCGCTAGCTTTCGCGGTACCGGTTTTTGCGGTACCGGTTTTCGCAGTGCCGGTGTCGAAAGGCCCGCATGTCTGGCTAACCTGTTGCAAGTTGCGGCTTTGCGCAGAAGGTCAGGCGGAGTCTTACGGGCGGAGTCTCTTGCAGGGAGGCTCGTTCGCGTTGGTTGAGTTTCTGCTCAGTCTGGGCGAAGTTCAATTTGGCGGGGCTGGTGAAGGAGTGTCCGGTTCGTCCTGCCTCTGCGGCGGAGATAGTGGGTCCTGATTGGGTTCAGGGTTCGCTCGTGTCGGCTCAGCAGGCTGGTCAGGGGCAAGCCGAAGGAGCGTTTGCCAGCGTGTGTGATGTGTAGATCTGGGCGGTAATTCGTTTCAGGTCAGTTCCGTGACGGCTAGTCCGGGGCAATCTGTTCGGGCTGAAAGGTTCGATCAGGGGGAATACCTAAGCGGCCAAAAGGGCCAGACTGTAAATCTGGTGGCGTACGCCTTCACAGGTTCGAATCCTGTTTCCCCCACTGTGAGAAATGCGGCGCGGCTGCTGTACCTGTGCAATGTGTCTGTGTACAGTGGCGGCGTTTGCGGTGAACTGCGGGCGTAGTTCAATGGTAGAATTCCAGCCTTCCAAGCTGGCCGTGTGGGTTCGATTCCCATCGCCCGCTCTTTCAGAAGAGCCGTCAGGTTGCCTGAAGGCAGGTGTGTATTAGTCGGAATGCCCTCGTTCTGCGGCAGCCCTCCGGGGTTGTTGAGGATTGCTGCTGTAGCTCAGTTGGTAGAGTGCGTCCTTGGTAAGGACGAGGTCATGGGTTCAAGTCCC
>JALQUR010000681.1 GCA_023260695.1 Planctomycetaceae bacterium
TCCTCAAGGGACTTCGCGACCGCTACGAAGAACACCATCCTGTTCATCGACGAGCTGCACACTCTGGTCGGCGCCGGTGGTGCAGAAGGTGCCATCGATGCCTCCAATGTGCTCAAGCCGGCACTCAGCCGCGGTGAAATCCAGTGCATCGGGGCCACCACTCTGGATGAATATCGCAAGTACATTGAAAAGGACGGAGCACTGGAACGACGCTTCCAGACCGTCATGGTCGACCCACCAACTGCAGCTCAGGCAGTGGAAATCCTCAAGGGACTTCGCGACCGCTACGAAGAACACCATCGAGTTCAGATCACCGACGATGCACTTGAGTCGGCTGTTGAACTTTCCAATCGCTACATCACCGCTCGCTGCCTGCCCGACAAGGCCATCGACGTGATTGATGAATCCGGTGCCCGAGTACGACTCAAATCCATGGTGCGTCCGCCGGACCTCAAGGAACTGGAAGAAGAAATCCAGCGACTTAACTCATCAAAGGAAGATGCCGTCGCCGAACAGCAGTTCGAAAAGGCAGCCAACTTCCGCGATCAGGCCGACAAGCTCCGCCGTAAGAAAGAACAGCTCACTGAAGAATGGCGCGAAAAATCCCAGCAGACCGACGGCGTCGTTGATGCCGAAGTCATCGCTGAGGTGGTCGCCAGAATGACCGGCATCCCGCTCACTCGACTTTCCAGTGAAGATGCGGTGCGCCTGCTGCAGATGGAACAGGAACTCCACAAACGTGTGATCAGCCAGGATCAGGCAATTGTTCAGGTCTGCAAGGCCGTTCGCCGCAGCCGCAGCGGACTCAAGGACCCCAAACGCCCCACCGGGGCATTTCTGTTCTGCGGTCCAACCGGTGTCGGCAAGACTCTGCTCGCCAAGACGCTCGCGGAGTTCATGTTCGGGGACGAAGACGCCCTGATTCAGATCGACATGTCAGAATACATGGAGAAACACAACGTCAGTCGTCTTATCGGAGCTCCTCCAGGATACGTCGGCTTCGAAGAAGGTGGGCAGCTCACAGAGAAGATTCGTCGCCGTCCCTATGCTGTTGTGCTGCTTGATGAAATCGAAAAAGCCCACTCCGATGTCTACAACATGCTGTTGCAGATCATGGAAGAAGGACACCTTACTGACAGCTTTGGTCGTCGCGTTGATTTCAAGAATGTGGTCATCATCATGACCACCAACGCTGGTGCCGCACGAATGGCACATGGTGGCAGCATGGGGTTGCATACGCTGCGTGAACGTGATGTGGAACGCAGCTACGAAGACATGAAGACAAATCTCATGCATGAACTGCAGAAACAGTTCAAACCGGAATTCCTCGGGCGTCTGGATGAAGTCGTGGTGTTCCGCAAGCTGACACGCACGGAACTGATGGATATCGTTGACATCGAACTCAGCAAGGTCTTCCAGCGACTGCAGGAACGAGGCAAGAAACTCGTCCTGTCTGACGAAGCTCGCGGCTTCGTGATCGACAAGGGAGAAGCCGGTGACGGACTCGATTACGGTGCTCGTCCGCTTCGACGAAGTATCGAAAAGTACATCGAAGATCCGCTCTCTGAAGAATTGCTGCGGGGATCATTTGATGGCCTGAATGTCATCAATGTCTCTGTCAAGGAAGTCGGCGACCAGAAACAGCTGGACTTCACTGGTGAACTTGTCGAAGTAACTGCTCCGGAACCGGCTGATGCAGCACAGGAAGAAGAGGCCTCCTCTTCCGCGGAGTGATCAGCCGAAGCTAATCCGATCAGACTCTCATGAACAGGCGTCCGGCAGCAATGCCGGACGCCTTTCGTTTTTCTGGCTCGACGGGATTCCTGAGCAGCCGGTGGTCCGCTGGCAGCAGTGCCGCCTGAAGAACGAGCCATCCGAGCGCAAGTCTTCGTTGAAGAACACTCAGGCCTTCGTTGAAAAAATTGTGAAGCCGATGGCCGGATTCCTGGAACGACAGGCAGCGTTCAACAGGCGACATCCAGCACTTCACAGCTCAGGCGAAGGTGACGCCTCAGAGCGGTCTCAATGAGGCAATCTGCAGGCTGACAGGCTCTGACCGTGAACCATCCTCACGGTTCACCAGTTCCAGCAGAATGCCGTTGGCAACATCTTGCAGGTGATTCCGGTTCCAGCACTCGAACCCAAAATCCGGAGCTGGGTCGAACACATTAATCCGACCCTCGCCGGCAGGACCGAGGCAAATCACGGAGTGGCCGGATTCAGAATTAAATACCGTTTCGCAGTTGCGACGCCCGGCTGCACTTCCATGAAATGTCAGCGAAAGAACTCCACTGCCAGTCGACGCCGAACCCAGTTCTGCACCAGAGACACGGCGAACCACAACATCAAGATTCGTCCCGGCTGTCTTGAGTTTCAGGCCGCGATAAACACCCAGCCAGTGTGTCCCCTGACGAGTCAGACACAACTCTGCCATCTCAGCTTCAGACGCTGTAATCCCGTGCATCCGCAGGACGCCTGCCGCACATGCAGCAGAACAGGTATACAGAGTAGACTGCGACTGAAATGTGCCACCGGATACCGTCGGAACACATACCGGCGCTTCTCCGGTCAATGGACGCACCAGCGAAAACACTCCCAGCGCCAGAAGCGACGTCGACAGAAATATGCGGCGATACCACGGAATTGCGGCCGCACCCAGACAAATGCCCGCGTAAAGTGATCCGAAAACCGGCAGGCAATTCCCCAGAACAACCGCTGAGGAGAACGGGAGCAGCCACACGATCACCGGACGATCCCAGACCACGGCAAGATAGATCAGCATCAGGCCACAGGCTCCGTAAATGACCAGTGGAGCCCAACGTCTGTATTGTCCACGCTGCAGGCGAACACCCTGAATGAAGGCTGCCAGACTCAACAGCAGCATGAGCAGAAGACTGAGATAAAGATCGTTCATGATCGGTTGCAGGGCGATAGAACAGCTCGTCGGAATCATTCCGAACGATATGGCAGGGATGACGCCTGCAACTCCGATGAGAACAAATGTCGGCAGTCTGCACGCGGGGGGGTTCCGTATCCTTACTGGAATTCCCCTATGACTCAATCGACACAATTCGTTTTTTTATCAATCCTGACCGCCAGAATATACAGCAAATTCCCTATTCTTCGCAGAGCAAACAACCCCCGTATTCGTGTTGACCGTCAATATCGACAATGCCAGAGATCTCGCAACTTCAATCTGAAATGTGATTTTGCACCGATACCTGAGCAGAATACGGCACCAGTATTCACCTGCCAGCTGCCGGGAAGGCCGGACTGCGAGTGCCCTGGTTCTGGCCTGGCTCTGCCCTCGTTCTGCCGCTCAACAACCGACAGTACAACCGTACCCTCAGCCATGGGCAATCTGCAGCACCACGGAATATGCCCCGTGAGATCACCTGGATGCCGTGGGAACACTGGCATTCAGGTCGGAGCCAGTCCTGCAGTTCAACAGCCTGATACGTACCCGGACCTTCAGCAAGGAACGAAAAACGGCGTCGAGCTGCCCACGACGCCGTTGTTCAAAATCTGTGTCAGCCGCCTGCCTGTCTGAATCAAATGCAGCAGCTTTCGAACACTGTCAGACCCTCACAACCACAGCGCTGGCCTGCCCCATGCGAGTGACACTTGTCTTCAGGAATAAACCGTTGCGAGCCTCTGTTGCAGTGCCGTGAGCAACACTCAATGGAGTTGCCTCGTCTGCATTCTGGAAATTCAGCGTCCGTGGGATCTGCCCGTCCTTCAGACACAACAGAGATGCCGCCAGTTCAATCAGTGATGAACCACTACCGGCACTTCCGTAATAGCTTTTCACCGCCGTGACAGGCACTTCGGAAACAGCATCTCCCAGGAGTGCACACAGACCTTCAGCCTGATGACGATCCCGATCCGGGTGTCCCGATGCACACGCATTGATATGACCCATGTCTGCTACAGTCAGCCCGGCACGCTCCAGAGCTGCCGATGCGGCAAGAACAATCGCACGGCCTTCGTCGGCAACGCCATTGCGAGCCGCGACGGAACTGGCCCCGCAACCCAGCACCGTTCCCAGAATCTGAGCACCTCGGGCTTCCGCATGCCCCCGTTCCTCAAGAATCAACGAACACGCTCCCTCAGCAAGCACTTCGCCCGATCGATCCCGGTCAAATGGCCGCAGACATGTTTCAGCAGGTCCCGCAGCGAGTGGATCCAGCAATGAATACATGGCCGATTTCACTGGATGCAGTCGCGTTCCCACGACACCCGCAACCATGACGTCAGCCCGATCACGACGAATTGCATTGCACGCCTCTGCAATCACCAGTCCGCCGGATGCTTCGTCGTGAGTAATTGAGTTGTTCGGGCCAAAGGCCTCCAGAGCAATCCCGATATGACAGCCCGGCATGTTCGGCAGATACTTCAATAACCACAGTGGCTCCAGGCCACGCATCCCGGTCTGCCCCCACGCATTGAAGTCAAAGGCCAGATTTCCCGTCCGCATGGAACGCGAACGCAGTGCAGAGGCTTCCAGAACTTCCGGAGGACTGGACATCAGGTTTGCACCAAAATCGCAGCCGATTCGCTGAGCCGGTACATCTCCCGGAGCCAGCCCGGCATCGCTCATTGCCTGCAGAGCAGATGCGACACCCATCTGAATCTCACGACACATCACCTTCAGGCTCTTGCGCAGACTGTGAAGGTGCTCCTTCTTTGCTGTCGTGTCGTTGAAGTCGCTTACCTCACCACCAATGCCGCTCGGCCCCGGAACGAATCCGTGCAATTCAACAGGCCCGATGCCATTGCGACCTTCCCGCAGCGCCGCAGTGAATGCTTCCCGACCGATACCGATCGGGGAAAAGACTCCAATCCCGGTGATCACAACTTCTCGAGATGATTCATTCGACATGTGTCGTCCACTCACATCCACACGATGATCTTTGAAGAAACACTCAGCGAAGCTTCCTTCGGCTGAATGCAACAGGATCCAGCAATTGCCGTCACAGACAACGCTGTTCACAGTTTTTACAGGACCCGGAAATCCTTACAGGACCCGGAAATCCGGCGGCCCTGCTGCCAGAATGCCGTACGTCGTTGACAAACCGCCAATGGCGGCTGCCAGACAGTTCTGCCGCAAGTCGCCACTGCAACGTTCCGCCACTGCAACGATGCACCACGGCAGCGATTTTGCAGCGAGCATAACTACAGCGAATCCCCGCATTTTAACACGAACAGGAACGGATTTCCCGAGGCGTTGCGGAAATTGGAAAAAGTGTCGCAATCGGCAGCAAGCTGCCCGCAACAACACCCCAGACCAACCACAAACAACGCCCGAAACACTCTTCGACTGTTCTTCCCCGTGATTCGCCCACTAATCAGCAGTTACCGAATTTGTGCCGGAACCAGTACCGTTGTGACCGTGGCAATCCGAGCGGTCTTCGCACAAAACCACGCAATCTGCACGCTTCAGGGTTCCACAACACCGACAAAACGTCCACCGGCAGCCAGGTGGTAACCATTCGCAAACGCAGCTCCACCCATTGCTCGCTTGCCTTCCGGCTGGATCATCTCAATCACCAGCCAACCATCCCCCGTTCGCACCAGCATTTCACCATTCTGCAGGATCACAGTCCCGGCTGCGACATTGCCACCACCGGAATGATCTGACGGACCAACAGCCTGAATCAGACACCGCAAATCCGGCTGCCCGTCCCGCTGCAGCAGAGCACTCGCTTTGGGCCACGGCTGCATTGCCCGCACGTGACAATCCACCAGCCGACTGCTCAGCCCCCAGTCGATCACTCCAGCCTCACGCGGAATCTTCGGCGAAAAGACTACCTCTGCCGCATCCTGCTCCGCAAACACCGCTGTCCCGTCCTCCAGACGCCGCAACACATCCAGCGTCAGCGGCACACTCAGATCGGCCAGGCGTGCCATGAGCTCACCGGAGGTCTCCCGATCACCAATCGGTGTTTCCACATGACCCACCATCGGTCCGGAATCCAGAGCCGGCTCAATACGGAAGATCGTCACGCCCGTCGTCGGCAGCTGGTCTCCGCCCACTGATGCTGGCCTGCGCGGGCCCTTTGCTGCCAACGA
>JALQUR010000027.1 GCA_023260695.1 Planctomycetaceae bacterium
GTGTGGTTTCCGGAGAAATCAGAATCAGTTTCTGGCGGTCGGTTGCCGGGACGCTGGCATCCTGGGAATCCGGCTGCTGTGCCTGCAATGAGGTCAACTGGACCGTAATCAGGATCGCCGCTGTCGTTGCGAAGCGGGAGATGCTGCTGATCTGATTCATGAAGGTCTGCATGGATGGATCCGAATGGACGGGTGATCAGGCGGCGATGATCAGAAACGGCGGCGAAGATTCCTGTGGAGCAATCTTCCGCTATGATGCCGGGGCAAAACGCCGCAGGTCTGGTTGCGTAGCTGGTTGCGCGAGAGTTGTGTTCGCGAAACAACAGCAATTGTCACTGGTCAGCATAAAGGATATTCAGCGATGGCGAAGAGCCGCATGCAAAATTACAGCAGCGTTATCGTTTTTCTGCTCCTGTTGCAGACCGTGGTGCTTGCCGAAGACTGGCCCTGCTGGCGGGGACCGCGAGGCGATGGGACGTCGCTGGAAACGGCGATTCCCACCAGCTGGGATGGCACAACCGGGAAGAACATTTTGTGGAAAGCGCCGCTGGCCGCTGCCGGGCATTCTTCCCCGGTGATTGCGGGGGATCGAGTGTATGTCACCGGCTGTCATGAACAGACGAAGTCGCGACATCTGCTGGCGCTGGATCGTCAGACAGGGAAAGTGATCTGGGATCAGACCGTAGTGAACGCTCCGCTGGAAACGCGTCATCAGCTCAACAGCTATGCTTCCGGGACGCCGACAGTTGCCGACGGAGTCATTTATGTGACGTTTCTGGTGGTGGACGGGAGCGAGATTCCGGCGCCGAACGTGGGGGCCCCGAGACCCGTGACGCCGGGCCAGATTCTGGTGGCTGCGTATTCCATTGACGGCCAGCAGCTCTGGGCAGTACAGGTTGGTGGATTCATCAGTGCGCATGGATTCTGCAGTTCTCCTGTGGTGTATCAGGATCTGCTGATCGTGAACGGCGATCATGATGGCGATTCGTATATTGTGGCGTTGGATCGCAGCACTGGAAAGACGGTCTGGAAGACGGCTCGGGAGCACCGGACCCGCAGCTACTGCACTCCGATTATTCGTTCGGTCGCCGGTCGGGACCAGATGGTACTCACCGGCAGTCAGCGGGTCATCAGTCTTGATCCACGCACCGGAGGAACTCATTGGCTGATTGAGGGGCCGACGGAACAATTTGTTTCGTCGATGGTGTTTGACGGCAGCAAGTTCTATCTGACCGCCGGTTTCCCGACGCATCATGTGATGGCGATTCGTCCGGATGGTCAGGGCGATGTGACGGAATCTCACATTGCGTGGCACAGTGAGGAGTCCAGGTGTTATGTGCCATCACCGGTTCTGTGTGACGGCCGCCTGTACGTTGCTGACGATCGCGGGACTGCCAGCTGTTACAACACGGCAACTGGTGAGCGGATCTGGCGAGATCGTCTGGGAAGTCACTTCAGTTCATCACTTGTCGCGACCGGATCGCAGATTCTGTTCACTGCAGATGACGGGCAGACCACGATTCTTGCTGCTGGCGATGAACTGCAGAAGGTGGCTGAAAATCAGCTGGGTGAATTCATTTATTCTTCGCCGGCAATCGCAGCTGGAACGATCTATTTTCGCGGTGATCAGCATCTGATTGCGGTGCGGGATCTGGGGGCAGAATAATGCTGGTGAATGTCTGCGGGGTAAAGTTGCTAAGGGAATTGTCGGGGTGCAGTTGCGGGGGCAGCCCCGAGTTGGCCTGGACGGGAGCTTGAAAACGATGGGCAGAAATCCTGCGACATGGCTGGTGAATCTGTGTCAGGCACATTTTGTGACTCTGGCTGGATTGTGTCTGTCAGCTGTTCTGTTGTCGTCTGCGGTGCGGGCGGACGAGGAAAAGCCCAGCCTTGAGTTCCGCATT
>JALQUR010000037.1 GCA_023260695.1 Planctomycetaceae bacterium
ACAAACTGACCGGCACCAATTGTGCCAACTACCTCCTGCGGATCATCGAATCTGATCAGCCGCAGGTCCTGACTCTCTCCCTTGGCAGCGACGACAGCATCAAACTCTGGGTCAACGGTCGCGAAGTTCTGGCAAAGAAAGTGGGCCGCAACGTTGCTGCAGCGGGACAGGAGTCCGCAGTGATTCAACTGGGCTCGGGGCGAAACGAACTGCTCCTCAAGATTGTCAACGGTGGTGGAGCAACCGGGTTCTACTTCGCCGCCACTCCCACGGCCACGCCGGCCGAGCCTGCCGCCATCATCGCCACCGCCGCAGATCAGCGCACGGACGAGCAGAAACTGAAGCTGAGCGAATGGTACCGTGGCTTTGATCTCGAATGGCTGGCGCTGAACCGGCAGGTGCTGCGTCATGACACGCAGAACCCCAAACCGGACCTGACCAGTATTTTTGCCGCCCGCGTTCGCGGCACGACCTACCAGTTCGGCGAAGACACCTACAAGGTCTTTCATCTCCGCCGCGGAAATTCTGACAACAAGGAAGCGGAAGCCGCTCCGGGATTCCTCCGTGTCCTGATGCGAACCGAACAGGAAGAAAAGCAATGGCTGATCGATCCCGCCAGCCCGGAAACACCACGAGCCGGACGCCTGGGCCTGACCGACTGGCTCACGGACGTCGACGCCGGAGCTGGTCACCTGCTGGCCCGGGTGATGGTGAACCGGATCTGGTATCACCACTTTGGACGCGGCATCGTCGCAACTCCGAGCGATTTCGGGACCCGCGGTGACCCGCCCACGCATCCGCAGCTGCTTGACTGGCTGGCCACACGGTTCATCCGTGACGGCTGGAAACTGAAGTCACTGCACAAGCTGATTATGACCAGTTCCGTTTACATGCAGGCTGGCGAGAATTCAGACAGTGGTCGCATGCAGGATCCTGAGAACCTGCTGTTCTGGCGGCGTCCGTCACGGCGTCTGGAGGCAGAAATCATCCGCGACAGTCTGCTTGCTGTCAGCGGGCAGCTGGACCTGACTCAGTTCGGCAAGGGGACTCTCGACATCAACAGCAAACGCCGCAGTATTTATTTCACGATCAAACGCAGTCAGCTGGTGCCGTTCCTGCAGCTTTTTGACGCTCCGGATACGATGCAGTCCACCGCAACTCGCGAACAAAGCACTGTGGCGCCGCAGGCTCTGGCAATGCTGAATTCTGCGGTGACTCGCGACCTCGCGACTCGATTTGCAGAACGAGTTCGTCCGACACCCGAGACGCCGCTGGAACAGGCCGTGGATACTGCTTATCAGACAGCGCTCGGCCGACCGATCACAGACGAAGAACGGCAGCTGATGCTCGATTTCATCAGCCACCAGACCAGTTCCCGGGCGGCGGACGCTTCCTCGGAATCACTGGCACTGCGTGATTTCTGCCACCTCGTTCTCTGCATGAATGAATTTATCTATGTGGACTGACGGACGTTCCGGCTCTGACTGATCCACTCTGCACTGCACCCCAGATTTACCTTCCTACGACTCCCCACGGAGGACTCCACACCATGTCCCATCACCTTACTCCGGCAGATTCGCGACGCAGCTTTCTGCAACATGCCGGTCTCGGTTGCGGATCCGTCGCGCTCACCAGCCTGCTGCACCAGCAGGGCATCCTCGCTGCAGACAACAACGGCGGCAATCCGCTGGTCGCAAAACCTGCTCCGGCGACACCCCGGGCAAAAGCAGTCATCTGGCTGTTTCAGACCGGCAGCCCGTCTCAGGTCGACACTTTCGATTACAAGCCGGAATTACAGAAGCGAGACGGCACATCGCTGGCCGGTGCCGACCCGAAAACGGGTTTCTTCACCACCAGTGGAAAGTGTCTGAAATCCCCATTTCGCTGGGCACAGCACGGACAGTCCGGCGCGTGGACATCGGAGATCTTTCCGAATATCTCTCAGCATGTGGACGACATCGCCTTTGTCTATTCCTGCTACTCACAGTCCAACAACCACACCCCGGCAATGCTGGAATTCAATTCCGGTATGATCCGCCAGGGATTTCCAAGCATGGGCTCCTGGCTCACCTATGGCCTTGGCAGTGAGAACTCCAACCTGCCCGCCTACGTTGTCATGCATGGCACCAAGCCTCGAGGCGGTGATCCGATCTGGTCGTCCGGATTTCTGCCATCC
>JALQUR010000114.1 GCA_023260695.1 Planctomycetaceae bacterium
AGACCGTCGGGTACCTTCGTATCGTCGCGCAGCGTCGGGTGCGCGGAGATCCATTTGATCTCGTGCGGACGCGATTTTCGCCAGCAATGAGGGCACGTAATCTGTCGCAGGATCCCTGAGGATGGTTCGGCATTCATCGAGATCTCACAACGACTTTACTGGCCACGAATAACGGCGTTTTCCACTGCGTTTTAGCCATGGCAACTATGTCAAGTCAAGCAGTAGCGCTGTCGCTGGATCCCGTTGGGTAAGGTGGCCATCTGGTGCGATGATGTGGCTCCAATGGAGTGATGTACTGCGATGAGAGCGCACGGGAGCAGGATTGTGTCAGCAGTGCCCAGTGCTGCGGATACCAGCGGTGTCTGAGAAGTCTCTGTCAGCCGGCATGGGGACAGAAAGTCTGTCGGTCTTTGGGGAGAGCAGTGGCGGGCAGCGTCTGCGGACGGATCCTGTGCTGCTGCTGGTGGGGCTGTGCAGGCGCTGTACGCTGCTGCGTTCGCTGGTGGTAAACGCTGAGTGGCAGCGGCGAGGGCTGCCGGCAGCGGTGCAGATTGCCTGACAACTGTGGTGGCAACGGATGGCCGTCAGCCCGGGGCGTAAGATTGCTGTATTCCGCGGTGGGGGATCAATGTCATAGCAAGTTGCAAGTTGCGTGGAAGGTCATGAATATGCGAACGATCAATCGTGACTTTGCGGAGGGACTTCCATGAATCGTTGGTTTCTGTTTGCCGGAATTTCAGTGCTGAGCGTCGTTGGAAACCACACGAGTGCTGAGGAGTGGGGGGCATATCGGCTGGTCTCGGCGTCCACGCCTGAGTACTGCGTGGAGGTTTCCGGCGGGCTGGAGGAGGGGGCTGTCGTTGCGATTCAGCGACAGCGGAAGAATTCTGCTCAATACTGGAAGCTGCAGGAGGACGCGGGGATGCTGCGAATTTCACCGGCAGCTGATCCGCAGCTGGTTCTGAGTGCAGCGAGCGGGGGAGCGAAGAACGGGACGTTGATTGTTCTGCAGCGGGATCGTGGCGAAGCGTGGCAGCGATGGAAGACCGTGCGGCATGAGGCGGGCAGTTATTCCCTGATCGCCGGACATGCAGCAGAGCAGGGGCTGGACCATTTTGGAGGTGTGCGAGAGTCGGGTGCACGGGTGGATCTGTGGACATATCGGGCGGACGATGTGCACCTGCAGTGGCATGTGCGACCAATCGCGGGTAGTGGGGTGATTGAGCCTGACGAAGCGGCAACGGCCGGATATCAGCCTCCGGCGCTGGATGAGAGTGCGATTCTGCCGGGGCGAATTCATGAGTTTCAGTTCAGTGAGTCGCAGATTTTTCCGGGGACGGTTCGTGACGTGACCGTTTTTGTGCCAGCACAGTACTCGGATCAGCAGTCGGCCTGTGTTTATGTGAAGACGGATGGATTCAATCCGTTTGAGCAGAAGATGCTGGAGACGATGATCGCCAGCGGAGAGATTCCTGTGACGGTGGGTGTGTTTGTTCGTCCGGGAATTCTTCCGGCACCGCTGCAGGGAACATCAGGCCGCCGCAATCGTGATTTTGAGTATGACGGGGTCAGCGATCAGAAGGTGCGGTTTCTGGTGGATGAGCTGTTGCCGTGGATTGCTCGGGAGTATGACCTGAATCTTTCGACTGACGGCAATGATCGGTGTATTTCCGGCGGCAGCAGCGGGGGAATTGCTGCATTCACGGCGGCGTGGCACCGTCCGGATGCATTCAGTCGGGTGTATGCAGCGAGCGGCAGCTGGGTGGCATTTCGTGGTGGCCATGAGTTTCCGACGATGGTTCGTAAGTTCGAGGCGAAGCCGATTCGGTCATTTCTGACCACGGCGACGCGGGATATGGAGAATGTCGCTGGCGACTGGTTTCTGCTTGACCAGGAGATGGATAAGGCGCTGCGGTTTTCCGGATATGACTACCAGTTCCGGGTCGTCGACGGGCGGCATGTTCAGGGGTATTCCGAATACTGGCGAGAGGCGATGGCTTACCTGTGGCGGGGCTGGCCGGAGCGAGTACAGGCGGGGCCGAGTGCTCCGCGAGCTCAGGAGGTGCTGATACCCGGGCAGAACTGGGAGCTGCTGGCGGAAGGGTTTCGCAGTACTCGGGGGCCGGCCTGCAATGCATCCGGCGAAGTGTATTTTGCAGATACGACAGCCGGGCGGGTGCATCGCATCAACGCCGACGGAACTGTGGTGGTCTTCGCAGAGGACAGCGGCAGGCCGCATTGCGTGACCGTTGACGCTGATGGGGCCGTGTATACGGTTTCCGAAGTATCTGATCAGATCCTGAAGTACTCTGCAGACGGCACGAGTGAGGTGTATGCGAGGGACCTGCGTGGTCACAGCATCATGGCTCATCCGGGTGGATCGCTGTACGTGACCAGCAACGGTGACAAGCCGCACGGACCGGGAAGTGTCTGGCATCTGCGGGACGGAAAAGCGACGCGTGTGGACACGGGGATTCGATTTGCGACCGGGATGGCGTATCGACCGGATCAGTGGCTGTTATCGGTAGCAGAAGGGCACAGCAAGTGGGTGTACAGCTATCAGATCAACGCAGATGGCAGTCTGAGCAACAGGGAGCGTTTCTTTCACCTGCATGTTGCGGACTGGGATGACGATGCGGGTCCGGAATCGCTTTGTTATTCCCGCGAAGGTCGGCAGTTTGTGGCAACTCGCAGCGGCATCCAGATCAGTGCCGACGATGGTCCGACGCAGATCATCCTGCCGGTGCCGGACGGGAGCCGGGTGACTGGTGTGGCGATCGGCGGGGCGGAGCACGACGTGCTGTATGCCTTCTGTATGAACAGGATCTGGCGGAGGCGAATTCAGCAGCACGCTCTGGGAGCATTCTCTGAATGGCTGAAGGTGACCCCGGACAAGCTGTAAGTCGTGGCGTGGGGCGGGGAATGTGACGGTGACCGGCAGCAGGCGGTGGAGGAACCGGAGTCGCTGGCGGAACAGGACAGAGTGCAGTTGCGATGCTTATTCAGCGGACTGAGAGACTGTCGATTCCGGCTGTGATTCGTTCGGCTGTGATTCGTTCGGCTGGGGAGTGATCCGTGGTGGCAGCATCGCTGTCGTTTCAGGCGATTCCCCGTGTTCTCCAGCAGCAGGCTCCGCCGCTGATGCCGCGTTGCGCTGACTGAGCAGATGCATGGCAGCATGATATCGCGATGACACGCTGGGTTGCGGATAGAGTCCACCGCCGAGGATCAGCAGAACCAGAGCAAGGATGGCAACCCGTTCTGCGGGTCTGCATTGCAGCATGGAGGCTCCGATGTGGCGGGTTCCGGTGAAGACACGAAAGTAAGCGAGGACGACAGAGACGCCATTGAGCATTGCGGTCAGCACCACGGTGACGCCGATCAGCGGGGACAATTTCAGTCCACCTTCAACGAGCAGTTCTGATCCGATGAAGCCAATGGTGCCGGGGAAACCGATTGAGGCGAGTCCGGTGACCAGGAACAGTGCTGCGAGATAGGGTGTATGCTCAAAGAGGCCGTGAAAAGTGGCGAGTGAAATCCGTCCTGTACGTGCTTCGACGCTGCGGAGTGTGAGTCCGAATCCGAGCATTGAGATACTCACGGACAGCCAAACGCAGAGTGCTCCGGTGAGTCCGACCGGAGTCGCCATTTCCACACCGGTGAGTACAAGTGAGGAGTGGCTGAGAAAAATGAAGCAAAAGAATCGTCTGGCATCGTGCTGCACGAGTGCCATTCCCGCCGCATAGATTGCTGTCAGCAGTGAGATCATGGAGATGGTGTGCAGTGTCCAGTCGGGAGCGATGGGCAGCACAAGCCGCATAATGGCATAAGCACCGGTCATGGGTGTGACGAACAGCAGCGCGGTACCAAATGAAGCCTTTTCGAACAGATCTGTCAGCCAGCAGTGCATGGGGACAGCACCACTGCGGAGGAGTGCGGCGGCAACCAGCAGGCAACTGGCCAGAACTGGAGCGTGTTCGGCAGTGGAAGTGTCCGGAACGAGTGCCTGACCGGTCACCAGCAGCAGTACAAACGCTGTCATGTGCAGCGAGAAGAATCGCACACTGCGGCGTCGCGTCCGCAATTCGATGAGCGGCGGCACAATGCTCAGAGAGAGCAGAAAGATGAGCGGCCATGGCTCACGGCAACTGAACGTTGCCAGCAGCAGAGCTTCAGAAAGGAGCGTCAGGCCGAAGGAAAAGCGAGTGATCTTTGTGCGGAGTGTGGTGAGGACAGTCATGAGGCAGATCAGGCCGGCTACCGGGAGCAACGGTGCGCTCAGTTCGTCAATGACGAACATGTCACGCCCGAGCAGTGCGGAGCAGACGTCCCAGTGATCATGTGCTTCGAACGTATGCAGGGTGTTGAAGTCCAGCCATTCACCAATCGTGCAGGCGAGGGTGAGTGAGCAGATCAGGATGCTGTATCGACGTGCAGTGTCGGGACTGCTGATCAGAAACACGATCAGGCTGCCGACGAGTGGTATCAGAACGGAAAACTCAAGCCACGGCAGATGCATTTCCGGCATCAGATCACATCCTCCAGAGAGTCGCCGCGAACTGCGAGCGATTCAGATTCACGAAACTCGTTACCGTCAACAAATCTGCTCCAGCGATGTTCCTGCTGATCGCACCACCGGAAGATGGCCGTGAAGGGCCGGACGATCAGCTCATTCAGGAATCCGTCGAGGTAGCCACGTTCAAGGGAGAACCGGTAGAGCCACACCTGCAGAGACGCAGGAAGCAGACTGTTCCATCCGGCCGCCTCAGGACTCAGGTGTCGTCCCACGGCGTTTTCAATGGAATGAAAGTCCTTCAGTACTGAAGGCGCTCGGAGCAGCTGCAGCGTGCGGAGACAGGCGTGTCCGATCATGTGTGTCAGTGCGATGTATCGGAATCCGAGTCCGATCTCGACCGTGATAATGCCAACCTGTGTCAGGGATGCGAATGCAAGAGCATTCTTGACGTCGGTCTGAACACGCGATAACAGAGACCCGAGGACCGCAGAGGAGAGACCAAGAATAATGACTGCGATGCGAAGCGGCTGACTCACTTCAAGCAGCGGGCTTGACCTGAGCAGCAGATAGGTGCCCAGGTGCACAGACAATGCACCGTAGAACACGGCACTTGAGGGAGTCGGACCTTCCATGGCGCGTGGCAGCCATCCAGAGAAGGGAATCATGCCGGACTTGCCGGCAGCTGCCAGCAGCAGCAGCAGCCCGACCAGCGTTGCCTGCCAGGAATCGACTGCGGCGACACCAAGAGGCCAGACACCTGTGCCGGTCAGAGCATCAAAGTCACCTGCTCCGGAGAGGCGATGCAGGATCAGAGCTGCCAGCAGAAACGCAGCATCGGAGACGCGATAGATGGCCCAGACGCGATGGCCATTCCGTACCGGACCCGGTCGTTCGTGGAAAAACGCGATCAGGAAGGCGGAAGAAAGTCCCACAAGCTCCCAGCCGAAGAACAACGTTTCGATCGTGCCCGCGAGCGCGGAGATGATCATACCGAGCTGAAAGATGGCATAGAGCAGAAAGAAGCGACGGAACCCCTGCTCGCGATGCAGATAGACATTCGCGAATGCTCCGACGGTGCCACAAAGCACCCAGGAGAGGATCACGAAGGGGACAGAAAGGCGATCGAAGACAAACTTTATGTGGAAATGATAGTGTTCCTCGTGGATGTGTACCCAGTCGCCTGGTTCAAGCATCACATGTCGCGATCCGCTGACCAGCATGATGGCGAGGATCACAACGGATGCGGCCAGTCCCAGCATTACGGCAGTGCGGATGAGTTTCCCCTGAAGTGCCTCAGATGTTGGGATACCCAGCAGCATCGGGATTGCCAGGATGGCCACAAGGATGGATGGCGCGAGCACTACAAGCATTGCCGCCGAAGTCAGAATGAGATCATTGTTCATATTCTGTGTGCTCCGTTCGCGGCTGAGGCGACCGTTGTCGGGGACGTCCGTTTCCATGTATCCGGTGCATCGGTTCTGTCCTGCCGCAGCGATTCAGAGAGAGCAGCGTCGTCAATCGAGGAGAAGGGAAGATGTTCACGCGAACCGGAATAGCAGTCGAAGGATGATTTCCGCTGTGGAAGCAGCGTGGCTGCAGGTTCGAATGGCTGAAAACGTCCCTTGCGAAACACCTGCACTTCCGAGGTCTCCGGATCAATGACTGCGAGCTGCAGCCAGTTGCCGCGGAAAAGCTGGCTGATGGTCTGGTTTCTGTCCATGATGGACAGCATGACTTCGGGTCGGGATTCGATGACAAACATGAGCCGCATTGGCTCATGCAGCTCGCAGACCTGCTGGTAGGCACCGGTGCGGAGGTCACTGGAAGTGCCTTCCATGACACCGAGCAGGCTGGCGACGTTATGTGGCAGCTTTGATCCTGACCCGTACCTGGTGTTGTCGATGGTGGAGAAAAAGAACGCCAGGCTGATGCCAGCACACACCGGGACAGCTGGAGCGAGAATGCGGAGCAGGATGTTGCTCTGTTCGTCGTCAGATTCCGGATCGTATGAGACGAGGAATGCGCGGCGGTCGAGGAACATGCCACGGGACCATGTTCTTCGCCCTACGAAACAGAGTGCGTTGGTGGCATGATCGTATTCCGGCCGGGGCTGGGAAATATCCTGACTTCGCGATTCCACATGCCGCAGTGCATCATCGAGGGAAATGTTCAGCGGTGCTGAAGCAAATCTGCGGCATCGCTCATGTGCGTTGCGGACACACGCCAGTTGCACGGCGTCTCTGGCAGCCTCAAAATCGGCGCGGTGTGATGACGGCAGAAGATTCAGATCGTAATAGACCACGGAGTCACTGCATGTGTCATGATACGCCCCCACAAAGACGGTGTCTTCGGGGATCTGCAATCCGCGTTCTCTGAGCAGTGTGCGAACGCGAAAATCGTTTGCCATCTGGGCGAAGGCTCGAGCATTCGGCCCGCCACGTTTTCCAGCACAGGCACCGCAGCAATAGGACGACTCGTGCGGATTGTTGAGACTGGATGAACCATGCCCGCAGACAACGAACAGCCGGGAAAACTGCTGTGGGCTCCGGATGCCGATATCGTTCAGCAGGCGGCGTACGATGTCCGCCATTTCATTGATGGAATAGCCGATGTGTCCTTCTCCTGGTCCCGGGTCAGGCTGATAGCGATCCAGCTGCAGCCGGGTGATCGGCGGGGTTTCCAGCAGCGTTCCGAAGCGACTGCGGATGCGGGCTGTCAGGTGGGGGAAGAGAACGCGGGCGACAAGTGGAGCGGTTGCCAGTGAGCCGACAATACCGGCAGCGATGCCTCCCAGAAAGGTACGACTGCGGGTATGGAATCCGTATGTGACACGTCCGAGGCGACTCCGTAGTCTGGCGCGGCTGTGATGGACGCCTTCAAACGTATACCCCACATCCTCGTTGACGTAATGCACTGGCGTGACGACGGCCGGACAGAGGGGTTTGTAGAAGCTGTCGGCAGCACCGCGATAATTCATTGCGACGGCGAAGAATCCGGCAGCACCGAAAGTTTCACACTGCGGAGCAATTTCTTCAACATGTCGACGAAATGATTCCTCGCGGTCATCAATACAGGTCAGCAGCTGAAATGCGGGGCGAGGAGCAGTTTCCGGGTGGCTGCATTTTCGCCGCTGAGTGTGCACAACAAGAGCGTTGAGGGTCGCCTCACGATAATTTCGCTCGTAGGCTTCATGAAACAGGCGTCGGCGTTCGGTTGCTCCAAAGGAATCGATCTCCGCGATGATGTCGTGCAGCTTCTGAGGCGGCATGGCATGCAGATCCTCTGGCAGCCAGCCGAGCCACTGTGCGGTCTGAAAGATGCGGAATGCCCGGCGATCGTCCACCGAGGCTGATTCACGCAGCGTCATCGTTCGCAGCGCTTCGAGTATCTGCTGGAGCGAACCATGCAGCTTACAATGCTCGTTTCCGAGGTGGCGAATGGCATGCCTCTCAAGGATCAGCTGCACGGCGAGAAATTCAGTCAGTGTTCCGGCCGGTGCCGGTCGAACAGTCCATGCGGCCGCCGTTTCCATCTGCCAGAGCATTCCCGCCCAGCCGGATAGCGACAGCAGCGTGCGACAGAGAAACTGCTGCTGATCTTCCTCAGCGATACTCAGCACCTGCAATGAGTGCTGGATTGACTGCTCAGCGCTGTCTCCACTCAGCAGCAGAGCACGCAGTTCCCTGCTGAGTTCCCGGAGCCACGCATCGGGAACAGACTGGGATTGTGAATACAGCGAAAGAAAGCACCTGAAGAATCCCTGATCTCGCCCCGGCAGATTCCATCCTGCATATCCCTGATCGAGGAATGCACCACAGAATCGGATCAGCAGATCATGTGTGAGCTGATTCAGATCGCGTCCGGTTGCCTGCAACAGCAGATCGCGTGGCAGCGGACAGCCTGCGGATTGCGGTGCTGCAGGTGTGGTCTGGATCGCTGCACGGCGGCAGATCTGCCAGAGGATCTGCAGCACCACGACCTCCCACTGCTCGTCCCTCAGCCGTGCCGGCGGTGCACCAGCGCGATCAAGGATGCTGCGGACGCTTGCCCAGAATGGTTGCTCCGACTCCCGAATCTGCTTCGCATTCCCGGCAATCCAGTGACTGGTCGACGAAAGCAGTCGTTCACGTACAGCCAGAGGAGTGGTCGGGCAGAAGCGTTCAAGTGCATCTGTCTCAGCAACCACCCAGCGAAGAGCGGCATCGGGGCCGATTGAGAGCGGATGCGTGAGCATCACTTCGCGAATGCGGCGACGGCTGTACACAGGCTCGGTGGGCTGCTCAGACTGCGCTGGACATTCTTCCTGCAGAACCGCCTGCAGGTCTGCGACGGTGATTCTGCCCTCGCTGAGCAGTTCGCGGTAACGCGATTCGGGCCAGTAAGGATGGCCGCCAAGCTGCTCACGTGCAAGCTTGACTGCATTGTCAAATGGAAGGTGTTCGTGAACCTCAAGGGGGTTACGGAAAACGAATACCTCAATTGGACCCTGAGTCGGCAGCAGCTGCGCAGCCTGGCGGACCATGTCTCTGATGCGATCTGCAGCATCTGTACTGGATTCTGCAGGTCCTGTTTCATCACGCCGTATCACTGTCGGCTCCACGGAATAATTCAAAGGAAATCTCGATTGCCTGTATGAATGCAAAGGGTGTGCCGGTTCTGAGCTCGCAGGGAGAAACCGCTGTGGAATTGTGAGTTTGAGACAGTCCGGCGGAGATCAGGATGGCAAAGAGATGCTGTGCGGCGGATTTGGTGCCTGCCGGTGGCAGTCGAGATGCGAGTTTTCAGGAAGTCACTGCAGGCAGGTGCTGGTGATCTGCAAGAATTTGCAGACTGATCAGAGGCCGTGTTCTGGAGCAGCCGTGAGTCGCTGGCCGGCGCTGCTGTGAATTGGGTTGCGTTGCAGAACAGTGCGACGGAGGGGCGGAGCAAAGCTGGGATCAGATGCACTGACTGTCCGTCTGCAGGACTCCAATTGGCAGAGTTTCAGACTTGTTTTGATACCAGAGACGTGACGTCGTATAGCCTGGCAGAGATGCAGTCTGGCTGGAGTAAGGCAGAAAGTTGCCCTCAGAGTACTCGTACAGGCATGCAGACGTCGGTGAGAGCGCTGCCAGATGCAGCCACGAATTCTGTACCAGCTGCTGTAGTCGCGGAATCATGGAAATTGCTCGGCAGACCCGATCAGGCTCCGCTTCAATGACGCAGAGCAGCCGGACTGGTTCGTGAAAAGCGACAAGTTCGCTGGGCAGTCCGAAGCGAAGATCCCCTTCCGGCTCGACGGTCACGCCGATGCCTGCTGCGGTGGAAAGGGATCTTCTGGACCCAGCCCCAAAGACTTCAGGAGCCACTGTTGAGAAGTAATAGTCGAGATTTACGGATACACAGACTGGGAGCGTTATTCTGAGCAGGTGTATGAGTGTCGCTGCGTCGTCATCGTCAGTGCTGGGATCGTAGGAGGCCAGAAAGGCGCGTCGGTCGAGGAACAGGCCACGAGTTCGTTCGCGGCGTCCGACAAAGCAGATCGCATTCCCTGCCAGCACATGTTCGGAAACTGACGGGAAACAGCCATCCATTCGATCGAGCACATGCCATGCGGCCTGCTGTGGCAAATCGCCTGCAAATGTGCGTTCGAAGCGGCGGCACCGCTCATGTGCATTTCCCTGCAGTGCCGCTTCCAGCAGCAGCAGAACGGCGTCCAGTCGAGCGTGATGGCTTGCTGGTACGCGCAGCGCCGGTTCGCAGAACTGTATTGTGTCACTGCACGTCCTGTGGACTGTCGCTACAAACAACGTCTCCGGTGGAATTCGGATTCCATTGGCAGCCAGTTGATGCCTGACGCGATGATCATTGGCCATCGCAGCAAAGACGCGAGCATTGGGGGCTGCATCATGACCGCTGCAAAAGGTGCAGTTCTGAGCCGCAGTGTGCGTCCACGGTGCGGTATCAGTAGTGTGCGCCATCACGAGCACGAGCGGTGCAAAGTGTTCGGTAAGACCGATGCTGCGGAGCAGTGTTTCAACGATTTCAGTCATTTCCTCCAGACAGTAGCCGACGTGCGGCTGCAGATCCGGGGACTCATCACGAGCGAACTGCCTGCTGCCACCACTGGAACCGGACTGCTGCGTCGTTGATTCTCCGGCTGTGGCCTGATTGACTGCATCGATCCGATGTCGCGAGCGAATATGCGGCGGAAATCGATCTGAGAATGATTCACCGGCTGATTCACGGTACTGCATCGCGATTCCGAAGAAGCCAGGCGTTCCGAATGTCTGACAGTCCGGAGCAATTTCCTCGAGATGGCGTCGAAATGACTCCTGACCGGGATCCACGCAGCAGATCACCTGCAGCTGCGGACTCTGGCGAGGAGGCAGTGGCGGAGGCTGAATACACATTGCGTCCAGGAATTGCTGTCGAACTGTCTGTTCAAACAGATTGCGGGTGTGAACCCGATGCTGCTGTGCCGGATTCTGGTGTGCTTGTTCCGCTGCTGACTGGATCTGTGGATGATTCAGCAGGTCGTGGCGGGGCGATGCCGTTGGCGATGTTTTTTTCAGGAAACTGCTGGCGAGACGATCGAGGATCAGCCTTACGGCAAGGAACTCGATCAGAGTGCCTGGCGGCAGCAGAGGTTGTCCCTGTGCCGGTGACTCAAGCGTTCGAATCAGTCCGGTCCAGCCGTGCAGGATGCAGAGTGTGGAGGCAAGAAAATCAAGCCTGTCCGCTGTCGGCACTTCCAGACGCTGCAATGAGTCTTCGATTGACTGGAGCGGATCATTGCCATTGGACTGCACAAGCAGCAATTCATCCCGCAGGCTGCGACGCCAGGCAGGCACTGGACCGTGGCGTCCGGCGTGTATCAGGATCAGGGAGCGGAGCAAGCCCTGGGATTGCAGGGTTGCAGCGACATGTGGAGATGACTGACCGCAGAAACACGAAAGAAACGGAACAAGGAATTCATGCACAAGCTGATCAGCTTCGGCTGTGTGTTCAGAGAGATGCTTGAGGCGGAGCGACCCCCGGTGAGGGGAACTCAGTTGTGCAACAGCATCCTGCAGCAGCGGGAACTCGTGCAATTTCGGATAGTTGCATGGTGGGAGAACTGTCTGCGATGTCAGGGATTCGGCAGCTGGTATGCCGCCGGACAAGTTCGTAGTGAAGATCAGGTCAGCGCGGTGCAGGGCATCAATCCAGTGCAACGATTCGAAGCCTGCCAGCGGGTTGCGGTGCTGGAAACGCTGCAGTGGGGCATTCCGCGGTACCAGTTCGATTGCCTGCTCGATGATTGAATTCAGCAGCGGAGTTGAGATGTCGGGTGCTGAGCGTTGCAGCAAGGGCTTTGCAAACTGGGATTCTGGCATTGGACGTGAGCTCTCCTGCTGGAACAGGTGAGCCCAGCATCACTGAGCGCAATCGTGCGACTGAAGCGGCAACACCTGCTTTGCAGTTCGGCAGAGAGCGAAAACAGTGCCAAATGCAAAAATCGAGACACTTCGATGCTGCTGCACGCCGGCAGTGTTTCACAGTAAGGGCAACGTTGGGAGACTTCGCTGTAAATAAGCTGCACAGTCGTCAGCGGAGGTCGACGAGCAGTAAGACTGCTGAGTGCAGGAAATTGCACTGGGTGTGCAAGAATCTGCACCTCAGCTGCAGAATCCTGCGATGGAAAATCAATGTGCGGAAGTGGTTCAGAAACTGCTGTGGCAGTTCTGAGCGAGTTGGGCAGATCAGTCGGCGGTCGTTCTGCTGGCAGGTTGTCGTGTTCAGGATACAGGGAAGATCGGATGTTTCGATCAGGACCAGTGCAGACATCGGGGATCCGGAGTCCTGCGGTAATCGGTCTGTTGACAATGAGTGTGGCGGCGTTGCTGGTAACCATCTGGATCATGGTGGACTTTCTCAGCGAGCGGCAGATTGTGCATCAGCTGGTTGGCAAATTGCCACCGGATGCGGTAGCGACTGCGACGGCGCTGGAAGGAGAGTTGCTGTGGCAGTTTCGGCTTTCAATTCTGGTGGTTCTGAACCTGCTGATCATGGGCATGGCTGTTGTTTTACTGAGTCGTGCATACGGTAGTTCTCAGGCATCGCTGCAGGACATCAAGGCGAAGGCGGCGGACATTCTGAGCAGTATGGACCTGGCTGTCATCACGACTGATCAGCATGGAATGGTCACGAGTATCAATCGCCGCGGGCTGGAGTTTCTGAACGTTGATGAAGAGTGTGTTGGTCAGGCACTGACTGTATTCAACTCTGTGCTTCCTCTGGAGGAGTTCCGAGTTCGCTCCAATGCTCAGCACCAGCAGGGAATTCTGTATGAAGATTTTTCGCTGCATGCAGATGGTATGAACCGCATCCTGCGTGGTTTTTGCCAGCCGATGCGGGACCAGCGGGAGCAGATTGTCGGCAATATTCTGCAGCTTCGTGAAGTCACCGAGCGAGTGCTGATTGAGGATCGTCTGCGTCGGATGGAGCGTTACTTCGGGCTTGGGTCCCTGTCTGCGGGCTTGCATCATGAGCTCAAGAACCCACTGGCAGCTCTCTCACTGCATGTGCAGC
>JALQUR010000131.1 GCA_023260695.1 Planctomycetaceae bacterium
ACTGGATCCATGAACGTGTTGAGGCGAATCAGCCGTGGAACCAGTTTGTGCAGGAACTGATCACTGCTCAGGGTTCCAGCAGCAAGAACGGAGCCACCAATTTCTTCGCGCGACATCAGTCGCCGGAAGATATGGCCGAAAACGTCAGCCAGGCATTTCTCGGTCTCTCCATCGGGTGCGCTCGCTGCCACAATCACCCCCTCGAAAAATGGACCAACGACCAGTACTACTCATTTGCCAACCTGTTCTCGCGAGTCCGTGCCAAAGGCTGGGGCGGAGATTCCCGCAATGGTGACGGTGAACGGACACTGGTCACAGTCAGTATGGGTGAACTCATCCAGCCACGAACCGGCCGTCCTCAGCAACCTGCCCCGCTGGATGCAGAACCACTCGATTTCGACGCGGAGGTCGACCGCCGCCAGTACCTTGCCGAATGGCTGACGTCCGCGGATAACAGCCTCTTTGCACGCTCCATCACCAACCGGGTCTGGAAGAACTTCTTCGGTACCGGGCTGGTGGAACCAGTGGACGACATGCGGGCCTCAAATCCCGCCAGCAATGAACAGCTGCTGTCTGCGGCTGCGGAATACCTTGTCAGTCAGAACTACGACCTCCGTGCGCTGATGAAGGCCATCCTGATGTCCCGGACGTGGCAGAGAAGCAGTCTGACGCTGCCCGGCAACGCCGGTGATCAGCACCACTACTCCCGCTACTTCCCAAGACGGCTGATGGCCGAAGTTCTGCTCGATGCCATCTCTGATGTCACCGCAGTTCCGACACCATTCAATCAGCTGCTTTATCCCGGTGGAGATCGCCGGGATACCGACGCCTATCCCGCAGGGACTCGCGCGATTCAGCTGCATGACTCCGCGGTCGATTCATGGTTCCTGCAGACTTTCGGACGCAATCAGCGTCGCATCACCTGCGAATGCGAACGTTCCGATGAACCCAGCCTGGTACAGGTGCTGCACCTTTCCAATGGCACCACCGTCAACGAAAAACTGGCCACTGCCGAAAACAATCTGACACGCTGGCTGAATGACTATCCGGACAACGACACTCTCGTCACTCATGTCTACCTGACCTGCCTGGCTCGCCAGCCGCTCCCCGCTGAACGAACGGAAATCGTGCGGATTCTGAATGAAACCAGCGACGCCGCCGATCGTCGGATCGTGCTGGAAGACCTGGTGTGGGGCATCGTCAGCAGCCGGGAGTTTCTGTTCAACCACTGATAATCCGGCACGAATGCCCAAAAAACAGGCATTCCGATCCTGCACCGGGACGACGCTGGTGTATTTTTGTCGGACTGCTGGTTCTGGCAGACGGTGACTTTCCCACCTGCACCTGCAAGACCTGCACCCTGTCGTTTCGAGCACTGTGCTGTTCTCGAAAGCGACCATCGCTCCCGCGAAAACCTGCGTTTGGTCTGCCGTTTGCGTATGCAGCAGCCCCTCCCGCAAGTTTTTGATCGGGAATTCAACCGCCAACAGGCGGTCAGTGGCGGATCACTGGTGCTGCAACGCTGTTTCCGCCACACCCGGCCGCACGCCCACGCTGAACTCCTGAAAGGTCTTCGGATGTCAGATAATCAGATGTCGCCTCGCGAAGTACTGGCACTGTGCCGGCAGCGAGAAATTCAGGCCATCGATCTGCGGTTTACCGATTTCTGTGGCTCCATGCGGCACTTCACCATTCCGGCCGTACAGCTCACTGAAGACCATTTCGACCACGGCTTCTCCTTCGATGGTTCGTCCATGCGTGGCTGGCAGGCGATTCACGAAAGCGACATGCTCGTCGTCCCGGAATCGCAGACCTGCTTCGTTGATCCCTTCATGAAGTCAACGCTCGCCATGCTCTGCAATGTGCGCGATCCGGTATCACATCAGACGTACCCACGCGATCCACGCAATATCGCTCGCAAGGCGGAAGCCTGCCTGCAGGCCTCCGGCATCGCCGACCGGGCCCTGATGTCACTCGAATCCCAGTTCTTCGTCTTCAACAACGTCCGCTTTGATCAGCGCGAACATCACGGCTTCTACCACATCGACAGCAATGAAGGGCAATGGAACCGCGGTGCTGCGGTTTCCGCAGGCGGTTATTCCGTTCGCCATCGGGAAGGCTATCTGGCGCTGCCACCGGTTGACAGCAACCAGGATCTGCGGACGGAGATCATGATGATGCTCCACGAAAACGGCATCGTCGCAGACGACCACCATCACGAAGTCGCCTCCGGAGGACAGTGCGAACTTTCTCTGGCCGCTGACAGCCCGGTGGCCATCTCCGACAACCTGCAACGACTGAAGTATCTGGTTCGAAATGTCGCTCACCGCCACGGCCGCACAGCCACATTCATGCCCAAACCATTGTGCGATGACAACGGCTCGGGGCTGCACATCGGACTCACGCTGTGCCAGGGAGACGATTACCTCTTCTCCGGCAGTGGCTACGGCGGTCTGAGCGAGACTGCACTGTTCGCGATGGGCGGTATTCTCAGGCATGCTCCGGCACTGCTGGCCTTCTGCTGTCCCACCACAAACAGCTACCGTCGCCTGACCCCCGGATTCGATGCTCCCGTGAATCTTTCCTACAGCTATCGCAACCGCTCTGCTGCAATTCGCATTCCGGCCAGCTTCGGAGATGACTCCCGCCGCAGACTGGAATTCCGCTGCCCGGACGGAGCCTGCAATCCTTATCTGGGAACAGCGGCCATCCTGATGGCCATGATTGACGGAATCCAGAATCGAATTTCTCCCGGCAAACCGCAGGACAAGGACCTGTACGATCTGGAACCGGAAGAACGTCTGGGGCTGGAATGCACACCCACATCACTCGATGCTGCCCTGCAGGCACTCGAACAGGATCATGAATTCCTCACTCGCGACGACGTGTTCACGCTGGATGTCATCGAGCACTGGATTGGCCACAAACGCGCCGCGGACATTCAGGAAATCCGACGTCGCCCCCATCCCTATGAATTTGCCCTGTACTACGACTGCTGATCTGAATGGTCCGTGCTGCTGAAAAAACTGCCGATCTGCGGCACCAGCCTGAATAATGCCTGAGATTCCGGACCTTCCGGATAAACATCTCCTGCCAAATACCCATTCATGCTCTAAAGTGCATCAGGCTGAGTTGCTCCATTGCAAACCACCACCTGCTGCCTGCCCGGCTGAGTTCACGCCATCTTCGTTGCGGAATCTTCAGAATGTCCTTTCCGAAACCGTTTTTTCGCTGGCGTCCTCATCCCTGGCACGGACTCGAAGTTGGCCCTGAGCCTCCTACGCTGGTCAACGCCTTCATTGAGATTACTCCGTTCGACCTCGTGAAGTACGAAGTCGACAAGGTCACCGGTTATCTGCGTGTTGATCGACCGCAGCGCACCTCCTCGCAACCCCCCGCATTATACGGATTCATTCCCCGCACCTTCTGTGGCCATCGCGTTGCGGAAATGATGCCCAATGCTCGCCGAGGCGACGGCGACCCGCTCGATATCTGCGTGCTCAGCGAACGCCCGATCAGCAAATCCGAAGTCATCGTCTCCGTTCGCGTCATTGGCGGTCTGCCCATGCTCGACGGCGGTGAAGCTGACGACAAGATCATCGGGGTTCTGGCCCAGGACAACATCTGGTCTCACGTGCAGGATCTTGATGAACTGCCTCAGGCACTGGTGCAGCGGCTGCGACACTACTTCACCACCTACAAGACCATGCCCGGTGACCCATCCACGCAGGTCTCCATCGATCGCATCTATGATCGAGCTCACGCAGAAAAAGTGATCCGCGCGGCGATTGCAGATTACGACGACGAATTCGGAGCCATCTGACCTGAACCACTGCGGCCCTCAGGCAGACATCATCCTCCTCAGGCAGACATCATCCTGTTGTCAGGTCTCAGTTGCCACGATTCTGCGATCGTTGCTGCAGCATCTGTTCCCGGACCCACAACAACTCCGCTCTGCTCAGACCGCCACTGTTGTCCCGGTCTGCCCGCTCCAGCAGCGGTTCCAGCAGCTTCCGTGAACCCAGGAACACGGCAAACTGGCCATTTCCTGCCTGCATCTCCGCCGGTGTCAGCTCACCGTCACCGTCCTGATCAAGCGCCTGCAGGATTCGATTGAGCACCGGAGTCTCAGAAACAGACTGCGCTACTGAACCCCGCGGTGCCCACGTTTCGATATAGCCAATCATCATCTCGTCGGTTGTCTGGTCTCCCCAGCGAACATTCCTCCCGGGGTCGGGGTTTGCCGGGTTCCCGGAACTGTTGTCATAGACCGCGGTCAGGATCAGCTGTGCCCCCGCAGGAAGCACCATCTCCCGAGCCGGCTCGTAACGCAGCTGCCAGTTGAAGTCATATCTCGGGACATCCAGCAGCACCTGCGGCTCATTGCCGTCCAGCAGATCCAGTTCATAACGAAATGCAGCCCCGCGGACATGCATATGCGGCATCAGACCCAGCACCGGCATGTCAAATGGAACCGGTCGCTGCAGACGCTCGACATGCCCGGCAGCTCCAGCCGGAATATTCAGCCGAGTCTGAGCAATACTGACGGTACGCACTTCATTCACTGGCAGCTGCTCGGCCAGATGCAGGCCCAGCTGTGTCTGATCCGTCGTCGCTTTTCCATTGGGGGAGTAGTGCAGCTGAAACTGAATCGTCGCCCCCGCCGGCAGCCGCCGTGCAAATCCATCCGGATACATCACACCATGATTTCCGGGAACCCATGCCGCCCAGTAACCACCAACACCCTCGCCGCCCATCCGCCGCTTTGAACCCGGTTCAAGGACTTCCACAATCACATGATGCACGACACTCACATCCGTCGGTCGCACTTCATAGCCCTGAACCCACACGTCTCTCTCAGCAGTCCACGTGACCTGACGATAGACATATGGCATCTGCCCGCTGGCTTGCACGGCGACGGGTTCGGGAATTGAAATCACTTCATCCGGTTCACCCAGTTCCCAGTTCGATGTCCAGACAGCCTTGCCAATGGCGTCAGCAGCATCTCCCTCCGGACGGCCACCGTTGAGCCACGCCAGCAGGTCCCGTCGATCCGCAGCAGACAGAGACCGGTCGTTCTTCCAGCCCGGGTGCGGCTCTGCCACCTCTGCCGCAAACCACGGCGGCATCTGCTGAGCTGACACGACTTCACGAACCATCGCTGCGTGCGCCGACACTTCAGCGAAGCTGGTCAGCGGGAATGGCCCCACAGCGCCCGCGCGATGGCACACTTCACAGTTCTGACGCACGATTCGTGAAACTCGATTGTGCCAGGTGACGTCCACGATCTCCGTGACCGGTTGATCCGGCTCAAGCAGACAGCCCGGAGCTGAAGTGGCAGCAACGCTGATTCTGCGTCCGCTGAGCAGTTCCTGCAGCGCGTCGCGCAGATAACTGCGCCGCGGCTGTTCGTGAGCAAACCCGATCCCGTACTGATCGTCGACTGCGCCGTGGAAGAGCACCGTTCGCGAATTGTCCAGCAGGAACACATCCGTCGTCGACACAGCCCCGGGATGATGCAGAAATGTCTCGTCCTCGTCGACCACATATATTGCCGATGCATGCATCCCTGCCGCTGCTTCACGCATCGATTCGGGTTCATCTGAAGCAATGCAGTTCACCAGCACAAACTGCACTCCGCGCTCTCCAAACTCATGACTCAGTGCCGTCAGTGTCGGCAGGTACTTCCGGCTCATCGGACAACTGGTACTGGTCATCGCAATCACCACTCCCGGATGATCACTGAACTCCGAGAGCTGATGTCTGCGTCCCTGCAGATCCGTAAATCCAACATCCTGCACCAGCCGCCCAACTCCATGCTCCGACGCCGAAACAGGCTCTGCCGATCGTCCGGGATCAGCAGCAGG
>JALQUR010000156.1 GCA_023260695.1 Planctomycetaceae bacterium
GCAGTCATCTGATTGCCAATGACGCACTGGGGGCTCAGAGTGTGTTCGCTGCAGACCTGGATGGCGATGGCGATATGGACGTACTCAGCGCGTCCCTGATCGACAACCGGATCGCATGGTATGAGAATGACGGGCAGCAGAGCTTCGCCATGCATCAGGTCACAGATGCCGCAATGGGTGCGTACCGAGTTTCTGCAGCGGATATTGACGGGGACGGTGACCTCGACATCATCTCCGCAGGCAGTGCTGCACAGAATGACTGGATTGCGGTGTATCTGAATGACGGTGATCAGACCTTCACGCAACTGATCCTCGATGATTCACTCAATTTTGTCCGGGATGTGCAGGTTCTTGATGTGGACGGGGATGGTGACCTGGATCTTGTCGGGGCCGCAGGAGGCGACAACAGGATCAGCTGGTATCGCAACATGTTTGAGGACTTCGGGGATGCTCCTGATCCGTATCCGGTCACTCAGGCAGAATCGGGAGCGATGCATTCTGCATTCCGATTGATGCTCGGGACAACTCGCGATGCTGAAACAGACGGAACCAGCTCCCCTGCCGCTGATGCGGATGGTGCAGATGATGATGGTGTTCTGTTCGGGCAGTTGCGACCGGGGCAGACTGACGCCACAGTGACCATCACAGTCACTGGTGGCAGCGGAAAGATCGATGCCTGGATTGATTTCAACAGAGATGGGTCGTGGAGCGGACCGGACGAGCAGATTCTGAAAAACGTTCCTGTCGTCTCAGGAGACAACACGCTGTCCTTCAATGTGCCTGCTGCCGCCATGTCGGGAGCTACCGTGGCCAGAGTGCGGCTGAGTGAATCCGGCAATCTGGGGATTGTCGGCTATGCGACCAGTGGTGAAGTGGAGGATCTCATCGTCAGTATTGATTCGCCGCGGAGTACTGTCCATGACATTCGCGGACCTGAGATTCTGAGCAGTTCTGCCGCCGGTGTGCGTGACGCATCAGCCGTTGACATCGACGGCGATGGTGACATTGACCTGGTCACAGCCGAGCCACAGACAGACTCCATCGTTCTGCTGCAGAACAACGGTGCCGAATACTTTACCCGATACACGATCACAGGAGATTTCCTCGGCGTGGAAGCGGTGATCACAGCCGACATCGACGGTGATGGCGATCCGGACGTGATCTCCGGATCGGGCACGACAGGCATCGTGCAATGGCATGAGAATACAGGCAACGGCAGTTTTCAGCCGCATGCAGTGGGCACATTCAACGAGATTTCTGACCTCATCGCCGCTGATCCGGATGGCGACGGGGATCAGGATCTGCTGATCGCCGACAAGGGCGGAAACCAGATTGTGTTCATGGAGAACAACGGCACCGGCAGTTTTACACCAATGGTGCTGACAACCTCCGCGACCGGCGTGGGAAGTATCTTCGCAGTGGACATCGATCACGACGGCGACCTCGACATTCTGAGCGCAAACTCTCTCACCGACCATCTGACCTGGTACGAGAACGATGCACAGCAGACTTTTCCGGCACATGTGCTCAACAGCACACTGACCGGAGTGAGCCATGTCTCTGCGGTCGATCTGGATGAAGATGGCGATATTGACCTGCTGGCAGCATCGCCATTTGATCCCAGCCTGGTCTGGCTCGAAAATGACGGCAGCCAGAACTTTACGGAGCATCTGATCAGCGACGGATTCTATGGAATTCAGCAGGCCTTTGCGGCCGACGTTGACGGTGACGGTGATCTGGATGTGGCTGCATTTTCCAATGCGGTGAATCAGGAACACGTTGTGCTGTTTCTGAATAACGGCACCGAACAATTCACGGTACAGGATGTCACATTCCTGCTGGCAGGCACCACCAGTCTTTCATTGCTGGACATGGACAATGACGGAGATATCGATCTGCTGACGACTGCTGCCGGGGACAACAGCGTCAGTCTGTTTCGCAATCTGCAGGATGATTTCGGAGATGCACCGGCACCTTATCCCACAACATTCGCAGAACGCGGCGCCATGCATTCAGCGTGGGGGCCGACACTCGGCGCCGGCCGTGATGTCGATACTGACGGGCTGCATTCCGCAACCGCAACCGGCGACGGGAATGATGACGGAGTATCGTTCGGTACGCTGCAGGCAGGACAACTGGACGCCACGATGACAGTGACCGTGCAGGGCGGATCCGGCTATCTGGATGCATGGATCGACTTCAATGGTGATGGAACATGGGGCGGAGCCGGCGAACAGATTCTGGATCATGTAGCCGTCGCCAGCGGAACGACAGAGCTGCAGTTTGACATTCCGGCAACTGCGATCTCCGGTGTAACGTTCGCGCGCGTGCGACTCAGCACTGACGGGAATGCCGGTGTTTATGGTGCCGCCGTCGGAGGTGAAGTTGAGGATTATCAGGTCACCATCACACCCCCTCGAGCAACTTCCGGAGAACTCAATGCAGAAACGCTGATTGCTGCTGGTGTGACCGGTGTCCGGTCGCTGGCCAGTGCAGATCTTGATGGAGACGGTGATCCGGATCTTGTTGCCGCCGCCGGTCCAGGCGGAGAGCTGGCATGGTTTCGCAATTCCGGCCACGGCAGCTTCCGAAAGTTCGCCATTCCTGACAGCGGAGCAGGAATCGAGAGGGTCGTGGCTGCCGACATCGACGGTGACGGTGACATCGATCTGGTCACTGCAGCGTCAGCAGCAGGCAGAATCTCTCTGCATCTGAACGATGGGTTCGCACAGTTCACAACGCTGCTGCTGACGGACACATTACCGAGTATCACAGATCTGTCAGTCTGCGACATCGACGGCGACGGAGATCTCGATCTGCTCAGCACCGTTTACGATTCTGACCAGGTGGTCCTGCTGGAGAATTTTGCAGGGCAGGGGTTCAGAATCGTTTCAGTCAGCGGCAGCAGCAACGGAGCATCCAGCGTAACATCCGCCGACGTGGATGGGGACGGAGATCTGGACATCATCAGCGGTTCGGCTCTGGACAACACGGTCAGCTGGTTTGAAGCCGTGGGAAACCAGACATTCATTCCGCATTCGATCAGTACAACCGCAGCGGGTGTCGGCAGCGTGTTTGCCATCGATCTGGATCAGGATGGCGACATGGATATTCTGAGCGGTTCGCAGGGCAGCAGTCAGCTGACATGGCACCGTAATGACGGTTCTCAGAATTTCAGTTCGCAGACACTTGTCAGCAGTTCCAGTGGGATTTCCAGCATTTCCGCAGCTGACGCCGACGGAGACGGTGATCCGGACCTGTACATCGCTGCAGCGGCGGACGACAGCATTCTGCTGATGCTCAACGATGGCACTCAGAATTTCAGCACAACGCTGCTGAGCGGATCCGCAGCAGGTGCAGCGTTTGTGCTTCCGGCCGATATTGACGGCGACGGTGATCTGGATCTGTTCACTGCGGCTGCAGGTTCCGGCACGATTTCATGGTTCCATAATCTGTCTGACGATTTTGGCGACGCTCCTGCACCATACCCGACGCTGGTGACGGCAGGTGCTGCCATGCATTCAGCACAGGGCCCGACACTCGGAGCCAGCCGCGATCAGGAGTCGAATGGAAATCCGGCCGCAGATGCCCTCGGCGATGGTGCCGATGAAGATGGCGTGGTCTTTGCAGCCCTGCAGCCCGGTGCCCCGCAGAACATTCTGACAGTGAATGTCCAGGGTGGCTCTGGATTCCTGGATGCGTGGATTGATTTCAACAGGGACGGAACGTGGGGCGGTCCCGGCGAACAGATCTTTGACAATGTCCCTGTCAGCTCCGGTGATAATGTGCTGACTTTTGCAGTTCCTGCAGATGCAGCTGCCGGAACCAGCTATGCCCGGCTGCGACTGAGTGAAATCGGAGAGCTTGGTCCGGGCGGCAGTGCGGCTTCCGGGGAAGTTGAAGACTACCAGGTGCAGATTCTGTCTCCGGTCCCTTCATCGGGAACATTTGGCGGACGGATGATCTCAGAACAGTCCGTTCAGGCTGCTGTCGTTCTTGCGACAGACCTTGATGGTGACGGCGACCTGGATGTGGTCAGTGGAGGCGATGCGGAAGCCTCGGTCTTCTGGTATGAAAATGATGGCAGCGACCAGTTCACGACTCGAGCCATCCCTGTTGCTGCCCCACACACAACACTGATTGTTGCCTGCGATCCCGATGGCGACGCGGATATCGACCTGATTACTGCATCCGCGGTGACAGGGCAGATTCAGTGGCTGAACAACGATGGCAGCCAGAATTTCAC
>JALQUR010000701.1 GCA_023260695.1 Planctomycetaceae bacterium
TGCTTCCTCAGTGCTGCAGCCCGCCGCAGCGAAGATCCGCTGGCCCAGATCCATCAACTGTTCATGCTGAAACTTCATCCGCGGATTCCTTGAGCAATTCAAATTTCTGCAGAGTATGACAGGACGGGTCCACCAGTCCTCGATTGCCACCCGCAGACATCACCACTTCACTCAGATAAATTGCCCCACTGGAATCCAGTCGGATATCGTGCGGAGCAAAGAAGTCACCCGGAGCACAGGGATCAGCACCGCCACCGAACTGTGACAGCAGCTGTCCGTCCGCAGCGAAGATACTCACGCGACCACCTGTCGCAGCGGGTGTCGGCGGCGTTGTCCCCGACCACATCCCGGCCCGATAACCCAGCTCCGCCACATACAGGCGGTCCTGACCATCAAAGGCAATCTGACACGGGCGAGCAATCTGAGCCCATTCGTGCAGAAACTCGCCCTCCGGGCTGAAGAACTGCAGGCGGCTGTTCTCCCGATCAGCGACACACAAAGAACCGTCTCTGCTGATGGCAATCCCGTGCGGAATCTGAAACTGCCCGGGAGCGGAGCCCGGTTCTCCCCACGAATGCAGCAGCGTTCCGTCGGCGGCAAACCGATGAATGCGAGCATTCCCGTACCCATCGGCGACGTAGATGTCTCCGTTGTCCGCAACCGCCAGGTTCGTCGGGAAATTAAATGGTCCGGCCGCCTGCTGAATCGTCCGAAAATCGACCGTTGTCGCACCCGTTCTGGCGAATTCTCCGCTGACCCCCAGCTTCCGCAGCAGCCGACCATCCGCCGTGAAGATCTTTACGGTGTGATCCAGATCATCCACCGTGTACACCAGATCATTGTGAATGGTGATCCCGTGCGGGCGGGCAAACTGGCCCTGTCCCCAGTCGCTCAGATACTGACCAGATGCATCGGTTACGACGACGGGGTGCGTGCCACGGTTGAAGATGAGCACACGGTCTTGCGCATCGACCGCCACGGCAGTCACTTCCACCAGATCAATCCGGGAAGGCAACTGCAGCCAGTCCGTGGCCACGCGATATCGCAATGGCCCGGTGCCCACAATGATGCTGTCAGCAGCATCCTGATTCTGTTGATGATCCAAAGATGCTATCTCCCCTGCAGCACGTGGTGAAACCCTTCTGTGACCGTTGTGATGCGGTACAGACTTTTGTCGATGGTGACGTACAGCGTGTGCCGATCATCGCCAACTCCGAACTCCACGTTGCTGGGAATTCCCCGCCAGTCTTCAAATTCGCCGGACTGATTCGTGGGACCGGTAGGAAGAAAGGCAAGTTCCTTTCCCTGTGGATTGATCACCATCACCCCCGGCTTCTGCAGGCTGCGGCAGGTCAGATAGATATTCCCGTTGATGTCGACCGTGATGCCGTCGCAACCGGCCTGCGTGCCGAAATCCACCAGCGTCCGCCGTTCCCCATGCACCATACCTTCAGCATTCAGCGGAAACGCGTAGACTTTCATCGCCCCGGGTGCGGCCGGCTTTTCCTCGCCCGGTAACCCGTCACTGCCATTGTTGTGATCGCCCACGTACATCGTGCGGCCGTCGGGGCTGAGCGTAATGCCGTTGGGCTTTTCCACATCGTGAGTCACCTCAACTATAGTCCCGTCCGGATCACGTCGATAAATGGCTCGATGTTCCAGCTCCCGAGGTTCATGCCCGGAATACCGCGGATCTGTGAAATAGATCCGTCCTTTGGC
>JALQUR010000204.1 GCA_023260695.1 Planctomycetaceae bacterium
TGAAAACTGCTATGAATGTCAATATCCACAATATCCTGCCTGCTGGTCATCACCTCCTTGGCCGTCTCGTCGCCAAAGCGGATGATGCCCTGCAGCATGCTCTGCTCGTCTTTGATGGCCTCCTTGTCGGTCAGTTCCAGCGCCTGCAAACAGTGCTGAAAAGCACGGTCCCCAGTGATCGCGTCCGGCATCCGCATTGATTTTGGGTGTACGGCCGAATTCACCGATGAGCACAACCAGGGTGTCTGCAAGCAGGCCACGCTGATCCAGATCTGCCAGCAATGCAGAGACACCCTGATCGAGCGGTGGCAGCAGCCGATCTTTCAGAGTATTGAAAATTGCACCGTGGTTATCCCAGTTCTGCACAGGGCCCATATTGGCCTGAACAATCGGGACGCCAGCTTCCACAAGGCGGCGGGCCAGCAGCAGCGACTGACCAAACTGATGCATCCCATACTGATCACGAATGTGCTGTGGTTCCTCGTCCACGCGAAAAGCACGTGACAGCTTTCCGGAATTCAGCATGGAAAACGCCAGTTCCTGATCGCCGGTCATTCTTGCAGCCGCGATATCCTGCGACAGGTCTGACTGCCCATCGAGTGTATTCAGCAGTGCTCTGCGACCGGATAATCGCAGCTGGTCCAGTCCACCTGACAAGGTGAGCGAATCAACGCGAAATTCCGGGTGTTCCGGCCTGCCCACGATCTGCCACGGATCGTACTTCGGTCCGAGGAATCCGGCGTGCTGACCAGGCCATGTCAGCGGAGAGGACATCAGAAAAGTCGGCAGGTTGACTCCACTGGGAATTCCGTCAGCTTGAGGCCGCAGGAATTCACACCCGGCTGAATAGCAGGGCCAGTCATCTCGCGAAGCAACCTTATCAAAGAACCCACCCGGCTGCAGATGGCCGGTAAGTACGTGGTGAGTCGACATCAGGTGATTGTTGTCGGTATGCGAGAAAGTTCGGAGCAGCGAATAACGGTGAGCCATGGTCGCCAGTCGCGGCAGATGTTCGCAGATCTGCATGCCGCCAGCGGAAGTACTGACCGGCTGAAAATCACCGCGAACTTCGCGCGCTGCATCAGGCTTCATGTCAAACGTATCAATATGGCTGATCGCACCTGTGCAGAAGACCATAATCAGCGATCTGGCCTGCGGTATATCTGCGTGATACGCAGTCTGTGCCCCCTGCAACTGATTCCGAAGCACTGGCAGAGAAATGCCACCGATCTGAAGAAGTTGCCGCCGGGACAGGCTGGCCAGCGAATGAGTGCGTCGGTTTGTCGACATTCGAAAAGCCCCTTTGCAGGACTTAAGCAGTGAACGTGTCTGGAGAATTGCAGGATTTTTCAGCTTGATCTTATCCAAATTGTCATCGGGACGAAAACAGATTTGCCCGACAGACCGTTGATCGCAGATACAAAACGCTCTGCAACACACTGACAAAACCTGGCAAACCAGCCAGAAAGCATGTTTTGTGCTTCTTTTTTTGCGGGGGGCACGCAACTTGCGGCTACTATTCGATGAGCGGTTGCAGGCGGCCAGTCTGGCAGTCTGCACAGCCCGTCAGTACTATTGGTTTCGGTACTGGGTGATGTGGCCAGCGACACAGCAACAGCACGTGCAGTGACAACTGCTGCAGTAACTGCCCCCAGTGACAATGCTGTCAGGCCACCGCAGGAATTTCTGAAACTTCCGGAGGAAGATCATGTTCGGATTCTACTTTGACCCATTGTATGTCGTCATGGTGATTCTGCCGGGATTTGTGCTTTCCGGCATTGCCAGCACCTGGATGAAATCGGCGTTCAATCGCTACTCAAAAGTTGCCACCCGTCGAGGATTTACAGGTGCTCAGGCAGCAGAGCGACTCATGCAGCAGGCTGGAATCAACGATGTCAGGATCGTTCGGTCACAGGGCTATTTGAGCGATCACTACAACCCAGTGACTCGGACGTTGGCACTTTCTGAGCAGGTCTACGGAAGCAATTCTGTTTCCGCGATCGGTGTTGCCTGCCATGAAGCGGGACACGCCTTGCAGCACGCAGACGCCTACGGTTTCCTGATGATGCGATCAGCGTTTGTACCGGTGGTGAACTTTGGTTCGGGGGCGTCCAACCTGCTGATCATGCTGGGGTTCCTCCTGCAATCCCAGCAACTGCTTCTTTACGGAGTCGCAGCCTTTGCATTGGTCGTACTCTTCCAGCTGATCACGCTGCCTGTTGAATTCGATGCCAGTGCTCGTGCAAAACGACTTTGCGTCGAAGCGGGGATCTGTACCCTGGACGAACAGTCCGGGGTCAGTAAGGTACTGACGGCAGCTGCGTTCACGTATGTGGCCGCATTTGTCAGCAGCCTCCTCACTCTGCTCTACTTTCTGTACCGCGCCGGCGTTTTCGGCGGAGGGAGCGACGACTGAATCAGCCGGCCATGTCCACTTTCCGACACGAAACGGAGCAGCTTCAGGCGGCTCCGTTTTTTTATTGCTCCGGAGCAGGGCAGTCAGCGCACGAATTTCCCGCAGGCAGCTCGACATTTTCAGATTCTGCAGCTGCAGTCGAAGTTTGCAGTCCATCGGGGCTTTGAGGGGATTCCGCCGGATCGCTACACTTTGGGCGGCCGTGAGCAGTGATTTCTGCCCGCTGCTGCTCCGGGCTCATGGCTGCAGCGACTGCAGCTGGACTGGCAATCATGCTTCAGGCAATCGTGCTCCGGGCAATCATGCTTTATCTGTATTTACAACCAGCCACACAACGCCCGAATTAGAACATTCCCGGCAGAACCTGACGCTGTCTCGGCAGCAAACAAGGATTACACGAATGACCACCCGCAGCTGGTGCCTGAGATTGCTCACGTTCTTCCTGTCTGCAGTGACCATCTCGGTGCAGGCCGATGAGCTG
>JALQUR010000252.1 GCA_023260695.1 Planctomycetaceae bacterium
GAGTCTTTCCTGTCGGCGAGTCTTTCCTGTCGGCGAATTCAGTCTGTCAGCGATCAAGCACAGGGGTTCGCGTGGTGGACCGGCAGGCTGCGGGCAAGGGATTGTCGGACTGCCCGTCCGCATTTTGCGGCAGCTCCCAGCACTGCACCCAGGCGTGCCATTCCACGTACGTCTCAGCGAACAGGACCTGCTGTTTATTCGCAGTATCGATACCGGCTTGCCGGGCACGTTCTGCAGGCATCGGACGCAGACGGTATTTGCGTGTCAGGTCGACCGTGACTTCCGAACTGAAATCGCCGGCTGGCCAGATCGTGATCCCTTCCGAATCAATGTCGTACGGATGGGTATGCACAAGACTGGCTTCGAGCTGTTCTCTGACCATATCCACCCCGGAACGACGATAGAACCCTTCCAGTGCATGCTCAAAGGCATTGCGTTGTTCAGGGGAAGCAGAAGTCAGCCACCCCGGGCTGGCGATGCCGGCAACGACCCACGAGCTTTGCTCCTGAAACAGCAGGCTGAGTGGTTCATCCCCCAGCAGCGGGCAGTCGAGATCCACAAAGAAGCTGTTGGAGGCTGCGCGCACGGAGCTGCAGCGAATACCGGTGCCGCCCCAGACCGGGCACAACTGGAGCAGTCGGATGAGTTCCCGTCGAGTAAAGTTGCGGATGGCATCTTCGACGTGTTCCAGCTGATCCCGCAGGCCACGTCGTCGGCTGAATCGACGGAACGAGGGAGGCCGTTTTTCGAGACGACGGAGTCGGCGGAACAGTTTTGGCAGGGTACCGGAATGGAATCCGGGTCTGAGCAGTCGAGCGACTGTTTCTCCATGACTGCCGACGGGCGTTGCCGTCAGTACGGGGGCGCGATTGGATGCGTACAGACGCCAGTTCTCCTTGAGTTCCCAGACAATGAACCCAAAGATCCCGGGGATAAAGAAGATGTTGAACCACGTTACGGATTCAGCGAGCGCCGGTCCCAGATAGGGCCCCAGAAATCCCACCATTGTGCCGCGGATCACGATCAGGCCGGGGAGGATCATCTTGTGAGCAACGGTCACGACCGGAAAGTGCTTGACTGGATGGAATGTCGGCTCGATGAGCAGGTTTACATAGATGCGAACGAGGAATGAAACAAAGGACCAGACCACACCAAGGAGTGCCTTCACGACCAGCGAAAGCCAGCTTTCCTCACTGTGGAATCTGAGCCATTCATCAACAGCATAAAGCAGTCGTTCAATCAGGTTCAGGACGAGGCGAAAGATATCGACGATGAAGTCGAGCAGTGCCACAAAGATGCGGGCGTGCAGTCGTTGCAGCACATTGCCGAGCCATTCCCAGGTCAGTTCCTGAACATCGCGGCCGGCGCGGGAGTTCAGGACCATACTTAGCGCCGTTGCCGTCACAATAGTCTGCTGCAGCCCTGCTCCTGCAAGTCCCAGCAGTCCGGGAACGGCTCGCAGCAGGAGCCATGCCGCCGCCCCGGGAACGAAGATAATGCGGCGAAACCGAATAAAGTGCTGGTTCTTCCAGACTTGCTGCACCAGTGGCAAATGAAAGATGGTGATCGGCACCGTGACGCAGAGGAAACGAATCTGTCGGAGTACAGAACTGAGCAGCCGCAGGCCGTAACGACGAAGCCATGGCAGATGAATCAATGCCATCAGCAGAAAGCCGATGGAGATTGTCCAGGAAGCCGATTCGAGGCGACTCTGCCAGATCTGACCGAATGCATCTCCGGCATTGACCGGTTGCTGTACAGCAGCCGTGGTGTTGTCGACAGCCTGATCGGTTGCCGTACTTTGCTGCTGTGCTGCTGTTGCAGTCGGATCTGTCGGGCCGTCGACAGGAACTTCTGTCTGCTCTGTTTCCGAATTCTCACCTGTAACGATCGCGATCTGCGTGTCATTGGCGGCGGCAGCCGGGGCGGTAGCTGAATCGGCCGGGTCGGCTTCCGCAGCTGGATCCGTCCGCGAGTCGTCTGGCTGCGTGGAGTTGCCGGCGGCAGCGCCGCTGTCGTCTGAAACGCCGCCCGCGCTACCGGTCTGCTGTTCCGTCTGGATCTGCTGAGCTGGTGGTGGTTCCGCGTTGGTCTGAACAGAGTCCGCTGCAGCGTCGTCGTCTGCGGCTGCTGAGATCTGTGGTTCAGAGGATGACAGCTGCAGTTCGCCGGCAGTAGTGGCACTGGCCGGAGCCGGGGCGCTGCCGTGGAACACGTGGGACATGTGCCGCACGCCTTCCACGATCACGATGGCTCCTCCGAAGGGGATGAGCAGAAACAGGGTTGCGAACTGGCCGGTGCGGTTTCCAAAGAAGATGGAACTGGTGGTCTGCAGCCAGCGGAGATAGAACTCGCCTTTGCGATAGACGCCATCCAGAGCAAGGTGCAGTCGATCATCGGCGCGGAGCAGATGGTCGCCCTTCCAGATGTCGCGGATCTCATCAAGGTCGGGCAGTTTGAGATCATTGCGGCTGATGGAATCGCGGAGATATCCCATGGACAGATAGCCGCGATCCGTGATGCAGTCGAGTGCATCTTCGATCATTTT
>JALQUR010000287.1 GCA_023260695.1 Planctomycetaceae bacterium
CATCGAACAAAAGTTGCTTTGCCACTTCGTAGGCTCCTTACAGCGATGAACGCTGATGAAATCTGAATCCGGTTATCTGTTCTGTTATGTCGTGTGTGTCGCACAGTCGCGACAGCAGACTCTGCCGGAGTGCCCGAGAGAATCTGCGCGAGTGATCACGACACTCCAGCCACCGACAGGTCAACGCCGGTCTGCTGTGATTGCCTGCCAGTAATCCCACGATTGCCGGCAGGCTGCTCCGAAACACCAAAATCTTCACGCAAGCTTCGCGAGAATATCGCTCTCACGAAGAATCTTGACTTCCTCACCGTCCACTTCGATGTCAGTGCCGCCGTACTTGCCGAAAAGAACCTGATCTCCCACTGCAACACTCGGTGCACTGCGTTCACCGCTGTCCAGCAGACGCCCAGGACCAACTGCCACAACAGTTCCACGCTGCTGCTTCTCGCGAGCAGCATCCGGCAGCACGATTCCGCCGGAGGTAACTTCTTCTGCTGCGTTTGGCCGCACTACTACGCGATCGTCAAGAGGATTGATCTTCATCGATAAACTCCAGAAAACGGGATCACCCGTGTGAAATAAATATTGAAAGCTTCTCTGAACCCCGACCGGGACCGGAGGCTGCACGCTCGACAGACAGCCGAGGCCGGCAACCTTACCGCTACCAGCCTGCACCGCTACCAGCCTCTACCGCGGCAAGCCTGTACCGTTCCAGGCCCACGCAGCGGCAATCACATCATGCCCGGCATGCCACCCATGCCACCCATGCCGCCCATGCCCATGTCGCCCATGCCACCGTCGTGGTGGTGATCGTGATGCCCGTCGCCCTCTGGCTCAGCCGGCTCATCCACGATAATGCAGTCGGTGGTCATCAGCAGCGAAGCAACACTGGCAGCGTTCTGCAGCGCCGTCCGCACGACCTTCGTCGGGTCGATTACACCGAACGCAAACATATCGCCATAACGGTCGTTCAGAGCATCGTAGCCGTGCGAAGCCTTCTTGCCCTTCTTCACGCGGTTTGCAACGACCGAACCTTCCAGACCAGCATTGGCCGCAATTGTTCGCAACGGCATTTCCAGAATGCCACGAACAAGTTCGACACCAAAAGCTTCATCACCCTTCAGGCTGAGATTCTCCAGAGCACTCTCGCAACGCAGCAGAGCTACGCCACCACCCGGAACAATCCCCTCTTCCACTGCCGCACGGGTCGCCGCAAGCGCATCGTCGATCAGGTCCTTGCGTTCCTTCATCTCAGTCTCGGTTGCAGCACCAACGCTGATCTGAGCAACTCCGCCAGCCAGCTTAGCCAGCCGCTCCTGGAGTTTTTCGCGATCATACTCGCTGTCCGTGACTTCAATTTCGCGACGAATCTGCTCAGCTCGCCCTGCTACCGCCCCCTTCTTGCCGCCACCTTCCACAATCACCGTGGTGTTCGCGTCAATCCGGACTTTGCGAGCAGTCCCAAGATCGCTCAGCTGAACATTCTCCAGCTTTACACCGAGGTCCTTGAAGAACGCCTTACCGCCGGTAAGGATCGCGATATCCTCCAGCATGGCCTTGCGACGATCGCCATAGCCTGGAGCCTTGACGGCAACAACACTGACGATGCCACGCATCTTGTTCACAACCAGGGTCGCGAGCGCTTCGCCCTCAATGTCCTCTGCAATGATCAGCAGCGGAGCATTGCTCTTCGAAATCGCCTCCAGAACGGGCACCAGCGCCTTCGCAGAACTGATCTTTTCTTCGTGGATCAGAATCCGGCAGTTATCCAGAGCAACTTCCTGCGCGTCCTGATCAGTAATGAAATGAGGCGAAAGGTAGCCGCGGTCAAACTGCATCCCCTCAACCAGGTCAACCTCAGTCGCCACATGGCGACCCTCTTCAACCGTGATCACCCCATCCTTGCCGACCTTCTGCAGAGCGTCAGCCAGAATCTCACCGATCTCCGGATCGTTATTACCCGCAATCGTGGCAACACGAGCAATCTGAGCTCGGTCAGACACGCGCACAGGCTTGGACATTGCCAGCAGAGACTCACTCACTGCAGCAACGGCCTTGTTCACACCACGACCGAGCGCCATCGCATCGGCACCAGCAGCGATGTACTTCAGGCCAGCACGATAAATCGCTTCCGCCAGAACTGTCGCAGTTGTCGTGCCGTCTCCGGCGACATCATTCGTCTTCGACGCAGCCTCTTTGACAAGCTGCACCGCAACGTTCTCATACGGATCTTCAAGATCGATGTCTTCAGCGACGGTCACACCGTCCTTTGTCACCTTCGGGGCACCCCAGCCCTTGTCAAGAACGGCATTCCGCCCCCGAGGACCCAGAGTGCTGGCAACCGCCTTCGACAACTTCGAAACGCCGGAAAGCAGACTACCTCGAGCCTCTTCATCGAACGTCAGTAACTTGGCCACGGCTTCTCCTCAAATCTTTCTCGCTTCTCGATGTCGACTGCATCAGACCTCACGACAGCAGATACTGACTGACCCGTTTCATGCCCAGCTACCAGTTGCCTGCTGAGAGCAACAACCTGACAGCGAACCTGAAACCCTCAGCCGATGACCGCAGCAGCACAAACCGCCCCGACACAGGACGTCACAGCCCCAAAAATCCAGCGCCAACAACAACCTGACGGAACAATTCGCCCCGGATTGATGACACTCTGTAAAGCTTGACGATTGTCATGACAGCCAGGCCGCCAGCATCCGCCCCGGAAGGTTTCGCAGCAGCACCGGGGAGCTACCCGGAATTGCTGTTTGTTTCACTCTGCAAAACCATCAAGGAACAAATACTGCCAACGTGGGAATGGCAGAGAAAATTCTCCGCGGAAGGTCAATGCAAACTGTGTGCCGACACAGAAAAAACAGACACAAATCATAAAATAATATAGACTTGCGGAAACCAATGGAGTTGCAAGAGCATGCACACACAGGCTCAAACAGCCGTTTTGGCAGTCTTCTGATGAAGAACTCTGCAAGCACGTTGACATCCACACTCAACACCACAACCAACCAGCTCAACGCTGATTTGACTGCAGCGATTAACCCATCCCACCAGCGACTTTCAGGCACCCGGAAACGGCAGCCATACACGCTCCTGAGCTGCAGAACACGAATCGCGATCGACGGCAGAGCAAAGCATGCTGCCGGGGGAGCGGAGCGGAAGATCACTTCTCCGGAATGAGTTCGGCCACCATTTCGTTGACTCACCGGAACACCGACGTTACCCTCCGTATAGGTTGGTTGCTGGTTTTAGCTGGCCAGGTATCGCGTCTGTGTCTGACGTTGTGGATTCCCGCTTCAGACACGAGGCTTCAGACACTGCTGCCAGGATTCACACCGTAGAAAACAACGACGATGACTACTGAACTGCTGCTTTCAGGCCTGCTGCTGCTTTCTTAGGGAAGCCCCGGGGTTGAACGCAGTTCAGAAATTCTTACCCCGAGGGCATACCTCGGGGTTTTTTGTTGGCCGCTGCAATTCTCCTCATCCAGTTGCTCCTCATTGCTGGCTGTTGAGACTCTGCAGGATCAGCAACAGGCATGCGGCTGTCACAACGGCCGCGTTGTCTTCAGCTTCTGACATAATCTTCAATCCGGGCCAGGAGACATTCTCTCGGCTCATTTGTTGCATCGAGCGGGGGTGGACCCGCGATGATTACACAGCGAAACAGGAGTCTTCCTGAATGACTGGCGATCGGATCATTATCTTCGACACGACTCTCCGCGACGGGGAACAGTCACCCGGCTGCAGCATGAATACTGCCGAAAAGCTGGAGGTGGCTCGCGCACTTGTTGAACTCGGAGTCGACGTGATCGAGGCGGGATTTCCCGTTGCATCTCCAGGTGACTTCGACGCTGTCTCCAGAATTGCGGAGCGTTTCGGGGATCGATCAACGATCTGCGCTCTGTCCCGCAGCCGTGAAGAGGATATCGATCGAGCCGGAGCAGCATTGCAGGCGGCTGAAAAGAGACGAATCCATGTTTTTCTGGCTACCAGTGCGATCCACCGCGAGCACAAACTGCGAATGGACAAATCCCAGATCATCCAGCGGGCGGTGGAATCGGTCGAGCGCGCTCGTCAGTACTGTGAGGACATTGAGTTTTCTCCCGAAGACGCGGTGCGTACCGAGCTGGATTTTCTCTGCGAAGTCGTTGAGCGAACAATTGCCGCTGGTGCCACAACTGTGAACATCCCGGATACAGTCGGCTACGCTACTCCCAGCCATTACCACAGAGTCATTCGGCATCTTCGCGAGAATGTCCCGAATATTGGTTCGGCAATCATCAGTGCACACTGTCACGATGACCTTGGGCTGGCTGTTGCCAACAGTCTGGCGGCCGTGGAAGCCGGAGCAAGACAAGTGGAGTGCACGATCAACGGTCTTGGCGAGCGCGCCGGTAATGCCGCTCTCGAAGAGATCGTCATGGCCATTCGCACGCGGGCCGACTACTTCGGTGTGCACACCGGGATCAACACCAGAAAACTCGTCCCGACCAGCCATCTGGTCTCATCCATCACCGGTATGAAAGTCCAGCGAAACAAGGCTATCGTCGGACAGAATGCATTTGCGCACGAGGCCGGAATTCATCAGCACGGCGTGCTGCAGGAACGCTCCACATATGAAATCATGAGGCCCGAAGACGTCGGCTATTCGGGCCAGAATCTCGTACTTGGCAAGCACAGTGGACGAGCAGCGTTTCGGGATCGAATTGTTCAGCTTGGATTCGAACTCGATGATGCAGCTCTGCAGCGTGTCTTTGATGACTTCATTCAGCTTGCGGACAAGAAGAAGGAAATCTACGACAGCGACATCACTGCACTGATTGAGAATCGTCTCTCCGACAATAACGACAACTGGGAACTGGTGCGTTTCCAGACCTCCGCTGGTACCAGCATGATGCCGACTGCGACTGTGGAACTCCGCAAAAACGGTCAGTCCGCCACAGCAGATGCAGCCACTGGAGACGGACCAATTGACGCCGTCTTCCGCGCTCTGGAACGCATCATGCAGCTTCCGGCTCGACTGGATGACTTTGACGTCCGCAGTGTTTCCGGAGGCAAGGATGCTCAGGGAGAGGTACGCGTGACAATTTCCGTAGCCGGGCGACAGTATCATGGGAAAGCTGTGAGCACCGACATTATCGAAGCTGCAGCTCAGGCTTACCTGAAGGCTCTGAATCGAGCGGATGCAAATCGCGAATCAACAGCAGACACTCCTCCGCCGCCGCAGCCATAAAGCTGCCGTGGCACAGAACAGTTGCTTCTTCCGGAAGCTCTCGCATGCACAGGCCAGCTGCCACGACCCTCAGCTGCCACGTCCACAGCTGCAGGAATCCGCTGGAATTCACCACGCCAGGGTGCCGGGCACACCCCGGGCGGATCTGATGAATCTCTGTCGCAGGGCATATCCGCTATCGCAGGGCATATCCGCTGTCGCGGGGCAGAACGATACGTCACCGTATCCTGTCTGCAGCCGCAACACTGCCGGCTGTCAATTCTCAGTTTCTTCATTGAGAAAC
>JALQUR010000306.1 GCA_023260695.1 Planctomycetaceae bacterium
GGTGACACCCACGTTGCCGATATCGCCCGTGCGGAGACATTTCTGGCTGGTGGTGGCGCGAGTGAAGTCGATGGGGCCGACACCCAGAAACTGATTCTTGAACTGATTCATCCCGGCGGGAGTGAACAGAACGGTGGGGTCATCCTTTGGAATCAGCACGTCGCTGGGTCGGCGGACGCAGCCCCGAGCTTCAAAGTAGGACAGATATTTTTCGCGCAGTTCGTCTGTGTTCATGACAGTTCTTTTCGGAGAAATCGCGAACCGGCGAGCCGGAAGACCACGAGGAATCTGCCGCAGACTGCGGGACGCAGGCGAGCAAACACCGGAGTACGGGGCCGGAACGGGAGCGGAATTCTAAACAGTTTGCTGGCGGGACGCATCTGTGATCAGCGGCTGCGGCTGCGATTATCAGAGTGGGTGATGCCGGCCTGCGGGCGGTCTGGCGAGACCTGCTGGAGTGTCTTTGGGGCCCGCCGCAGACCAGTGAGCGGTTCAGGATGGCTGTGTCAGCTGAGCAGATCGTGCAGGACATGACCGTGCACATCGGTAAGACGCCGATCCAGTCCGTCATGGCGGAAGGTCAGCCGGGTGTGGTCAATTCCCAGCAGATGCAGAATGGTGGCATGGATATCGTAGACCTGCGTGGGGTTGTCGCGGTCGAGCGGTTTGTAGCCCCATTCATCGGACGGACCATAGGTTGTGCCGCCCTGGATTCCGGCACCGCAGAGCCAGTTGGTGAAGACGTACGGATTGTGGTCGCGTCCCTTGCTGCCCTGGGTGGAAGGCATGCGGCCGAATTCGGTGGTCCAGAGCACGATGGTATCGTCCAGCAGGCCGCGTTCCCTGAGGTCTTTGATGAGTGCGGCGGCCCCGATGGCCATGCCTTCGGCCAGTGGTCCATGGTCACGTTCGATATCTTCGTGGCTGTCCCAGTTGCGGCGGGGAAAGCTGTTGTCGTTGCCGCTCCAGATCTGAACGAAGCGGACGCCGCGTTCCAGCAGTCTGCGGGCGATCAGGCATTTGCGGCCGAAGCAGTCGGCTTCTTCCGGGACATTGATATCGGTCGACCATTCGGTGCCGTTGTCGGCAATGCCATAGTTCTGCAGTGTTGCGGCTGTTTCCTGGGAGAGGTCGAAGATCTCCGGAACGCTCAGCTGCATCCGGGCGGCCAGTTCGTAGGAACGCAATCGGGCGGCCAGGCGGGAGTCCCCGGGACGTTGTTCGTTGTAGCCTTTATTGAGCAGAGCCAGCAGACGCTGACCGTCGGCTTCGGCCTGCGGATTCAGAAAGTCGGCAGCGGCCTGCAGATCCTGCACGGGCTGATCGCGTTGTGGGAAGATGACAGTGCCCTGTGTGCTGGCCGGCAGGAATGCTGCGCCCCAGTTCTTCGGACCGTTGCTGGCGAAGCCGCGATGATCGGGAAGCACGACGAAGGTCGGCAGGTTTTCATTGAGCGAACCGAGAGCCCAGGTGATCCACGCGCCCATGCCGGGAAAGCCTGGGCGTTCGAAGCCGGTGGCCTGCAGATACGTGGCCTGACTGTGGACCCCTGTGCGGCCGACCATGTTGTGCACAAAAGCCATTTCGTCGACGACATCCCCCAGCGCGCGAACCGGATGGCTCAGATGTTTGCCGCATTCACCGTACTGCATGAATTTGAAGGGCGACTTCATCCACGGCCCAAGTCCGTTCTGGAAGGCTTCCACGTGTTCGCCGAAATCAGATTCTTCGCCGTGGTGCTGTTCGAGAAAGGGTTTGTAGTCCCAAAGGTCAAGATGACTGGCTGCGCCACCCATGAACAGCTGCACGACGCGTCTGGCTTTGGGCGGATGATGCAGCACGCCCATGACACCGCCCGTGGTCGGACCGGTTGCGGGTGTGTCTGCGGACACCGCGGTTGAGCGGGCAGTGGTTTCGTCGCCGGCCTGCAGATCTTCCGCCAGCATGACAGCGGCAGCGAGTGAGGCGAAGTCACGGCCACTGGAAAGCAGCTGCCGACGACTGGTGAGATGAGGCTGATGCGACATGGTGATCATCCGGTTGGCAGCAGTGCGTGTTGCAGGGCCGAGCCACGATGACTGCTGAGAGCCGGCCGTGGTGAGATGTGGACGTGGTGAGCTGCGGACGTGGTGAGCTGCGGACGTGATTGTGAATTCGTTGTCGACGCATTGCGACCGTGGAATTCCAGGATCCTCAGCATTCCGCAGGGGATTTACGCTCGCCGATTGTACCGCTCCTGACGAGAATCTCCAAAGACAGCGTTTGATTGAGGCGGCAGCGGCTGAGGACTCAGCGGAAAACAAGCGGCGAAGGGCGACGGGCGAAGGGCGACGGGTGTGAAGTGTGAGGGTGATGGTTGAGGAATCAGGGGCGGCGGACAAGTTGCAGCAAGCGCGCATGCGGACGGCGGGCGGCGGGCGGCGGACAAGCGTAAAGCGGGCAGGGGGTGATCGGCCATGGGTGATGGGAAAAGGGCAGGGGACAGAGCACAGATGTGGCATGGGCCGGGCGAGAATTTTGCGATGGACGCGAGCGTCGCTGTGAAGTGCGGCGTGGTTCGGTTTGTGCTGAGCCTGCTGGCTGTCGTGCTGAGCAGTCTGTGCGGCCCGCTATTGGCGCAGAGTGATGCGGTCAAATTCGCGGAGATTCAGGTGGTGGACAACGCCAGTGGCCGTGGAATTCCGCTGGTGACACTGACTACTGTCGATGATCAGCAGTGGGTCACGGATAATCTTGGGCGGGTGGTTGTGGAGGACGGGGAGCTGCTGGGGCAGCAGGTGTTCTTCAAGGTGACATCACCGGGTTACGAGGTCGCGAAGGACGGATTTGGGATTGCGGGAGTGCGATTGCAGCTGGCGGCCGGCAGCAGTCATGTGGTGCAGATCGAGCGGACTCAGGTGGCAGAACGGCTCTACCGGGTCACGGGTCGGGGTCGATTTGGGCACAGCGAGCGTGCGGGAAAGTCCGTTGCGGCGGGTGAGCAGGGAATTCGCGGTCAGGTGGTCGGGCAGGATTCGGTTCAGACCGCGGTCTTTGGTGGGCGGATGCATTGGTTCTGGGGAGACACCAACCGGATTTCGTATCCGCTGGGATTGTTCCGCACAGCCGGTGCTGTGTCGGAGTTGCCGGCAGCGGGGCAGTGGCAGCCGGAGCAGGGTGTGCCGCTGCAGTATTTCACTCGTGAGGATGGATTTGTGCGGGCGATGGTGGATGTCCCTGAACGCGAGGGCGTGGTCTGGATTCAGGGTGTGTGTACTGTTCTGGATGTCGACGGCGAAGAGCGGATGGTGTGTCAGTATTCGCGGCGGCGGGGTCTGGCGGATCCACTCGAGCAGGGGCATCTGATCTGGAACAGCGATCGGGAGCTGTTCGAAGTGTTCGAACAGATTGATCTGTCGGAGCAGTGGCGACAGCTGGGTGAGCATCCGCTCCGGGTGAGTGCGGCGGATGTTGCGGATGCGGCGGGCACGGAATGGCTGTGTTTCGGGCGGCCGTTTCCGGTGGTCCGAGTTCCGGCCACGTTGGCGGCGGTGCGGGATCGTCGGGCGTACGAGTCGTGGACGTGCATCGATCCGCAGAGTGATGCTGAGCGGCCGCGGCCGTTACGCACCGCCGGCGGGGTGCTGGATTAT
>JALQUR010000374.1 GCA_023260695.1 Planctomycetaceae bacterium
TCGCCTGCCTCGATTACATCATCAGCACTCTCCATCGCGACCTCGTTGAGTCTGTCGAGGAGTTCGCTGACCGCTGGCGGTAACGGTGGATCGAGTTCGTCGGAGTGGTTTTCCGGTTCCTCTGCGACGGGCTCGCTCGTAACAGACTCGCCGGTAACTGATTCAGCTGATGGGGATCCACACGCGATGTGTTCGCCGGCGACCGGATCATATTCCGCGGGCAGATTGTCTTCGCATACCGGCTCGGACGTATCATCCTGCAGGTCGCCCGCAGCAGCTTCCTCGGCAACTTGTGTTGTCGCAATGACTGCCTGCGGTGTACTGACTCGAAGTAAGGAAGGTGCCGCATTCTTTTCAGCAAGCTGGCTGCGGATGAAGTGCAGCTCCACCGTCTGGTCTTCGAGGCTGGCTGCATACTGGCTTAACTGTGCTGCAGCCTGCTCAAGTTCTCTCCGCAGCTGAATGACCTCCGTCTGCAGATCCGCCAGCTGACTTCGCAGCAATCGGTTCTCAGCAAGAAGTTCCTTTCGAGCATCACCGTTGCGCTGGTTTTCTGAGTCATCAAGCCGCTGCTGTTCGAGTTCTTCGGCCTGTGAATCCAACGCCAGTTTCTGTTCGTCAAGTTGCTGCCGCAGTAACTGCAATTCATCGGCAACCTGCTGATTTCTTTGCTGCTCAGCTGCGATTTCCTGCCGTGAGCTCTGCAGTTCTTCCTCGTGGGCACGCGCTCTTTCGGCCGCTTCTGCGACAGCAGTGCGGGAGTATTCTGAGCGCAGTTGCTCCAGTTCGAGCAGCAGTTCTGCGCAGCGTTCTTCGTTGCGGCGCAGGATCACCTCGCGAGTGCTCAGATCCTGCTGTAGCCGTTCAAGCTCGATCCCGGAGGGCTGAGCATAATGGTAGAACTGCAGAGGGTTACGCTTCGCCAGGCCCGGAAAGGCCGATTCAAATCTGAGACTGCTGTCGCCAACAAAAGAAACATCCGCTTCAGCGACGTTGGATTCGGGGCGGCGTTGAATCGGCGGTAACGCCAGTGGAGCTTCATCAATAACAATGCTGACCGCACCGATGTTGATTGTGTCGTTCATGGACAGTGCAACGTCAGAGCTGACCGGAAGGTCATTGACCCAGACTCGGCCCTCGTCACGCCAGATGCGGAGAACACTTCCGTTGAATTCGAAGTGGCAGTGGTGCGGCCCGATTCCACTGGCTTTGAGAACAATGTCGTTGTCGTCTGCGGAGCCGCAGGTGACGGTCCGATTGGGCAGAATTGTCCACGGGCCCAGTTCATCCTTGTACTGCGGACGCAGCAGGGGACACATTGGCACCTGTCCCAGCGGCTTTTTGTTGGCCACTCTGGCAGTCATCTCGGAATTCCCTCATCGCCACGGTCAGCTCGCCGACCAACAAAAAACAACCCGCTATTTTCACTATATTCCCTGTTTTCGCTGGTCTTCGGGGCTGATCGGGAGAATTGCAGTCTCCGCTGCAGGTCAGAATTCCTGTTGTACGGGATATGACGGAGTGCCGGGACTCTCTGGATGGGGACGGAGCGTGGCAGCAGTGTGCAACACTGCTGCGTGGAGGCAACAGTTGCCGCCGCTGCACAGAGCTTCTGTTAAAACGGGGTGAGTGGGAAGGATGAAACGGTCGTCGTGGACCGAGCAATTGTAACTGTCCTGCGGCGACGAAACGAATGCGGAACAACAGCCGGCATGACCGAAGAACACAGTTGTGGGCGTGTGTACAACAACTGCGCGTAATTCAGCGTTTCAGTGTTTTGCTCAGGTGAAAGCAATGTGCAAGCTTCTGCTGCTGGCTTCCCTTCTGTTTACAGTCACTGGATGTTCCAGCGGTTTCTTGCTGATGGGTGACTCGACAAGTTCCCATCGCCGTGGCTCCGATGCATGGTGGAGGGAAAAGGCGGCGATCACACCCGGCGTCAAGCAGCAATACTGGCGAGGGAAGATCTGGCCTGCTGTTCCTCGAGGAAGTGGTCCGGAACAGCCGCTGACACATATTTATCACTCGCAGCACTACTGGCCCACACCATATACAGACCAGGATGAGCAGAGCGTTGCGGCGATCTGCGAGGCATTTGCCAGCCGCGGCTGGGAAGACCAGACAACGCTGTACCATCATCACTTTGACACTGGTACAGATCAGCTGAACAGAGCCGGACTGCGTCATCTGGAGTATGTGATCGAAACAGTTCCTCAGGATCGAAAGCGTGTCTATGTCCAGGCGACACGTAATCTGGATCGAGACCTGCGACGTGAGCAGTCAGTGAGACTGGCGATGCTGCAGCAGCGAGTTGCAGACGGAGAAATTCCACTGGCATTCCGCAACTGCAGCGAGACGGGGCGTCCAGCAGCTGAAGTGGAATCGATTCGCAGCCAGTATCTGACATCAACTCCGCTGCCACGAATTCCGCTGCCGTCGGGTGGGCGTTCCGGGGCCACGGGATCGGCCACTCCCTCATCCGGCGGCAACATGGGCATAGGAACGAATATCTCTCAGACAGGTGGCAGCAACCTGATTGATACTCCCGGAGCCACGGTACCTGCCCGTTGATGCGGGCGTGATACAGGCCGATGCGGCTCTTCTTCTGCTGCCGTTTCTGCCTTGCCGGATAAGCATCGGCAAGACTTGCCAGGCATGCGTGGGGTGGCACTGCCAGCGACAGGAGAATGCCGGTTTTTCCTGTAAGTCAAACTGTGCGGATTACGATGACTCTGAGGAGACGGCGTACTCCCGCGCTGCAGACCAATTGATCTGCAGGCGGTGGGCATGTCCATTCCGGGGGGTAGTCATGTTGGCCATCTGCGTTCGTATGCTTTGCCTTGGTTTGCTTGTCACATCGATGTCGGGGTGCATCCAGCAGCTTTCGTGGGTCTCCATCTCAGATCGCCTGCTGCTTAGTGACGAAAGCAATGAGGATCTGTCGCCGGAGTTTCGGGCGGCGCGGCGACAGTTTGGCAATCGCACTGAGTCGGTGATGCTGAGTTACGCTGCATTGCAGGAAAGCCAGCACAACTATGCTGAAGCACTCCAGACTTACCGGGAGATTGCTGAGGCGTATCCGGATGCTGTTGCTGCACATCTGGGGATGGCGCGAATTGAGGAGTCAACGGGGCGATTTACACAGGCGGAAGAGATCCTTACCAGGCTTGCCGATCGGCGTCATCAGCTGGATTCAAAGTCCGAGCAGATGCAGGTTCTGATCGAGCAGTCGCGGTTTTACTCGCGGCGAAGCAACTGGTCTGCAGCAATTCCTGCACTGGAAGCAGCCTGCAGTATTGACGAGACGAGTCAGGAAGGTCGCTATGAACTGGGGCTGGCGCTGGTACGTTCGGGAGATCTGGACCGCGGGCTTGGCCATCTTTCCTACGCCGTTGGTGCTCCTGCAGCTCACTACAACATCGCATGGATGCTGCATGAGCAGTCGCGCGACCAGGAAGCTGTTGTCTGGCTGCAGCAGGCAATGCAGCAGCCGGATCAGCAGACCGCAGAGAAGTCTGCACGGTTGCTGGCAGAAATCCGCGGTGCACATCCTGCCCTGGCTGGCATGTCCGGTGATACCTCCGTGCAGCAGACTGCGGGTGTGCTCGACGGGCCGTCAAGTCCGATCCGATCAGCTGTGGCTACCGACCTTGATTACAGTCCTGTGAGAACAGCTGATTTTCATTCAGCAGCGGGTCATCGCTGAGCAAGTTGATCAGTGGACCGGATGGTGTGCAGCATCATTGTTGCTGACGGCACTGAATCCATGTCAGCGTCCGGTACTGTTGCGGTTTCGCGGGCGACGTGTTCGGTGGCGGAAGCCAACGAGGACTGCGGCGGAGACTGCAGCGTCCAGATGCGTGGAATGAGAACCATGCAGGTTGTCCACATCAGCAGGTTAAGTGGCAGACCGACTCGGAAAAAGTCGGAGAAGCGATAGCCGCCCGGGCCATAGACCATCATATGCGTCTGATAGCCGATGGGTGATGCGAACGCGAGAGATGACGCCAGAGCAACGGCTATGACGAACGGGCGTGGGTTGCAGTCGGCAATCATCGCCGCCTCGACCGCTAATGGAAATGTCAGCACCGCGGCAGCGTTGTTGGTGATGAGTTCATTCAGCACCATCGTCACCAGGTAGACAGCAGCAAGTGCGGCAATGGGGCCGAGAAACGATGTCCCGCTGACAAGGTATCGTGCCAGTTCCTCTGCAACACCGGTTTTCTTCAACGCTTCGCCAAGTCCGAAGGAAGCACCAACCGCGATCAGAACGGGCCAGTCGACCGACTCGCGAGCTTCTGTGGCTGACATGCAGCGAGTGGCGATCATCAGGATTCCCGCAGCAAATGCTCCAAGCATTGCGGTTTCAGCCGAAGCGAAGAACATCAGGATGAGCAGTGAAGCGAACAGAACTGCGGCAGACTTCCATGCTGCTCGTCGCACAGGTCTGGCATCACGAACATCACTGACAAGATAGAAGTCGGGGTTGTTTCTGTGAGCCTCAACGAAGCTTGTCCCCGTCTGCATCAGCAGCGTATCTCCGTTCTCCAGCCGAATGTCGCCAATTTTGCGATTGATGCGTCGGCCGTTCCGATGAACTGCGATGATGACAGCGTCGTAATGGGAACGAAATCTGGCCTGACGTGGAGTGCGGCCGATCAGCGGTGATGATCGGCTGATCACCGCTTCACAGACGAGTCGGCGATGTTCCGAGTCTTCTGATGATGGCTCACCTACATGCTGGAGTCCACGGATTTTTTTGAGGTCAATGATTGTGTCCAGCAGTCCGGTGAACACCAGAACGTCTCCTTCCTGCAGAACGTCATCGGGTGTCACGGGGCTGATAACTTCGTTGCCGCGAGTGATTTCAATCAGGAAGAGTCCCGCGAGTCCGCGGAGCTGAGCTGCTGCAACGCTTTTTCCGGCCAGAGGACATTCCGCCAGTACTTTCATTTCAGCGAGGTATTCTCTGCGGGAGCGTCCGAACTCCTGAAACGGCTGTTCGCGGTCCGGAAGCAGCCTTCTTCCCACCGTCAGGAGATAAAGCACGCCGACAATTACGCAGGGGATGCCGACATAGCTGAGTTCAAAGAATTCCAGTTCGGACAATTGCGGGTCGGCTGTTCGTTTCATGAGTCCAGCAACTACCAGATTAGTGCTGGTGCCGATTCTGGAGCAGCAACCGCCAAGAATCGTCACAAATGACAGCGGGATCAGGAGTCGCGAGGCGGCCACGTCGTGTCTGCGACACCAGCCCAGTACGACAGGGATCATGATCGCAACAATAGGCGTATTGTTTACGAACATGGATGTGACGACAGTTGTTCCGCTGAGAGTCAGCAGTGCCATTGATTCGGTATGAACACCCCCGAGGATTCGTTGTCCGAGGCTGTCGATGATTCCTGTTTCTCGAAGGCCGGTGGTTACGATGAACAGAGCGGCCAGCATCAGCAGTGATGGATTGACGAATCCGTCAAATGCCTCGGCTGGTGTCAGAATACCAGTCAGGCAAAGGAAGATAATGGCACTCAGGAATGTCAGATCTGCGGGCAACTCACGGATCAATGCGACCAGTACCAGCACCGTAACGCTGATGGTAATGCATGCCTGTGCGTCCATGAGACGAGAGTCCTGCCAACTTCTGCCGAATGAATTGCGTGGCTGCGATGCTGAACGCGACCGGTTGCCACTGGTCCGGTCGTGTTCTTACAGATGGAGAATATTCCACCGTCAGGTTTGTAACCAGACAGAATTCACTGGTGAGGCATTCCGCTCGATTCTTCGGGGCGCTGATTCCCGAACTGGAAAACTGAATATCGCTGCAGGGAATACTCCCCTGCCCTGAGCGACTCGGAATGAATTCCCTCTGCCCTGCAGATATACTCAGCAAAGCCCCCGCGACGCGTGGCGTCACTGACGCCCTTCGCCTCCCGGGCACGGGGAATTTCGCTGCCGCCAGGCGGCATTCCTTCATGAATAAGCGGGAAGCAGCGAAACTGCCTGCTGCAAGCGGAGTTGCTCAGTTATGCCAGAGTTACTGTCC
>JALQUR010000719.1 GCA_023260695.1 Planctomycetaceae bacterium
TACGTCGGAAAACCGGACGGTGTGTTGCCGTGGGTTTGGTGTCGACTGACTTGGCTTCAGCGATCTCAAGCTTCTCTTTTCATGATTTCGCGCATGGCACCGTCAACAAAGACCAGCCGCTGCTGGAAAAATTGCAGGCCGTGGACGGCCTGCCGATTACTGCAGTTACCAGATTAAACAACTTGTTGTGCTCCCCGCGTCAGACTGATCATTTGAAAGCAGGCTGCTCCGCAGTCAATGTTGTGCAGGATGTGAAAGCAGTACACACACAATTCCCACCGGGGCTGGCGATGGCCACCATGCACGCCATCGCATTGCAGCGCGGAAATTGGGCCTGACGTTCGCCGCATGTCACCTGAACGGCCAGCAACGCCGCTGACATTGTTGGATCGCACACTGATCGTCACAGCATTACCATCGTCGCATCCGCCGCGTCCCGGGCGGGCCCCAGAGCCCGTGCTGGCGGCTACGCTGACATGATCGGTGTACATCCTCTCTGGTGTTGCGGCAGGCTATTCCTGAGGCAGGCTGTCGAAACAGGCGTGCTGTAGTGCCTCCCGAGCGGCCGTCAGAGTCGCCCCTGGTTTGCCACTCCTGACCGGCTCTTGCATGATGATCAGGTCTACCAGCAGTTCCACCGCCGGGCCTGGCAATCCAGCCACCTCAACTGCGTTGATCCTGAATTCCTGCTGGGCCTGCACCAGATGCATTGCGGGCACATTCGCAAACAGCGGGCGCCCAAGCAGTACTTCCAGCCATGAGATGGCGACGGCGGCCAGATCGCTGCGAATCGTTGCTGCCTGCCCCTGCAGCAGTTCCACGTTGCTGTAACCCATGTTCTCATCCACACGTTCCGCACGCGGCTTTGCCGTGGCCACCGGTGCCGACAGAGAAAATCGTGTGAACCGCACACTCGTGAGGTCGTCAATCAGAATGCAGTCCGGATTCAGACTGCCGTGCAGCAGACCACGCGCGTGCATCCGCTGCAGACACTGCAGAGTCTGCTGCAGCAGAATCAGATTCTGCAACGCATGCGCCTCTGATCGTCCGACAAACTCTCGCAACGAGCCGCATTTTGGTGCCGCCGTCACAATTGCCCGGTGCCGGCGAGACACTCGCAGCAGTTGCGGACTGACGTCACAACCACGCAGCGCGCGCAGTACACGGCGTTCCCGCTCAAAGCGTTGCTGCGATGCCGCATCCGCATTGTAACTGGTGACCAGTCGCTGCTGACGTTGCCCGTTGTCCCACCCCAGCACGATGCGGCAGTGCGGCGTCCCATGCATCCAGCGGACACCGCTTAATCCCAGCATCGGAAGCAGTCTGCTTTCATGGAACCGGGCCGGCACCGCCGTCCGGAGTTGAGCACGATACTGATGCCCGGCGACCAGCCACAGCAATGCCTGCGGTTTCCAGGTGGTCGATTCACGCACCGTTGCCATCAACCGCCGCAGGTCTGCGTTCCGCTGCCGCAGCAATGCGCACAGTTGATACAGCGACCGCAGCGACTGAGGATCGCCGAGTGCAGCATCGCGCTCTGCCGTCGCCAGCAGCTGATTCCAGTGCCGCTGGTCTTCCTGACTGACCAGTTCCGGTCGCAGATGTTCCTGAACCAGCTGCCGCAGCCGCGCGGACAGTTCCGCGTCAGCCGGCAATGTGACCACCGCCAGTCCCTCCGGCAGTAGTCCCCAGTCATGCTTAGTTTGCTTCAAGTTGCCAGCCATCGTGGGGATCATCCTGCATGCTGTGTTTACAATTCCGCTGAGATACTGTCCGGGCAATTTGAAGCAAACTAAGCATGAC
>JALQUR010000477.1 GCA_023260695.1 Planctomycetaceae bacterium
GGGACATTCTTGATCGCTGGATTGGTGCGATTGAGGAAACTCTGGTGAATGCCGGAGTGGACGATGAGGCTGACGATTTCGATGGACGCGTTCGCAGTCGTCTGAGCGATGATCTGGCTTCACTCACCGGCGGGAATGCGCCGGAGGATTTCATTCGAGTCATCCAGACGATCTTTGATTTGAAGCAGCAGGGAGAAGTTGCAGAGGCCGGGACGTTGATTTCATGGTTGTGTGGCAGCGGCAACGTGGCTGCTTCGGCAAAAAAAGCTGCTCAGATCAAAGGCGACATTGGCAGCCGTGATGCACTGCACTATCTGCGGGGAGTTCTGGAGATTGTCAAAGCAGCGGGCTACAACGGGCTTGTGATTGTGATTGACGAGGCAGAGACAATTCTGCGGATGCGGAAGGATTCGCGGCACAAGTCATTGAATGGGATCCGGCAGATTGCTGATGCGGCCAGTTCCTATCCTGGATTATTGTGGTTGTTTACGGGCACCCCGGAGTTCTTTGATACGCGACACGGCGTGGCAGGCCTGGCACCGCTGGATGCGAGAATTCGGTTCATGTCGAGCGGCGGATTTGCCAGTCTGCGGCAGGCTCAGCTGGAGTTGAAGCCATTCAGTGCCGATCGGCTGCGTGCGGTGGCGATGAAATTGCGTGAAATGTATCCAGCCAGCGATCGTGGCCGCATGGAAACGGAAGTCAGTGGCGACTTCATTGAGCGAATGGTTGCCGAAGTGACTGCAGGTTTTAAGGGGGATGTGGGAATCGTACCTCGTCAGTTTCTTCGTGAATTTGTGACGCAGATGGATCTGGTGGATGAGAATGAGGGCTACAGTCCGGCACAGCAATATGGTTTTCAGCCACGTGAGCTGAGTCCGGAAGAACAATCCGCGCTTGCAGGACAGGAGACCACAGCCACTGACGACGGTGACGATCTGGTGCCCATGGAGGATACCTGGTGAGCGTTTTCTCTCGACTGGCACCGCGACTGCAACAGGCCATCGTCGCGCGACTGGGATGGTCGGGGCTTCGTCCCGTGCAGGAACTGGCGGGTGAAGCACTGCTGAATGGGAATAATGCGGTGATTCTGGCCCCGACCGCGGGTGGGAAAACCGAAGCATCGATGTTTCCGACGCTGTCCAGGCTGGTGGAGACACAGCCGGTTGGGGTGGGGGCGATCTATGTGGCGCCCATCAAAGCGCTGTTGAATAACCAGGAGGAACGGCTGGGACTTTATACGGAAATGGTTGGTTTGCGTCGTTTTGTCTGGCACGGTGATACAACGACTTATGCTCGAAAGCAGTTTCTGGACGACCCGGCTGAGTTGTTAATGACGACTCCGGAATCGCTGGAGGTAATGCTTGTTTCGCAACGTGTTGATGCGCGAGCACTTTTCAGCGACCTGAGAATGATCGTGATTGATGAAGTGCACGCGATTGCCGGTACGGACCGCGGTGCCCATCTCATGAGTGTGATAGAACGGATTGCTCGTATCTCGGGAAATGATCTGCAGCGTGCAGGGTTGAGCGCGACTGTGGGGAATCCGAATGCAATTCTGAACTGGCTGCGGGGCAGTTCTCGGCGTGAGGGTGTGGTTGTAGACCCGCCCAAAAAGCCATCGAGGCGTCAACTGCTGATAGTCCACGAGTCTGACCAGACACAGATTGCGCTGGCGGCAGCCCAGGTGTCGCGAGGATGCAAAAGTTTGTTCTTCTGTCAGTCTCGGGCAACGACCGAGTCAGTGGCGGAAACGATGCGTCGCGCGGGTACGACCGTATTCGTTCATCACAGCGCTGTCTCAAAGGAAGAGCGATTACTCGCCGAGCAGGAATTCCACCATGGCTCAGAAGCGTGCATTGTCTGCACATCAACGCTGGAGCTGGGAATCGATGTGGGAGATCTTGATCGAGTGCTGCAGGAGAACGCTCCTGAGACCGTAGGTTCATTTCTGCAGCGAATGGGAAGAACCGGGCGGCGAGAAGGGCAGGCGGCCAATACGACGTTTTTCTGCGAGCGGCCGGACACCGTCCTGCAGGCGATCGCACTGATCGAGCTCGCTCGGGCTGCATGGGTGGAAGATGTTCCGGTGAATTCGCGATGCTGGCCTGTGTTGATTCATCAGTTGCTGGCAATGTCACTGGCTGAGAACGGAGTTCAGCGCGATGAAGCGTGGTCGTTATTGTGTTGCGTGCCCGATTTTCAGGGGATCAGCAAAGCAGAATATGACCGTCTGATCACGTGGATGATTGAGGATGAGTCCTTAGTCGTGGCCGGAGGGCGGTTATTGCTGGGTCCCCATGCGGAACGACGGTTTGGACGTCGAAATTTCATGGAGCTCTACGCGGTCTTTTCCAGCCCGCAGTCGTATAACGTGGTGACTGTGCATGGTCAGGTGATTGGCACCTTGACACAGGACTTTGTGGACGGACTTGTCGATGGTGTGAGTTGTTTTCTTCTGGGGGGGCGACCCTGGGTGGTTTTTCTGGTGGTTCACAACGAACGCCTGGTAAGAGTTGAGCCCGCTCCGCGCGGACGTCAGCCGACGTGGGGTGGGTTTCTGCCGCAGTTCCTGGGGTTTCATTTGTGCCAGAAGATTCTTGAAATCGTAACATCGGAGGATGCGTATCCATATTTGACTGGTCCGGTGGCGGCACTGCTGGCGCAGGAACGCGAGCGGATGCAATCGGTGGTCTCCCCGCAAACAGGTGGACTGGAGGTTCGGGAAGAAACCGGCGAGTTGGTCTGGCACACATTT
>JALQUR010000535.1 GCA_023260695.1 Planctomycetaceae bacterium
TCCTGATTCGCAATGACTCGAGGCTCACCGCCCTCCATGATGGAGACAACGGAGTTCGTCGTTCCAAGGTCGATACCAATGATCTTTTCACCGGAAACAGCCATGATTGTGCTTTCTTAAGTTGCGTCAGACGGGGCCAGCGGCTGCATCTGACAATCGACACTTTGTGACTACTGACGTTGCAGTTGAAGTCGAACCGCGACAAAACAGTGCTTGTTGCCTGACTTGTTGCATGCTGACAATCGCTGGCGGCAGTTGCTCCACCGATGTGCAGGTTTTGTGCCTCTCCATTTGTTTTTTCTTAAGTCGTTGTTTTGTATCAGCTTGTGTCATTCATGTTACTTGTTTCGGAGTGCGGCGGGAGTAATTTTGGCAGCGTGGTTGCCGAATGCTGAGCCAGGGGCTGCGATATTGGCAGCCCCCTGCCGCTGGGGTGATGCTGCCGATTTGGCACGCGGCGTCGCTTGTTCAGCCAGCCTGCAGGAGCGCAGGGAATCAAGTTTGTTTCGTTTTGAGACTGCTTCTTTCAGCGGCTTGACTCTGAAAATAGCCGTGATTACAAGGTTGCGACGACCTCGTGAAGATTTCGGCACAGAGTCGCCGCCTCAATCCTGCATGCACTATTGCTAAGAACGCTCTGATGATTTCTTCAGGCTTCCCGGGCAGCTCTGACGGCAGCGTGGAGTGCCGAGGCTTGATCCAGGTGATTACCTGTGACCGGTGCGAGTGCAGGGGTAATCGAAGGAATTGTTTTCGTCGTAAAGCGGTGTGCTTCCATTAGTTGAATTTCACATGCCGCCTCCCGGAAGACCGGGGTGATCTGTTGCGAAAGCGAAAGCTGGACTGTCTGATGGCAAAAAAAACGTCTTCCAAGGGTTCTGTCAGGAAGGTCGCCAGGAAGGTGGTGCGAGACGAGGCTGCGAGTGCACGCACTCGGCCTGCGGCCGGCGGGGCGGCGGGTAAGAAAACTGTTTCTCGAAAATCTCCCATAGCCGGCAGCAGTGCTCGGAGTGAACCCACTGCTCGTGTTGCGGCGAAGCTTCCGCCCGAAATGGAGATCGCTCGCCTTGACGAGCAGCTCGTTTCGTTGCTGAACCGGCGTGTCACACTGTTCCTGGAAAAGATGCAGGAGGTGCAGTCGACGTCCCGCACGATGTTCAATGATCTGGATCAGCAGCAGGTCTGGAGCATGATTGAGCGTCTGAATCAGGGGCCGCTTTCGACTGTCGAGCTGCGTTCGATCTTCCGTCCCCTGCTCAGTGCGGGCCGGCAGCGGGTGAAGCACGTCCGTGTTGCCTATCTCGGACCACCATTCAGTTTTACTCATCAGGCTGCGATTTCCCGTTTTGGCGAGTCTGCTGACCTGATACCTGTGAGCACCATCGGAACGGTTTTTGAAGAAGTCAATCGGGGACATGTTGACTTCGGGATCGTACCGATTGAGAACAGCACCGACGGTCGGATTGTCGATACGCTGGACATGTTCACACGGCTTCCGCTGAGAATCTGCGGTGAGGTGCTGGTGCACGTGCACCATAATCTGCTGGCCCGTTGTGATCGAAGTGAGATCTCCGAGATCTACAGTAAGCCTCAGGCACTTTCGCAGTGTCGCGACTGGCTTTCAAAGAACATGCCACAGGCGCGGCTGATTGAGGTGACCAGTACGTCGACTGCGGCACAACTGGCCCGCGACAAGTCGAGCGTCGCAGCAGTGGCAAGCAGGCAGGCAGCGATCCAGTATGATGTACCGATCGTTGCAGAGTGCATTGAAGACAACAAGAACAACGTGACTCGATTTGCCGTCATTGGCGATGCAGTTGCAGAAGCCACCGGGCGAGATCGCACTGCAGTGCTCCTGCAGATCCCGCACAGGCCGGGATCATTATCAGAAGCACTGGAGCCATTCCGCCGCAATAAGGTCAATCTTACGTGGATTGAATCGTTCCCATTGCGGGAGCCGCATGTGGGTTATCTGTTCTTCCTCGATTTTGAGGGGCATGTTTCGGATGTTCGTGTGAAGCGAACGCTCAAGGATCTGAAGGCACTGCCTCCGGACCGCCTCGAGATTCTTGGCTCGTATCCTCGAAGCGAACCATCGATTTAGTCGATAAGACAGTTTTCGAGCTCGATTGCGTCGGGTGTCGAATTGCAGGACAGGCCGAACTCCGCCTGGTGATAACGCCGACCGCAGCATGGTTGGCCTGGTTTCCACAGGAAAAACACAGCAAATGCGTCGATTTTTGATTGCCGGTAACTGGAAGATGAACACCGTTCAGGGTTCTGCGGAATCGCTTGCAGGAGAGCTGGCGGCAGCCGCAGCCAGCGATGAGACTGGTGTGGAAGTACTGGTCTGTCCTCCTTCGCCCTATCTGATTCCTGTTCGTGAGAAGCTGGCTGGCAGTGCGGTCCGTCTGGGTGCTCAGGACGTGTATTTTGAATCACCGGGAGCATTCACGGGTGAGATCTGCAGCGAGATGCTGCAGGACTGCGGATGCAGTTATGTTCTGATCGGGCACAGTGAGCGTCGGGCGATCATTGGTGAAAGCGATCAGCTCATCAATTCCAAGGTCAAGGCGGCGCTCGCAGCCGGCCTGACCGTTGTGCTTTGCGTTGGCGAACAGTTGTCGGAGCGAGAATCCGGGCAGACGGAAGCAGTACTGGACCGACAGATGGAGGGTGGTCTGGACGGTGTTTCGGAGCAGGATGCTGCGGCTGTTGTGATTGCGTATGAGCCGGTCTGGGCAATTGGAACCGGCGTAACCGCCACCCCGGATCAGGCCCAATCTGCTCATGAACATCTTCGCAATTGGGTTGCGGCTCGCTACACTCCCGAATTCGCGGCGACAGTTCGTATTCTCTACGGCGGCAGCGTAAAGCCCGACAATGCCGAATCATTGCTCGGACAGGCTGATGTGGACGGCGCCCTGGTCGGTGGTGCAAGTCTCAAGGGTGAACTCTTCATTCCCATCATTGATGCGGCAAGAAAACTTGCGGAATGAATTGTCTGAAACCCGCTCAGGTTTGTTCTGATACGGGGTGCCATGGTTGTTGCCACGGTTACTGACACATACGCAGAGACGGACCTGAGTCCGTCTTTTCGTGTTTTCTGCTGATTCGGATGTTGTGATTCCGAGCATCGTCTTACTGGAGCTGTCACTGAGATGACTTCATTTCTGATTTATCTGCTCACATTTTTTCTGGGTCTGATCAGCCTGTTTCTGATTCTGCTGGTGTTGATTCAGCGGGGCCGTGGTGGCGGACTGGCAGGAGCATTTGGTGGAATGGGCGGGCAGAGTGCGTTTGGTACTCGTGCCGGCGACGTCTTCACGAAGATCACGATTGTGCTCGCTGTCGCATGGATTCTGATTTCCGGATTGCTTGGCATGGCGATGCGCAGCAATGCGGCAACTGAGAAGGAAGCGACCAGCTTTCAGGGGGGAGACAACGTTCAGGTGGAAGAGTCGGCCACCGACGAATCAGCCGATACATCTTCGGAGTCGGAAGACAGCACTTCTGTTGAAACTGTGCCCGTCGCTCCAGTAACGGAAGAGCCAGCAGCAGAACCGCCAGTATCTGAAGAGCCTGCCGCTGAAAATGCAGCACCAGCTGACGATGCAGCACCAGCTGACGATGCGGCACCGCAGGAGAACGGCTCTGAAGATGCTTCTGCCACAGGAGCGACTCCGGAGGCTGCGTCGGAAGAAGCATCCGCGGAACCTGCTGCAGAAGGTGATGTGAAAGAGACTCCTGCTGCGGACGAGCAGTGAGATAGTTGAAGTTGTTGAGTTCCCGGAATTCCGAGTGTCAGCGGAACGGTGGTTTCAGACGGCACCTGCTCAACTGCGGGGCGTCTGCAGGTTGCAGGATTCGACTCTGTGAATGAGCCTGCCGGGCGGGTGACAGTTCTGGCTTGATATCCTGCTGGCAAGTGCCGGATACTGTCCCGGCTGAAACTGCTTTGTCCGGCGCGGCCAGCACAGGTCTGCCGGACGACCTGCTTCGCCGAAAGTGTCAGATTGCAAAAACCTGGATCCTTCCTGTGCGGGTCGGGCGGTTGTACTCGGGGCGGTTGTACTCGGGGCGGTTGTACTCGGGGCAGTTGCAGCATGAGTTTCCGGATTGATTTCGGAAGTATGTTGTGCCGGTGGCAACGGAAGACTGAGGAATAAGTTCCATGCTGTTGAGCATGACTGGATTTGGTCACGGTGTTGAGGAACGGCAAGGCGTGCATGTTGTGACAGAGCTGAAGTCGGTGAATAACCGTTATCTGAAGCTGTCCATTCGCCTGCCCGATTCAGCGGCTCGCTACGAAGCGGATCTGGAAAAACTAATCCGCTCGCGAATCTCACGTGGTGCTGTGCAGGTGAGTGTTCGACTGCGGTACGGGTCCGGGGCTGCGGGTTATCGCATCGATTCTGATGTGCTGCAGGCCTATCAGCGACAATTGGCAGAGCTGACCGGAGCGAGTGCCGAACAGTTGCGGGTGGATCCGGGGGTGTTCCTGCATCTGCCGGGAGTAATTCAGGAGGATGATCTTTCTGAGGACATCCTGCAGGGTGTCTGGCCGGCGATGCAGGCCAGCATGCAGGTGGCTCTGGAACACTTCGCTGATTTTCGTATTCGCGAAGGCGAATCCATGCGGGGGGATCTGAAACTGCAGTGCGATCTGATTGCCGAGCAGCTTGAGCTGGTTCGGGGATATGCTGAGAACGTCACGGCGGATTACCGGGAGCGTCTGCTTGACCGAGTCAGGAAGGCAGTGGCTGAGGTGGAGGGTGGTACGGCACTGAAGGACTCGGATGTGATCCGGGAAGTGGCATTGTTTGCGGACCGTTGTGATATCAACGAAGAGATTACTCGGCTGCGCAGTCATATTGAGCAGTTTCTGAGGCTGCTCGACAGTGATACATCTCAGGGCAGAAAGCTGGAATTCATCGGGCAGGAGATGTTCCGTGAGATCAACACGATTGGTTCGAAGGCCAGCGAGGTGAAGATTTCCATGTGTGTTGTTGAGATGAAGGCAGCAATCGAGCGAATTCGGGAAATCCTCCAGAACGTCGAGTAGGTGGGAGTTTTCAGGGGCAGTCTGCGAGTTTTTCTGCAGATGTATCGTGAGCATGGGGCAGATGGCTGGGGCAATGGCGACACCCGGGAAAAAGCGAATCGTGGTATTGTCAGGTCCCAGCGGCAGTGGCAAGACGACGATTGTGCGTCGTCTCACCGAGGAATCTCCGGTGCAGCTCTACAAGTCTGTGTCTGCCACAACGCGGCCGCCGAGGCCCGGTGAGGTTGACGGTGACGACTACTGGTTTCTGGACGGTGGGGAATTTCGCAGACGCATCGAAGCAGGCGAGTTCATCGAGTTCGCCGAGGTGTTTTCATCCGGATTCCTGTACGGTACGCTCTGGTCAGAACTCGACCGAGCCTGGGCCCAGGGGGAATGGGCGTTCCTGGAAATTGACGTTGAGGGTGCACTCAGGGTGGTGCAGCAGTATCCCGAAGCTGTTACGATTTTTTTAAGGACTCCGTCGTCGGCAGAATTTGAACGACGCCTGAGAGCTCGGGGAACAGAATCAGAAGATGTTATTCAGCGGCGGATTGCCACAGCCGAACAGGAGCTGCAGCAGCAATCATTACTTTATGAACGGTGTGGCCTTTAATATCCATGCCAAGAATCGCTTGCGCTTTTTCACGTGCATCAGCTGGATTTTCGGCGAGCTTTACTCCGCCAGCTTTTCCGCGAATTCCTGACCCACATGATGGAAGATCACCGGACGATCACGCCCTGCATGCACCTGCATTTCATCGCC
>JALQUR010000659.1 GCA_023260695.1 Planctomycetaceae bacterium
TTCCCGGCGAGGCGGCAGAATCTTCAGCATCGACTGCCGACCGGAAGACGTCTCCATGTCGCGACGACCAAGAATGGTCACTTCATCCCCGGCTTTCAGCTTCCGCTGAAACGCTGAAATCTCGTCGCCGAAATCACTGCCGATGCAGGCAATCACATTGTCTTCCCGGACGACACCGCGAGATGCATCAAGTCGATTGACATATCGCTCCGCAATCCAGCTGAAGCTTCCCTGTGGCGGATCAATCATGTACCAGCCACCCGGATCGTGACGATGAACAGTGACAATTGATCCCTGAGCCAGTCGCTGAGTCGGATAGAATCGCTCATCGTTTCCGGAGCGCACCCATGTTTCCTCAGCGATCACTCGCGCCTCATAGGGGAACTGCACAGCTGCAGCAGTCCTGACTGACAGGACACCAGCGATCAGACACAGTAATGCGGAAACAACTTTTCTCATCAGCCTGCTCCGGTTCACCTGACTGGATCCTGAAACTGACTCTGCGGTATTCAGACAATCGCCGGCAGAGCTGTGCTGCAGTTGTGTTTGCACCGAACGCAGCAGACTGACTGACTGCGGGCATGAAATTCCGGAGACTGCATCCGACAGCGACTTCATTGCAGCAACAACACCGGCAGATTCTGCCGGACTGGCCGCCGCCGCGGCAGAAACTGCCGATGTCCGCATCTGAGCTGTGATCACCACTGCTGCCTGACTCCTGTGAATGCAAATACCACCGTCTGAAAGTGTGCATCCCTCGAGACCGTGAAAAACGCCGAAAATCACTGCAGGTTCCAGTGTCAGCACTGCTCACAGCAGCTCACCGGTAATTCCTGCCGCTTCCGGACGATTCACTTTTCCTCACACATCTTTGGATTACACTTTCTCAGAATTCGACTCAAGATCGATTTGCAGGTCGCTCACGACCTCCCCTTCGATGACACAACGCAGCGACACATCCGACCGGAGATCGCAGTTCATGAAACCGATTCAGACAGCTATGCTGAGCGTAATGTGGCTTCTGTGTCTGCTCCCGCAGCTCACCAGAGCAGATGAAAATCGGCTGCAGATCGGCGATCCCGCTCCCGTCTGGAAAGACCTTCGCGGAACAGACGGAAAGACGTGGTCCGCTGCTGACTTTGCAGACAGCGAGGTTCTGGTGATCTGTTTCACCAGCAATTCCTGTTTGTACTCACAGGACTATGAAGCACGAATGGCTGACTTCTGCCGCAAATACCAGAACGTGCCGCAGGGAGTTAAGCTCGTGGCCATCAATTCCAGTCAGAAAGCATCCGACAGTTTTGACAGGATGCAGGAACGCGCAATCGAAAAGAAGTTTCCATACCCGTATCTGGATGATCAGGATCAGTCCGTAGCACGCAGCTGGGGCGCCATCTTCACACCGGAATTCTTTGTGCTCAACAAGGAACGAAAAGTGATCTATATCGGGGCAATGGACGACCAGACCATGGCGGACAAGGTCACAAAGCGACATGTCGAAGACGCTGTAGACGCAGCTCTGCAGGGACGTCTGCCGGAAGTAACCGCCGTACCAGCTCGAGGCTGCCGCATCCCCTTTCGCCGCAGCAGTCGCTGAGATTCCATTGATCGAAGTGCAGACTGATCCCGACATTTCCAGAACATGTCAGAAACCGCATGCTGAATCACATGCTCAACCTCAGGACTCCCCGACGTCTGCTGCTGTACTGCGTGCTGGCGACAATCCTGTCGTTAACTCTGCAAATCGGCTGCCGCTCCGCCCCGCAGACCACGTTTGCCATCAACCGGCCGGATCGGCACCAGTTCACGACACCGGAATTTGTGATTCACAGTGACGTCCCCCTGCGTCCCGACGACCCGCTGGTGCAGCAACTTTCAGAAATTCAGCTGCAGGTTGCTGACGCTCTGAAACTTCAGCAGCAGCGTGATCCCGTCGACGTCTTTCTGTTCAGTGATGAATCAAGTTACCGCAACTATCTCAAAGTTCGCTGGCCGACCCTTCCGGTACGCCGTGCCTATTTCATGAAGTCGTCGCAGCAGCTGGCAGTGTATTCATTCGTCAGCTCACGTGTGCTGGAAGACCTGAGGCATGAATTCACTCACGGAATTCTGCACGCCTCCTGTAACCACGTGCCACTCTGGCTCGACGAAGGGCTGGCCGAATACTTTGAGATCAGCATCGATAACAATGTTGATTCCATCAGCACCATTCACCTCCAGGAACTCCTGAAAGCAGAAGCGGAAGGCTGGAGCCCGAATCTGTTCCGCCTTGAAATGATCTCAAATTTTGAGGATCTGACAGCACGCGACTATGCGGAGCCCGGCTGCTGGCGAGTGCAAAAAGCCGCCCGGATGTTTGATGGTTGAAGAAAGAGCGCTCATGCCGGCCTCACCACGAACCCGACTTTTTCAAACGTCGAAATAAACCTCTGCGGGTCGTCGCCCAGGTAGAAAAACGCCTGCCCGTTGGTGGGCGCTGCGATCTCTGCATCGCGGTAGAAACGAATGCGTTTCTTCGGAAAGCAGATGGCCGATGCAACGCTTGCAAGGCTGTGAAACCAGGCCGTATCGGTGTTGTTGTGCGAGACCAAGACCGCTTGGCCCACTTCGCCATCCATGTAGGACGTGCGCAGCTTTTCGACAAACGCGGGCATTAGGTCGCGGCTGTAGGGCGGGTTAAGCCACAAGCGGCCCGCCCAATCTTTTGACAGGCCATCGTCTTCTTTGGTGTACAAGGTGGCCGCTCCGACAACCTCA
>JALQUR010000024.1 GCA_023260695.1 Planctomycetaceae bacterium
GACTCCAGCGCTTCCCGGATCTCAAAATGATCCGTCATCTCGCGAATCGTCAGGTCATTCACCAGAATCCCTCGCTGGGGGCCAATCCGCAGCAAGCCTTCGTGCTCCAGACGCTCAACCGCAGAACGAACCGGAGACAGACTCATCCCCAGTTCGCTGGCCAGACTCCGCGTCGACAGAAACCCCTGCTCAAACTGCCCGCCAAGAATTCGCGACTTCAGCTCGGTATACGCCTGGTCACGAAGCAGAGCCTTGCGGGCCGTACTGTCAATTTCCTGCACTGCCACTGCTTTCATCGGAACATCTCTGGTCAACTGGGATGCCAACTGATATATCACTTGATACTACCAGACTGTCACCAGCCGTCAATATTCCCCACAGCACCCGGTTCTGTTCCTCCAGCAATCTGTTCCTCCAGCAATCTGCCCCGGACCACTTCTGTTCAAATCCACATTGCCGGCGTTTACGAATCGTTCACCGCCCCTGCCCGAGTACCCCAGCATCGCTTCTCTGTTCACACCCCCAGCCAGCACTGTGTCAGCTCATCACTCCGCCGATTGACCGAACGGTCCGGCACTCTGCATGACTTCCGAAAGCTCCTGAACAAACACATGCAAAAGCGGCTGCGGTGCCGTCACTGAGGAAACAGCCCACTGCAGTCCATGCATGATTTGTCGTCACCCGCCGCCTGCCGAAGATTCCCGCCGCCTGCCGGAGATTCACAATGTCGCCCCTGATCTCCCCATCATTACAACTGCCACTCCACAGGACCCTGCCATGATTCTGCTCCTCGGCATGCTGCTGCTCACAATTGCGATCGGCCCTGCCGTGGTGTCCGGGGCGGAGTCTGCAAGTGTGCCGGTCTATGCCGTGACAGAGATTCGTTTCTCGGGGCCACATCAGACGGAGCAGGACTGCCCGACTCGCGACGTGCAGCTGCAGGCCACCTTTCGGCATCTTCCCAGTGCCACAGAAATCACAGTGCACGGTTTCTTTGACGGCGACGGGCATGGAGCCAATGCCGGCAATGTATTTGTGGTTCGGTTTTGCCCCACGCTTCCCGGCGAATGGAGGATTGTCTCTGTTCGCTCCACCGCCGCTGAACTGAACGGGCAGCATGAGGGCGTAATGCTGACCGCCACAGATTCCGCCCTGCATGGTTTCTGGATTCCCGATGAATCCAGCAGTGGAGGTCGCTGGTACCGTCGCTCGGATGGTTCCCACCAGTACATCATTGGCAATACGCATTACACGTTTCTGAGCGAACATGGTCCTGACGGCCGGCCGACCGGTTCCAGCATTGCAGCCGATGTCACTGCGAACGCGAATTTCTTTCGCAAGCTGCGATTCGGAATTCAGGGCGGTCGCTGTCCGCATCCCACCGAACAGCCGTGGCTGGACGACAGCGGACAGCCGACGGCAGACGGAAACTATGCTCACCGTCCTGCTCCCGCCTGGTTTCACCTTCGCGTGGATCTGGCCGTACAGACCGCGTTTGCTCATGATCTGATTGCCGACCTGATTCTGGCGGGGCCGGACACGTCTGATTCGCGCACAACATTGAAGGCTCGTCACAACTCCGGCGACCCAACTGCTTATCTGCGTTACATCGCAGCCCGCTACGGCAGTTATCCCAACGTCTGGGTCTGCCTGTGCAATGAATACGACATCAAGAATCCGGCCTACACGCAGTCTGAAATCGCCGCAGCTGGAGTGACACTGCGTCGTTTTCTTCGCTATTCGACTCCGCTGAGCGTCCATGACGGTTCGCAGATCGGCTGGGCTGCCGAATTCGACACATTGCCACAGTGGGCCGATCATCAGATCATCCAGCGGAAGCTCCGCAGCATCGCCCCGTCGGCGGATGCGATCAGTGCCGTCTGGCGTGGGCAGGACGGCAGTTCCCCGCGACGACGCCCCACGATCAACGACGAACTCAGCTATCAGGGCGCGGGAGACCGTCATCAGGAGTCCGACACTGTCGCCGCACATCTGGGGGCGTTTCTGGGCGGCGGCTACGGCACAACCGGTGAAAAATACGGCACCAAGCTGGGGCAGTATTTCTGGGGAGCATTTGATGCCCGGAAACATACATCGGCCGAACGTCTCCGGTGGCTCCGTGAAACGATTGATCGCGATATCCAATTCTGGAAGCTCAGTCCACAGCGAGATTCGCCAGTATTTCCGGGACTTCCTGAATCGTTTCGGATGCTGGCGGCCCCGGGTGAGGAATACGTGCTGGGCAGCGATCTGCCCGCATCTGGACTCATCGCAGAACTGCCCCCCGGAAAATGGAACATTGTCCGGCATGATGTGAGCGCAGGACAAACAACAGTGCTGGCCAGCGGCATCAGCGGACGTTACATTTTTTCGACGCCGGAAAATCGAGCCATCCTGTTTCACTTCAGAAGGCTGCAGCCGTGAACTCCATGATTCGACTGCACTCGAGCCACCGCTCTGCATTCAGCCCGCTGCTCTGGCTGTCGCTGACTGTCTGCGTGACAGCGCTGCACCCGCCCCTGATCGCCGACGAAAGGCCGCAGTTTCATCGTGGACTGAATCTGAATGGTCCCCCTGTCCGTATTGATGGACATGACTGGGAGGGACAGGATTCGGCAAACTACGCCAGCAGCGACAAGGCG
>JALQUR010000261.1 GCA_023260695.1 Planctomycetaceae bacterium
CACTCACCCTGCGGTGCGAACTGGAAGGGAGACTGCATCAGGTTGCCGACTGCATTCCGAAAAAAACCTGTCGTGTTCTCAAACCCGTCGTCAAATTCCCGGATCGACCTGCCGTTCCATTTTGTCAGCTCAGGTCGATAATTCCAGGTATCCACAGGGCTGGGGCCCCCGTTTACAAAGATCCAGATCACCCGTTTTGCTCGCGCAGCAAAGTGCGGTTGCTGCGCAGCGAGTGGATTGAGATCCTCGGTGTCCGGGGAAGCGGCGAGCAGACCTTCGTCCTGCAGCAGCCCGCTGAGTCCCAGGAGTCCAGCTCCGCAGCCTGCGAGCTGGAGGGCGTGCCGGCGATTCAGTCCGGTGATATGAGGCATTGACAGGTGCTCCCACAGACAGACAACAGAAAAGTGCCGGATCCAGGTACCGTCTGAGAATTCAGCTCTCAGCGACAGGAGTTGCCGGAGGGTTCCGCAGGATAGCAGAAACGATGCTGCCGGGCTGTCCATCCAGCAGACTATTACTCCCGCCCGGGCGAGTAAATGCGACCTGCTGTTCACTCAGTCCAAGCAGATACAGCAGTGTCGCATGCCAGTCATAGTGGTTGACAATGTCTGTCACTGCCCGATGCCCGATCTCATCCGTCGCACCATGAATGCAGCCACCACGGAATCCACCACCGGCGACCCATTGACTGAATCCGTAAGTATTGTGGTCCCGCCCGATGTTCTTTTCGTTCTGAATCACCGGCAGTCGCCCCATCTCTCCACCCCAGTGGACAATCGTGCTGTCCAGCAGTCCTCGCTGTTTCAGGTCGGTGACAAGCGCTGCTGCCGTGGGAATTGTGCGTCGGCAGATGTTGGGTAACGCCTTGACGATGCCGCCGTGATGGTCCCATTGCTGATTGCCGGTATGCAGCTGGACAAATCGCACTCCGCGTTCGATGAGCCGTCGAGCAATCAGGCAGCGCGTGCCGTATTCCTTTGTGATATCGTCTTCCAGACCATACATCCGCTGCGTTGCCTGAGTTTCCTGACTGATATCAAGTGCTTCACGAGCTGCATGCTGCATTCCCTCAGCAAGTTCGTAACTCTGCATGCGTGCATTCAGATCGGTTTCTGCCGGAAACCGCTGTTCCAGATCACTGTTCAGCCGCCGCAGATACGCCAGCAGTTGCTGCTGACGTTCACCTGCAAGTGCCGGTGGTGGGTCAAGGTTCAGAATCCGCGGTTCCTGCGGTCGCACGACTGTTCCCTGATAGAGTGATGGCAGCCAGCCGTTCTGCCAGTTTTCCACACCGAGCACAGGCAGACCGGATGGATCAATCAGTACCATGAATCCGGGCAGCCGGGAGTTATGACTTCCGAGTCCAAATGTGAGCCACGAACCCAGTGCCGGACGACCAGGCAGCTGTCGCCCCGTATTCAATGCCTTGATGGATTCTCCGTGATTGTTCACCCCGGTGTGCATGGAACGGATCATGCAGACATCATCGGCAACAGTTCCGAGCGCTGAGGCGGGCTCGCTCAGATCCATTCCGCACTGGCCGTACCTGCGAAATCGCCATGGGGTTCCAAACAGCTTACTGCTGGCTTCTCCGGCGTTGTCGTACTTGATCTTCCCGTCATACGTCTTCATGTGCAGACGCGTGAGTTCCGGTTTGGGATCAAACAGATCGATGTGACTGGGGCCGCCCTGCATGAACAGTGAGATCATCGCTGTCGCCTGAGCCGGAGCTGTGGCGGACTTTGGCGTCATGTCCCAGACCTGCGGGATCAGTTCCGGACGTGGCGGTTCGGCTGCAGCCTGTTGCTGCTGCAATGCAGCGGCCAGCCCGGAAAATCCGAGGCAGGACTGCGCCAGCATGTGGCGTCGTGCAAAATGTGTCATCGGTTGCTCTCCTGCTGTGTATCCCGGCAGTCATGATTCAAAAGCCGGCATCGTGCCACTGGATTACCGCTGTCATGCATTCACTGATTCAAAGTACGTACAGAAACTCACTCGAACAAAGCAGTGCATGGCACCACAGGCTGAGTGACATGTCTTCCGGACTTGTTGATTCCAGAAATGTCACGGCCGCCTGAAGTTCTTCCGGCGTCAGTTCGCGACCGAATACAATCTGCCACCCGAAACGAAGCTGCTCATCCCGATCTTCCGAGTGTGACTGCAGTCGTTCGGCCAGCTTTGCTGCATACTGTGACATGAACGGATGATTCAGCATCAGCAGTGACTGCGGTGCCGTTGTTGATGAGGCTCGTCGTTCACAGTTCGGAGTCATCCCTGGCAGATCGAACGGTTCCATCACACCCAGAGGCATACTGCGTCGTACCTGCACATAGATGCTGCGGCGGTTTTCGCGTTCACCGAGAGAAGCAATACTGCCTTTTGGTCTGCCAGCGGAATCGCGATTATCAACGCCCAGGACAATCTGTCCCACATCATCGGGCGCAACCGGAATCGGCTCCCCGAACATTTCACTGTTGAGCTGACCGCTGATCGCAAGAATAGTGTCGCGGACAACTTCTGCTTCCAGACGGCGTACATTCATGCGGGCAAGCAGACGGTTCTCCGGATCAATCTGTTCCTGATCTGCATTGCGTACGGACTGCTGCTGCCAGGTACGTGACTGCAGAATCAGGCGGTGCAGATGCTTAAGCGACCAGCCACTTTCCATGAGTTCTGCGGCCAGCCAGTCCAGCAGTTCCGGATGCGACGGCGTGTCGCCCTGGATGCCGAAGTCTGCCGGGGTACGGACCAGCCCCTGTCCAAAGTGATGCAGCCAGACCCGATTGACCAGAACGCGGGCGAGCAGCGGGTGTTCCCTGCTGGTGAGCCGTCTGGCCCATGCAAGGCGTCGGCCGGTTGTGGGGAGTTCCGGATTATCAGCGGCGATCAGAAAGTTGTCGCGATTGAGGACATCAAGGATTCCGGGAGCAATTTCCTCACGCGGCTGCTGATGGTCCCCGCGAGCAAACAGATGTGTGGTCGGAACTTTGCCCGGAACTTCAGTCAGGCACATGACGTAATCGTCTTCCGGGAGCTTTGCTTTGACTTCGGCGGTGAGGTCGTCCCACTTTTTGTTGAATCCGTTGAGTCGATCGGGCAGATACAGGTAAACAGAACCGCGGCTGACATTCAGGAAAGGAAACTCACGAATCAACGCCTGCTGAGCTTCGGATCGTTCCTTTGCGTCCGTTTCTCTGGCGTCCCGTGCTGCCTGCTGACGGTCCTGGGGAAGCTTCTGCAGTTCGCGTTCGAACGTCTGCTGGACAAGTTCGTCCAGTTCGGCGTTGCGGCGTTCCGCGACATCGGCCAGTTCTTTCTGCACTGAAGCAGCGGTGGCCCGTGTTTCTGCACTCCAGAGTGAAACCAGCCGTGCGGCCGGATTGCGCCATTCCCCCGGGTTCCACGCTGGCTCCATGATTGCACGCAGGCGGTAATAGTCCTGCTGCGAAATTGGATCATAACGATGCTCATGACACTGAGCACATCCGACGGAGAGACCAAGCAGCGATGTGGACACAGTCTTGATGGTCTCAGCAATCACGTCGTTTCGCGCCTGCTGCTGATCAACAGAACCGTCGCTGGTTCCGTCGGGGGCCATGCGGAGAAATCCTGTGGCGGTCAGCAGGTCCGCCTGTTCGTCGCTGAGACTTTCAAACGGCGGTGTCAACAGCTCGTCACCGGCCAGTTGTTCCACAATGAACTGGTCCAGCGGCCTGTCACTGTTCAGTGAGCGGATGACATAGTCACGATACCTCCAGCTCCATGCCCGTTCCGGATCCTTCTGTGTGTATCCGTCGCTGTCGGCGTAGCCCGCGATGTCCAGCCAGTGCCGGGCCCAGCGTTCTCCGTATGCGGGTGAACGCAGCAATTCGTCGATGACGGTGTTCCATGCTTCGGGAGACTGATCCGCAATGAAACGCTGCAGGTCTTCCGGCGCGGGCGGGAGTCCGGTGAGGTCGAGTGAGACGCGACGGAGCAATGTGCCGCGGTCGGCGGCAGAACTGAATTTCAGACCGGACTGCTGCAGCCGGTGAGCAACAAATCTGTCGATCGGATTCAGCAGCGATTCTTCCGGTGGTGGGTCGGGAACCTGCGGACGCTGGACTGGCTGAAAGGACCAGTGCCGACGATCTGCGTCGGAAATCAGAAGGCCTGTTTCGGCAGTTTCCGGCTCTGCTGTCTGAGTCTGAGCACCAGCATCAATCCAGTGAGCGATGATCTGCAGTTCCGCATCGGAAAGTCGACTGTCTCCCGGAGGCATTTCTCCATCAGCGACACGCTGATAAAGCAGGCTGGCTGCGTGATCGCCGGGGACGATGGCGGGGCCGGAATCGCCACCGGAGGCCATCAATCGGACAAGTCTGGCGTCCAGGTTGCCGCGGATCTCTGGTTCCTCTCCATGACATTGCCAGCAATGTTCCTTCAGCAGTGGCCTTACCTGAGTCTCAAAGAAGACCGCCGGCAATTCAGCAGGTCCCGCGGGCACCGCTGACGCAGGTTCGTCTGCTGTCACTGCTGCGATTGATCCGACCCATAACGTCAGACCGAAGCACCACAGGCGGATGCTGCAAATTCGATCAATCGTCGGGAAACCACGCATGAAATACCCCTTGCAGGTGATTGCTGCGGTTGGTGAGGGCTGATGCCCGGAGGGCGGAGGGACGCAGGCGCTGTCCGAGTAACCTGGCTGACGCCAGTCGTAACGGCCTGCTGCTGTAGAATTTAGTCGTCCACCCGATACGGGAGAAGTCAGTTCAGCGGATTCAGTGAGGATCAAAGCGGTAATTCGGAGTCTGCCGGAGCGACCGGACGGAGGCTGGGCAGCACAGCACGGGACGGCTGGCTGCCGATGAACAGGTCAGTCCGGAGTGGGTTCTTCTGGAAAAATGCTGCTCCGGGCGATATTGTCCACGATTGAGGCTGTTCCGATCAACACGATATTCAGAAAGTGCCGTGAGTTCAGCAGTCTCTGTATGTCCCCCTGATCCGCTGTTTCCCTGACTCCCCCGGAAGGAATCTTCCGTGATGCCGGAATTCTGTCAGTCCCTGTCTCCCCGGAATACTGCTGCAGTCGCCACTGGCTGGCGTCCTCGGCGTCGTGATCTGTTGCGCGGTGCCGGGTGCGGGTTTGCGTCGATGGCCTTCGATGCTCTGGCAGCCGCAGAAACTGACGCCACGAAAACAGCTCTGCCGCTGCGGCATGTGGTTCCGCGGGCGAAGCGCATGATCTTTGTTTTCATGCAGGGTGGTCCGAGTCATGTGGACAGCTTTGACTGGAAGCCGGAACTCAAGGCCCGTCACGAACAGTCAATCGATTTCACTGGAGTACGATTTGGAACCTTCGGCAAGGTGTCGCAGCGCAAGCTGATGAAACCGCTCTGGAATTTCCATCCCGGTGGACAGTGCGGACACTACGTTTCCGATTTGTTTCCGCACATTCGTGAGCTGACCGACGATCTGTGTTTCCTGCAGGGCATGCATACCGAAGGGGTTGCGCATGGTCCGGCGACACTGTTTCTGCATACCGGGTCAACCGTGCAGGTACGTCCTTCGCTTGGCTCGTGGGTGCTCTACGGACTTGGCAGCGAGAACCAGAACCTGCCCGGTTTCATTTCTCTGCAGCCTTCGGAAGCGAATGGTGGTCCACGGAACTTTGGTCAGGCATTTCTGCCGGCACGGTTTCAGGGGACTCCCGTCAGCAGAGCTTCCGAGCCGGTGAGCAGGATGAACATTGAGCACATACGGAATAGCCGGTTGTCAGCGGAGGAACTCGCGGCACGATTTCAGCTGACACAGCAGCTGAATCGGGCTCAGGCGGCGCAACCGTCAGCTGCTCGCGATGCTGCCGATGCTGTGCTCCGGTCCTGGGAACTTGCCTGGCAGATGCAGTCTGTGGCTCCTCCACTGTTCGATCTGAGTCAGGAAACTGCGAGCACTGCGGAGATGTACGGGATCGGCGACGAAGCAACAGACGCATTTGGCCGGCAATGTCTGCTCGCTCGTCGGCTGTCCGAATCGGGAGTGCGATTTATCCAGGTGAACTACGCAGACAATTCAGCAAATCCACGTTGGGACCAGCACTCCAATATGCCGCGACACGAACAGCATGCTCGGGCGACAGACAAACCTGTGGCCGGTCTGCTGCGTGATCTGAAGCAGCGAGGTCTGCTGGAGGACACGCTTGTCTGGTGGGGAGGCGAATTCGGCCGCACGCCATTTTCGCAGAGCAATGATGGGCGTGACCACAATCCACGCGGCTTTACGGTCTTCCTTGCTGGCGGAGGAGTTCGGTCCGGCATTTCATGGGGAAGCACTGATGAAATTGGTCACCGTGCCGTTGAGGGGCGTGTGCACATGCATGATCTGCATGCGACAGTACTGCACCTGCTGGGCCTCGATCACGAACAGCTGACCTTTGAGCATGCCGGCCGACAGTTCCGTCCCACAGATGTCTACGGGCGAGTTGTGAACGAGATTCTGGCCTGATGCTCCCCTGTTGAGGTGGTGCTTCTGTTGCAGTTGCGCGTCCGGGAAACTCGCCATTGGCCTGCTGTCGCTTTCTGCAGTGCTCCTTGCCCCTTGTTGCGCACGATCCGGGCGAACGTCAGCGCTGATCCGGCTCAGCGGGACTGGAAGACTGGTTCGCTGCAGAGTTGTTTTCTGCCGGAGCAGACTCTGTTCCCTCGGTGGCGTCACCTTCCTCAGGTTGCGGTGCAGTGGTATTGTCTCTGACGAGGCGAGCTCTGGAGATATAGTCCAGTCGTGGGAACTTCTGCAGCAGGTAGCCATTGCCCTTCACTTCGATGAGCTGCTGCAGCGGGGATTCACCGTACTCCGGATTGATTGAATCGATATTCACCATGCCTTCAACAACCCTGCCGATTGGGGCAAAGCCGATCCCGTCCAGATTCGGGTTGTCATTGAAATTGATGAACAACTGGCTGGTTCGAGTGCCAGGACCGGAAGTGGCAAATGTAACAGTTCCACGACGGTTGCTCTGCCTGACCGGATCATCAGGAATATTGATGTCCCATTTGGATTGTTTGTCGGGGGTTCCGTTGATGCCGAACTGGACTACGAAGCCGGGAACGACTCTGAAGAATCGGCAGTCGTCGTAGAAGCGATCCTGCACCAGCTCATAAAACCGCTGCGCTCCATTCGGGGACCACGACCGATCCACCTCAACTACAAAGTTGCCAGCTGATGTTTCAAATGCCACTCGGAATATCCCCTGATTCGGAGGTGGTTCCGGCTTGCGAGGATTCTCACCCAGCTCGAGAGGGAGCTCCGTGATTTCCGGTTCTGCCGCCGGGGGTTCAGATGGAGCGGACATTTCATAGCGAGCCTGCTCCATGAGTCCTCCGGGAATTCCGGCAGCAGGTTTTTCTTCACCGCAACCGCCGGCAAACAGCAGCAGGGTGCACGGCAACAGCAGGGACCGGACAGTTCGCTGAAGAATCATCAGTTGAGACCTCACAGTGACAGAAGTTTTTTCAGAGTGGATCCCGGAAGGATCTGAGTCAGAGCGACCTTGCATTGACAGTTGTCACTCTCTTCATTCTTCCAGTGGAATAACATGCAGGGGGGCAAGACCGATGCCGGAATAATGGAAGCCGCGAGTCGCCATCTTGCGAGGATCAAAAAGGTTTCTGCCATCGAAGATCACCGGAGACTTCAGGCGGTGTCTGAGGAAATCAAAGTCCGGATTACGGAATTCATTCCACTCCGTCAGAATACAGACGGCATCGGCGCCATCGCAGGTGTCGTAGTGATGCGAGCAGTAATTCAGCTGGTCGCCAAAAATTCGTTGAATGTTCTGTTCTGCTACCGGATCGTGCACGTTCAGGCGGCAGCCTGCAGCCAGAAGGTTTTCAATCAGCGTGATTGCCGGAGCTTCGCGCACGTCGTCCGTTCGCGGCTTGAAAGCCAGTCCCCAGATTGCGATGGTTCGGTCCTTCAGGCTGTCTCCGAAGTAGTCCGAAAGCTTCTGGAAGAGAACCTGTTTCTGCTGATTATTGGTTTCATCAACCATCCGCAGGATCCGCGCGGTCGCCCCATGTTGCTCGGCAACTGATGCCATGGCGCGGACGTCCTTGGGAAAGCAGGAGCCACCATAGCCGGCGCCCGGGAAGAGGAATGCAAAGCCGATCCGCGAATCGTGTCCGATTCCGCGACGGACATCATTGATATCTGCGCCGACCTTTTCACAGATATTCGCCATCTCATTGATGAAGCTGATCTTCGTAGCCAGCAGACAGTTGGCGACATATTTGATCATCTCAGCACTCTCGATGCCGACGACCAGGTACGGCTTTTCTGTCCGCAGAAATGGGGCGTACAATTCCCGCAGAGTTTCTGCTGCATAGTCTGTGTCCACCCCGACAACCACACGATCCGGTCGTGTGAAGTCGTCGATAGCGGCGCCCTCCTTCAGAAATTCGGGATTGGAGGCGCTGTGGAAGACCGTCTGCGTCTTCGCTGAAATCCACTCCCGGACCTGACGATTGGTACCGACGGGAACGGTACTCTTGCAGACGACCACGGCGTTTTCGGACAGCCAGGGTGCCATTTGTTCTGCAGCTGAACGAACGTAGGCAAGGTCTGCTGCACCATCTTCGTCCTGCGGTGTACCGACGCAGATGAAAATACATCGAGCCTCTGCAATGGCCTTTTCGTAGGACGTGGTGAATCGCAGTCGTCCCGCCGCGGTATTGCGAGTAACCAGTTCCTCCAGACCGGGTTCGTAGATGGGGATGTCGCCGGAGTTCAGACGCTGTACCTTGGCCTCATCGACGTCAAGGCAGGTCACCTCATTTCCGCTCTCAGCGAAGCAGGTACCGGATACGAGACCAACATATCCGGTTCCGATCATCGTGACTTTCACTGCCGTTCACCAGCTTTCCGGTGTCAAACTCTGTTTGAATGAAATGTCTGCAGGACAAAACACGCTGAGGCAGTCTCCGCCTCAGTCAATGCCGTAATCCTGGCTGTGAATGCGCATAAAACGCGACATATGGTTACAAAATCATCACATTTTTCATTGAAAAGAAAAACCTCGAACGAAGCTGTCACGCAACAATGGAACGAAGCGAATTCTCTCGGTGCCAGGGGTTATCGAATACTCGCCGCAGCAGCTTCCTGAGCATTCAGCAGTCCGTCTGCATTCTGATCCAGACGCCTGAACACATCAATCTGGCCTGGGAATTCCCGAATTGAGACGTCGCCGTCCTTATTCCGATCCATTGCCCGAAACCAGTCCGGTCCCTTAAGTTCAGAGGCTTCCGGAATCAACGCATCGCCGGTGGATTCCATCTGATTCATGGAATTCATCGTTCGTCGTGACAGTTCCGTGCGGCCAAGGCTGACTGTGAGCTGATACTCAATGCCCAGTTCCGTATCAGAGATCACGTTGTTTCTGTCTTCGTCGACCTGTCGGAGTGCATCAGCTGCCGCCAGGAACTCGCGTCGCGTGAGTCGCAGGTCGGAGTTTGTATCGAGCATGCTGAAGAGCGTTCGGCCACTCTGTTCCACCGTGAATTCAAGACGGCCGGAGACAACCGCGTATTCCCGGTCCGCCAGCCCGAATAGCTCCTTGCGAGTCACCTGCTCATCCGCATCTGAATCGGCGTCGGCAAATGAGACATTGAGCCCTGTCTGCTGAAGCGCCGCGGTCATCGCGGCAAACTCGGATTCACTCAGCCCCTGGCTGCGATCACTGTCCTGCATCATGAATTCCTGACCGAGCCGCCCGCGGGTGTTCGCGCGGCTGTTGATACCGCCGCCGTAAGCACTCAGTCTGACACGCAGGCCCTCTGTCTTCAGAATTGCAGAGTCCATGGTCTCTGTCTGTTCAACGAAACAGAACTCGGCAGCGTGCGGACTGACAACACAGCTGAGAGTGCTTCGATTTGCTGCATCAGAGAGACGGATTCGGGCCCGCATGTGCGGTGTCAGCTCCGGAAGCATGTGGCTGAGTTCTTCGACGCTGACTACAGCCGGTAATGACTGAGAAGCCGATGTCCGCAGCTGATCCACAGCAAGCGTCTCACCGGATCCATACTGTCGTATGATGCGGGTTGCAGCATCCCGCCGTGACTGCGGATCCACCAGATGATGGAATGGCAGGCTGATCGCTTCCGGAGCAAGTTCCGAAGTCGCACTGCGCGGATCACGATAGGTCGTCAGCTCCGATGCTGAAAATGTATCGTCATCATCAAGGTCACGAAAACGCAGCTGCCTGGAAGCCTGGCGCAGCTCCTGCATCGTCAATGTGCCGCTGTAATCATTGTCGAGGAGTGCAAACAGTCGCACTGCCCGATCAGTGTTGCTGTTCGGTGTGGTCAGCTGTGGTATCTCGGGAAGCAGCCGTTGAATCTCGGCGGTAACTTCATCCCGAGGGATTGGAGCGGCTGCTTCGTTCTTGTCCACGGAACTTGCATCTCCGGACATGAGTTCTCGGAGCTGACGTGGAATCATGCGTTGTTCAGTGGCGGAGATCATGTCATCTGCGTCCTGATCAAGCGTGCGAACGAGACGATCAGCCATCCAGTATCGCCACGAAGCTCGGCCGACAGTCACTTCAAGATGAATGATCAATGGGCCCGATGGGGCCATGAGCACCACTGGAACGATCTCGGGAACTGCATTGGATGATTCGTCCGCCACCAGGGGTATGACGCTGCCGGAAGGAACACAGAGTGCAAGCAGCAGGCAGGTAACTGCCCTGATGAACCGGTGAGCCTGTCGCTGCGGGCATTTGCCGGAATTGTGTTGCAAAGGACGCTCCTTCACTGCTGAGGACCCTGCTGGAGCGGCTGGATCTGTGCGGACTGACGGACTTTTGATGCAATCAGTCCTGCCGTATAGCCGCCCTTGAAACCGGCATCAACATTCACGCAGACGACATTCGAAGAGCAGCATGTGAGCATTGAAAGCATCGCGGTCAGGCCCCCCAGGGACGCACCATAACCAACTGACGTCGGGACTCCAATTACCGGGCAGGCGACATATCCGCCGACAACGGATGGGAGCGCTGCCTCCATGCCTGCGATGCAGACAATTGCCGCTGCCTGTTGCAGCCGAGGCAGGTGCTGCAGCAGCCTGTGAGGACCCGCGACTCCTGCGTCTGCAAGTAATGTGACGGGGACTCGCATCCACCGCAATGTTTCACAGGCTTCATCGGCAACTGCTCGATCTGTACTGCCGGCCGTAATCACAACAACCTCACCGCATTCACGAATGCCGTCCGACCCGGACATGAGGCGGATGGTGCGACCACTTTCATTGTGGACGCTGCGGGGATAGCCCTGCATGATCGTCGCGGCCGACTGCGGATTCAGCCGGGTGACCAGAATGTCCTGCTCCGCTTTCTGCAGCTGCTCCATAATCCGAATGATCTGGTCCGCCGATTTGCCCTCACCGTAAATCACTTCGGGAAATCCACACCTCTGTCGCCGCAGCAGGTCAATGTCATGCTCGCCGGATGCAACAGCTGCTGCTCCCGCAGTGTCCAGACCAAGACTATGCAGCCCTGCCACGGCACGCTCCAGTTGCTGTGGATTCGGGTAGAGCTGAGTGAGCAACGCACGCAGTTGCTGCTGATCCGGAAGCGACATGGTTCGGGGGATTCCTTTGAATGATTTCGCACGCAGCCTGTTCTGCGGCGTGTGATCTGAACTTCACTCCTGATCGACGGCCCTTGTCCAGGTCTGCAGCCGGGCCAGTTTTTCCTGAGCAGCTCCGGAAGAAATCGCCTCCGCTGCAAGCTCAGCAGCCGCCTGCGGGGACTGTTCCATTCCGGCAGCAATCAGGCCGGCTGCTGCATTTGCGATCACCATTCTGGAGGCCGGACCGGCGTTTCCGCTGAGCACATCGCGGATGACCGCCGCACTCTCCTGCGGCCCACTGACTTTCAGATCAGTGGCGGTGCATTCTGCAAGTCCGAAACTTGCTGCTGTGAGCTTCTGCTGATCGACGCTGCCCGATTCCACTCGAAAGACATCCGTCTCTCCCCAGAGTGCAACTTCGTCGAGTTCGTCATTTCCGCAGACAACCAGACTGCGGACCGTCTGCAGCTGGGCAAGTGCTTCAGCCAGCAGACGAGCGCGATTCTGTGAAGATGCACCGAGCAGCTGGTAACCGGCTCCGGCCGGATTCGTCAGCGGTCCCAGCATGTTGAAGATCGTCGGGATACCAAGCTGTCTGCGGACAGGTGCTGCATGCTTCATTGCGCCGTGCAGCAACGGAGCAAAACAGAAGGCGATTCCGACTTCCTGCAGGCAGGCTCCGGCCTGTTCAGCGGAAAGATTGATATTCACACCAAGCGATTCCAGCACATCTGCTGAACCACTGCTGCTGGAAACGCTGCGATTACCGTGCTTGGCAACCGAAACTCCACAGGCGGCACAGACGATCGCTGCTGCTGTACTGATATTGAATGTGCTGAGTCGATCACCGCCAGTGCCGCAGGTATCGAGCAGTTCGGTGGTGGTAACCGGGATTCTGATGACACGCTGACGCATGGCACGAGCCGCTCCCGTGAGTTCCTCCGAAGTAACTCCACGAACTGCCAATGCTGTCAGGAACGATGCAATATCCTGAGGATCACATTCTCCGTCCATGATGGCTCCGACTGCAGCAGCACTTTCGGCTGCACTCAACTGTCGTCCGTCGATCAGAGCGAGGACCGATTTGGTGAGTATTTCGTGCATATCGTTCCTTTGGTAAACGGAAACATTCAGGCCATGGCCAGGGAATTGTATTTCCGGCAGACCAGGCATGGACGCCCTGTCTGCTACCGGAGAGAATTCAGCAGAGTCAGGCAGGCCTGCAGCGTGCAGGTCGTAACGCGAGCGTGTCGCGGCAGCCCCGTCAGCATCCTGCGGATGATAGAATGTTTGAGTCGGACTTCACACCGCTGATGGCCTCCGAACTTGAGGTACAGGGAGAGGAAAAGTCCTGTTCCTATCTGCCACAACAGATCAGTCGGATGTCCTATCGCGTCGCCAGGCAACTCCCTGCCGAACGCTACGAATCGCTGCTGGAACGTGGATGGAGAAGGTTCGGTCGAATGTTGTTCCGGCCGATCTGCCGCGAATGCAGAAGCTGTGTGCCGCTGAGAGTTGTCATCCCCGAGTTTCATCTTTCGAAGAGCCAGCGACGCTGCCTCAGACGTATCGCTGGGCTGGGAACCGTCCAGCTGTCCATTGTCAGGCCGCATGTCACTGCAGAGCACATTGCTCTGTATAACGCGTACCACAGTGACATGCAGGAACGAAAAGGCTGGGCATATCAGCCAATTGCCATGGCGGATTACAAGGCAGCTTTTGTGGAGGGAAACTTCAGCTTCGCCCGACAGTTCGAGTATCGTCTCGATTCAACTCTGGTGGGTGTTGGACTGGTTGATATGACCCCACGTCTGATGTCCAGTATCTACTTTTATTTCGCACCGCAACTGCGTGAACAGGGATTTGGGACATGGTCAATTCTGCAGGAACTGCAGGAGGGCCAAACCAGCGGGCGGAAATTCCTGTATCTGGGCTACTACATCAGCGAATGCGGTTCCATGAACTACAAGAATCGGTTTCGGCCATACGAGACTCTGGAGCGGTTTGTGGAGGATCACGAATTGCCGGAATGGCATCCCGCTGATTGACTGCACTGCATCAGCAAAAAAGAAAACGGGGAAGGCAACTGCCTTCCCCGTCTCTGTTTCATTCATCCAGACCAATGCCCGATTGCGGGCTGGCTGTTCGCTTCAGTGTGCTGCATGTTCGTCCGCTGCATCGTCATGTGCTGCTTCGTCATGTGTTGCTTCGGCATGCTGCTGTTCGTATGCTGCGACCTCGTCCGCCCATTCGAGTACCTGCGGAGCAGTGTTGATGTAGTAGCTGGAACCGATGTCAGGGAACAGTGCGATTGGAAGTCCGATCGCCAGAATTGTCGTCGGTGCAAGCAGAACGAACTTCCAGTTGCCTTCAAACTTCAGGTGCATAAAGAACATCATTACACACAACGCCTTGGCACAGGCGACGGCAAGTACCAGCACCATAGTCACTTGCCATGGCATCGACAGCACGTCAAATGCAACTGACAGAGCTGTGCAGCCACAGAGGATGAAGAAGATGGTGAGGTAATTGACGTGGTGTGTGTCGTGGGATTCGTCAGACATTTTGTATTGCCCGTGGAGCAGAACAGAGAACGAAGCATTTCGGCCGGAACGAAGTCAGGCGCCTCCGAACCGAGATTCAGATGATATACAGCAGTGGGAACAGAAAGATCCAGACAAGGTCCACAAAGTGCCAGTAGAGCCCGCTGTTCTCGACGAAGTCTGTCCACTTTTCGTTCAGGGAAGGTCCCTGCTTCAGAACCACGATGAACAGGATCATACCGACGATCACGTGAATGGCATGGAAGCCGGTCATGATGAAGTAGCAGGAGGCAAAGATGTTTCCGTAGACCATCGGGTGGGGATCAAAAATGCTGCCGTTCACGATACTGGAAAGCTCATGATCCTCAGCACGCAGACCATTGAGCCATTCCTGGACTTCCTCCATGGTCAGTTCCGGCTGTTTTTCTCCGGCTTCCAGAGTTGCTCGAGACTCAAGATAACCAGCGGGCAACGCCGGTTCAGCAAGTGAAACATTCGCAACCACGTGCTGATGCAGATTCATCCACTCGCGATAAAGCTTCAGGTCGATCTCTGCAGATTCCTGGTAAACCGCGAACTCCTCACTAGTGAGCGTATCTGGTCGCTTGAAGTCTGCTGCGGACAGTTCTTCCACCCGCAATGAAAAACTGACGATGTCGTCGGGCCGATCCGTCTCAAGGATCTGCTCATGAATGTAGTTTGCAAAGCGAGTTCGGACCAGTTCTTCAAACTGTCTGTCCACTTTGCGAATCGCCTGGCTGCTTGTCTCAGGGATACGCCCGGGCAGAATGTCATGGTCAATCTTGCCTTTGTATTCTACTGCCTTGATACCGAGGAATACAAATGCCAGCAGGAGCGTTCCGGTCAGGTAGGTGCGGGCGCGGGCAAAGTTCTTCTGTGCCATCGCTTCATGTGCAACCACAACCAGATAGCTGGAGACGATCAGTACAAAGGTATTGATGCCGCCCAGAAGCACATTGATGTGCGTGTCTTCGTAGCGAGTAGGCCACCCCGCTGATCCCATTCGCAGCACAATGTACGAACCGATGAAGGCTGTGAAGAACATGATCTCAGTGCCGAGGAATAACCACATTCCGAGCTTGGAGTTCGGAATCGGAATCCCCATTCTGAGGGCAGGTGTGTTTGAAGTATGCGACATAATTTCACAACCGTTACTGGATCAAATCCAACTGATCTGAGGCGTTCACGCCAGCAGACGAAGATAGTCAAAAACAAGGCAAACCAGAAGAATTGGCAGACAGATCAATGAGCCTGCCATGAGCTTACGAGCATTTCCGTCGGTTCTTGCCCGAGTAAACCGGGCGGTAAGCCAGAGATATCCGAGCGAAAGGACAAAGGCTGCAAATGCATATCCATCGCCCGCCAGCCCGCAGTATCGAGGCACCTGCACCACAGGTACAAACGCAATGGCGTAAAGCAGTGCCAGCAGCCCCGCTCGAAGTCCTTTGTCGGAAAATGACGGGAGCATCAGCAATCCTGCCTGCTGATAGTCCTTACGATGCAGCCAGCCAATCGCCAGGAAGTGAGGAAACTGCCAGACGAAAAAGATTGCGAACAATGCGACGGCTTCAATCCCAGGATTGCCACCGGCTGCAAACCAGCCAAGTACGGCGGGCATCGCACCCGGTACAGCACCTGCCGTCGTACAGAAAATGGTGCGACGCTTCAGCGGCGTATAAACCAGCACGTAGCACAACATCGTCAGAAACGACGCAACGGCTGTCAGCTGGTTCACCTGTACCCAGAGCAGTACTGCTCCGGAGACCGCCAGACCTGCACCCAGAGTAAAGCCTTCAGCCAATGAGATTCGACCACTGGCGAGCGGTCGATCTTCGGTTCGGGACATGCGGCCGTCTGAACCGGCTTCAAGTACCTGATTGAGGACGCTGGAAGCAGCCACAAGGCAGGAAATTCCAACAACCGCAACCACAAGCACCGCCCAGTCCGGCTGAGCTCGCGCAGCAAGCACAAATCCCGCCGAAATGGCCACCGCTGACATCACGATAATTCGCAGTCGCAGCATCTGTGCGTAGTCCGCGATGCGGACGGAAAATGCCGTGCGGGTCTGGGCGACCGTTGGGGGCGAGGCACTGCTCACGCAACACCTCCCTGCACAGAACCGGGATTCTGCGACAGAGCTGCTGCGGAGATCAGGCCCTGGCGAAGGAGCACGATGGTCCAGACTGCGGTACTGGTGGTTGCTGCGACAAGCAAAATCCCCACCACAGTGTGCAGGCTGCAGAAGATGGCCTGTTCAAGAGAACCCGATACTGAGACGTAACCCAGCTTCTGGAATCCAAATCGAGTTGTCAGGGCGCCAAGCCCGAGTGCAAACTGGAGGGCAACTGCAGAGACCACAGCAATGCCGCATCGACGGAGTGCTGGATTCGCCGCTCGGAGCAGGGAGACCCCGGCCCAGCAGCAGCAGATCAAAGTTACGATCGCACCAAGAATGTGCTCGTTGCGAAACATGTGCAGATGCCGCAGCATTCCACCAAGGAAATACTGAGCCAGTACAACCAGCGGAAGTACCGTGGCAATCGCAACGCCGGCGGCACTGAGTCGATCCTCGGTGATCCTGTTCCAGACTGCCGCCCGAGGCGAAAGCAGCATGCGAAACACAACACAGGCAGAAAAGAACAGTGCGCCGGTAATACTGTGCGTCATTGCAAGCGTTCCGGCGTCAAACAACACGCGTGCACCGCCAAGCAGACCCTGCAGGATAACCGCGAGCAGAAGGAGCAGCCCGTATCGGCGTATCCAGCCGCGGTAACTCCAGCTTTGCACGGCCAGGGCAATTGCGGTAATTCCGATGACGACTCCGGCAAGCCGATGTCCATGCTCAACAAATTTGTCGGGATGGGTACGGAAGTCGTTCAGCCAGGGATACAGGAGCATGTTCTGACCATCAGACGAGGGCCAGTCTGCGAATGCCATCCCTGCTTTCAGCGTAGTAACCAGCGCACCAAGACCGATGGGCAGCAAGGCAACCAGACAGGTTGCCGTGGCCATCGTGCGGAGTGCTTTGTTGCTGGAATCAACGCTCACCGGCGATTGTCCTTGAGGGAATAGAACTGCAACAGAGACGATGAATCAGGTACTGACCCGTTCCGCTGCAGGCGTATCTCTGCGAGGGTCGGTCTGCAGAATGAAGTCCTGCCCGACAGCTTCCGCTTCAGGAGAGGAGTATTCGTAGGGGCCGCGGTAGCACACCGGCGGCACATCAAAGTTACCGTGTCCGGGCGGAGAAGGCGCTGACCATTCCAGACCATTCGCTTTCCACGGATTACGTCCGACCTTACGGCCGTAGAACATGCTGTAGAAGAAGTTGCCGAGCAACAGGAACTGTGTGAAGCCCATCAGGATGGCCGACATGGTCATCAGCTTGTTCATTGGCAGCAGATGCTCGAGGTAGCCGTGCAGGTAAGGGTCTGCGTAGCGTCGAGGCATCCCGGCGATCCCGAGCAGGTGCATCGGGAAGAACGTGCCATTCATGCCGATGAAGGTGAACACAAAGTGGATCTTCTGGACACCGTCATTCATCTCGCGACCAAACATCTTCGGGAACCAGAACTGGATGGCGGCGAAAACACCGAAGAGCGTGGCACCAAAGAGTACATAGTGGAAGTGAGCGACAATGAAGTAGGTGTCGTGGAAGTAGATGTCCACGGGCACTGCTGCCATGAAGATACCACTCAGACCACCCACGATGAACAATGCCACAAAAGCGGCACAGTTCAGAAAGACAGCGTTGAACTGGATGTCGCCGTTCCAGATCGTGCCGATCCAGTTAAAGACTTTAATGGCCGACGGCAGAGCAATCATCATGGTTGATGTCATGAACGTCATGCCAAGCGCGGGATTCATTCCGCTGGTAAACATGTGGTGGCCCCAGACGATGAATCCCAGGCCCGCGATGGCTGCCATGGAATACACCATTGGCTGATAACCAAACACCGGTTTGCGGCACATGCACGCCAGCATGTCGGAAACCATCCCCATCGCCGGCAACAGCATGATGTATACGGCCGGGTGGGAATAGAACCAGAACAGGTGCTGCCACAACAGCGGTTGTCCACCCCCGACAGTCGGTTCGGCGTTGTTGATGATCAGGCCAGCTGGAACAAAGAACACAGAATGAATCGAAGTCGGGAGCAACAGCCCCAGACGGTCGAAGACAAGCATGAAGCCGGCTGCAGTGAGCACCGGCAACGCAAACGCCTGCAGAATTGCGGTGATGAACATGGCCCAGATCGTCAGCGGCATGCGAAGCAGGGTCATCCCCGGGGCACGCATGTTGATGATTGTGGTCATGTAGTTCACTGACCCCATCATTGAAGATACGCCAACGAGCGTCAGGCCGAACAACCACCATGTCTGTGCGTCGCCGGAACTTGGTGACGCAGATGCAATGTCGGAGAGTACCGGATAACTGGTCCAGCCATTGGCCGGGCCGGCAGTCACTCCACCGGAAATAAAGCTGTAGCCAAAGCAGGCAATCGCGGGCCACATGAACCAGTAGCTGAGCATGTTGAGGATCGGGAACGCCATGTCGTCGGCACCGATCTGGAGCGGGATCAGGAAGTTTCCGAAGGCCCCGGCAAGTACTGGGATGATTACCAGAAAGATCATCACCGATGCGTGCATCGTAAACAGCATCGTGTAGAACTCAGGGCTGATCTGGCCACCTTCGCCACCGAAGACACCGAACAGCTTTCCGACGATCGGCATACTTTCCCATGGGAATGCCAGCTGCCAGCGGACGGCCAGTGCCAGTGCACCCCCGACCATAAGCATCAGGATCGTCGTGATCAGAAACTGAATTCCGATCACCTTATGGTCCGTTGAGAAGACATACTTCTGAATGAAGGTCTGCTCGTGATGTCCGTGATCGTGGGCGTGATCGTGGGCGTGATCCGCGGAATCAACTGCCGGTGTAATTGTTGCCATAGTCTTCTTCCACCTGTTTTCGTATCGAAACAGCTTCCGGCTCTTACAAGCCGACTTTCACTGTATTAAGTGTGCGTTCCTCTGCTCAGGAAGGTGCCGATCAGATCACTCTTCGTCGGCGACTCCATCCTCTTCCTGGTCTGCCTGCAGGCCAGTCAGATACTCGGAAACCTGTTGTGGGGTTTCTGCAATGATTCGGGCTTTCATCTTGTAGTGACCCCACCCACACAAT
>JALQUR010000265.1 GCA_023260695.1 Planctomycetaceae bacterium
CCACGTTCCTTTGCTGCCTGCAGTTGTTCACGAAGCGACTGCTGCTCCACCGGATTCTTCCCTGCCGCCGTTGCTGGCAGAATCAGTGCTGAGCAGATTCCGAGTGCCGCCCCGCATGTGCAGATCAGGGCTGTCGTCCAGCGCTGCCGGTCAGATTTCATGAGCTGTCACCTTGTCCCCGGAAGGCATTTCCGGAGTATTTCTTTCTTCAGCACAAGAGCATCAGTTCGACGGATTAACCGAATAGTCATGAGCATCAGGAGATTCGCAGCTGACAAGCCCTGGCTCCGGCATCACTACGGCAGTTCTGAGCGATCCTTGTGAGATCAATTGTCGAGTGTTGGTTGCGTCTGCTTCCTGCGGGGGTTCTGTCTGGTATTACCCTGCCTGCTGGCGTTCTGCTTACGACCGTTCGATGATTCGTCTGTGGCACCAGTGAGCTGCCGCAGCTGCTGCTCCAGCTGTTTCTCAAGGGCAGCATGTTCCGGCTTCCCGGATAGATTGGTGTACTGGCCCGGATCATGATCCATGTCGTACAACTCACTGCTGCCGTCGCGATACTTCATGTAAGCCCAGCGATCCGTCCGCAATCCGTGCCCACCACTCACGAATGACACTGCTGCATCATGCACAGTCGCGCTGGTATTCTGCAGGACAGGTCGCAGACTACGACCATCCAGGCCCTCCGGCACTGAAGCTCCAGTCAGGTCACAGACCGTTGGAAACAAATCGACCAGCTGCACCAGCGAACGCGAACGGCCCGCAGCAATTCCCGGCCCTGCGATCACAAGCGGCACCCGTACAACCTGCTCATGCAGATTTGATTTCTGCCAGAAATCATGATCACCCAGGTGATAGCCGTGATCACTGGTGAAAATAATCAGTGTCGAATCCAGCAACTGCCGCTGTTCAAGTGCGTCCAGCACGCGGCCCAGCTGAGCATCCATGAAGGACACTGCTGCGTAATACCCGGACCACATCCGCTGCTGATTCTCAGGATATTTCTGCAGCCCCGTCGAGACTGAATTGCTGCCAGATCGTCCCGCTGCCGGTATGTCATCCAGATCTCCCTTCGGAACGTCCGGCAGCAACATCGAGCGGTGCGGATATTGTTCAAAGAACTCTGGTGGAGCGACCATCGGATAATGCGGTCGTACAAATCCGACAGCAAGCAGAAATGGATCGGCGTCTGCTCCCATTCCGCTCAGAAGTTCCACTGCCTTGTCGGCCGTGCGATAATCCGGCTGAGCACTTCCGTCTCCATCCGTCTGTACCGTGACGAAAGGACGATGGGGATCACCGGTTGACTGCCGGTTCTCTGCTGCCCGTGTCACAATATTCAGATTCAGACAGGAATACTCACCAGGGCTGTGTGCTTCCTGTCCCGGTGAATTGAATCGTTCTGTCCAGCACGCCTCCACGTCTTCACCGTTCGTCCCGGCAATGATGTCTCCCGGGACGCGCATGTGAAAGATCTTTCCTACGCGCGCCGAATAACGTCCCTGTTCCCGCAGATGCTCTCCGAGTGTCACACCGGGACGGCCGACAAATCGTCCACGCATGAACGATGCCCGCGAAGGTCCGCAGACTGTTCCCTGACAGTACGCGCGCTCAAAAACGACACCCCGAGAAACCAGACGCTGCAGATTTGGCGTCTGACAGAATGGATCTCCATAACATGACAGGACGCCGGCGCGCAGATCGTCCGAAACAATCAGCAGCACGTTCCGGATCTTCGCAATTTCTGCCGCCCCGTCTGCGACCAGGGGCCCTGCTGCGAGGAACTGCAGGAACAGCAATGCGACCATTGACTTCCGCCAGCAATTCACGCTGAGTTCCTTCCAGTTCAGGATTCGGCCTGCTCGGCTTCCGGCTGCTCGACAGACGGATCCGCAGCGGCAAGAGTGATCAGCGAGGCGTGGTCGTGGCCGACAGTCACCAGACTGGTGTCGCTGAGCAGGTCAAAGTCATGGATGTGATTGCCCACCTTTTCCTGTACCAGCAGTTTGCCGGTCTGCATCGACCACACGCTCACAAAGCCACCGTGGTCACCGCCAGCCGCCAGCAGCCATGTGCCATCGGCACTGAACTGCATACGCTCAACCAGTCCCTTGTATTTGCTGTCCTCGATTTCATGCACACGTTCGCCACTGGTGAGCGAGAAGACTTCAATCCGGGACTTGCCCTCCAGATGATCGATGTTACCAACCGCCCCCATGCCGCCTACCGCCAGTTGAGTGCCGTCGGCTGAAAATGCCACCGATCGAATTCCGCCAATGGAATGCCGGCGAGCACGCGGATCCCATGTGTACATCACCGGTGTTTCCAGCGACTGCACAATCTCACCACTGGTCACCTCCCGTACGAGCACTTTGCCGGTGCGGTCCCCGGTTGCCAGAAGTTTTCCATCCGCTGAAAATGCCACGGCGTACAGCATCGACGGATAACCGTGCGGAGTTTTTTCTTCATAACCCTCCAGCGTCAGTCGACACTCGCCAGTTGCTGCATCCCACAGTCGTGTTCGCATGTCATCGCCAACGCTGGCCACTGCGCTGCCGTCGGCTGAAATTGCCAGGCTGCGAATCCAGCGCGTGTGAGCAGATTCAATGCGACGTGTCTGCTCACCACTCTCAGCATTCCACCAGATCAATGAACGGTCATAGCCGCCTGAGACAAGCGTTCCTCCCGCATTGACAAGCCCGGTCACATAACTGCCATGACGCGACTCCGACAGCGGTGCCGTCTCCAGCTTTTCAGCTGCAGGATCGAAGTGATGCAGCCCGAAGTCAGAACCGCCGCAGAACACGCGACCACTCTGGACATGCTGAGCCATGCAGAAGGTAATCGATGGCAAGCGCAGAGTGCGGTCGACCTTCAGCTGACCGGGAACAAATGCTACAGTTGCGTCTGCTGTTGTCTGCGCTGCCGGCTCTGTGACCGCAGCGGCTGCTGAGTTTTCGTCAGTGTGTCGCATGTTCGGTGCCCTTTCTAAGCCAGCACTGTTTCAATTGGTGTACTGCCAAAATCAGCCAGCGGTGTTGGTCGGGCACCCACCATGTACTCGTGAGTAAAGTCGATTCCGACCGCTGACAGAATTGTGGCAAACAAATCGCCCGCTGAGACTTCTCCGTCAGCTACGGTCTGGCCCTCAGGCTCTGTGGCACCATGTACCACACCACCACGAATCCCCATACCTGACAGACTACAGCTCCAGGCACTCGCAAAGTGATCCCGTCCCAGACTGGCGTTGATCGTGGGAGTACGGCCGAATTCACCGAGCGTGATGACCAGAGTTTTTTCCAGCAGGCCGCGCTCCTGCAGGTCATCCAGCAACGCTGACATGCAATGGTCCAGGTCCGCACACAACTCCATATGCGTCTCAAAGTTCTGCCCGTGACTGTCCCACCATGCGCGAGCCACTTTGACGAATGGAACTCCTGCCTCCACCAGTCGCCGGGCAATCAGACACTGCTCGCCAAACTGTGTCGGGCCATAGCGAGCACGCACGTCCGCCGGCTCCTGTTCCACGTTGAACAGTTCCGCGCTGGCCATCATTCCCTGCACACGCTGATAGGCTGAGTTGTGGCTGCCAACGGTACTGTTGCGACGATCAGCGGTGAACCGCTTTGAGAGCAGATCACGCAGAGCGGCTCTATCGCGATGCTGGTCCAGTGACAATGATTCGTGCAACGCACTGTTCGGGGGCGACATCTGTTCAGCCAGAAACAGCGGAGCGTAACGTGCACCGAGGAATCCGCTGGTCCCTTTCCGACGCCCCTCTGTCGACGTGTACAGCGAAACATAATCCGGGACCGTACTCTCCAGACGCCCCAGTTCCCGTGCTACCACGGCCCCCAGATCCGGGTACTTCAGCCCCGGATCATCCAGACGACCACGCTCCATGAGATCCGCCCCACGACCGTGGTCCGCGATCTTTGTGTTCAGGGAACGAATGATCGCTGTCTGATGCATCCGCTGAGCCGCCTGCGGGAGCAGTTCGCTCACTTCAATCCCCGCCACGTTCGTGGAAATTGCTCCGAACGGACCACCGTTCTTCGCACCTGGTTTCGGATCCCAGGTTTCCAGCTGACTGGCACCACCGGCCAGCCAGAGCAGAATCACGTGCTTCTCCCCGCGTCGCAGCTCAGACGCAATTTCCTCGGCACGCAGACCATTGACGGCACGCATGTCGGCAGCGAGTACTCCGCCGACGCCCACGGTTGCTCCGCCAAGAAAACCACGTCTTGATAGCCCGCTGGAACTCAGGTCCGGAGAACCAGCCAACCGTTTTCTGCCTGTCATTGATTCTGCTCCCGCAGGAAACTCAGTTCAGCGTGAATAAATTCGTTGCTTCAGTAGTTGAAGCGAAACTCTGCGCCGGCAAGCAGTGCCCACACCAGTGACTGCACCTGTGTCAGCCGTTGCTGTTCATCCTCGCCAGAAATCCAGTCACGAACAATCTGTTGCTCATTTTCATCCGGACTGCGACTGTTGATCACAGCCCACAGGATCTCGGCTGCCTGCTCCGGAGTTTCAGCAGCCTTTACCGCCCCGACAATGCGATCGCCTCCATCACGCAGCAGATCATTCTGCACGCGTTCGCTGTTGCTGAAAAACAAGGCCTCATCAACAGCAATCTGAAAGTCCTCACCCGGTTGTTCAAATTCCCGCATCCAGCCGTTCGCCTGGTTTTCAAGGTCCGTCCGCCGTTTCAGCCATTCCTCAGGATTGGCTGTCGTCTCTTCAACGGTTGGCCAGGATTCTGCACTGCGTGCAGCCACCATGAGTGATGCTGCCAGCTGTCTTGGTGTCATTGCCCGTGATGCCCCCACTGCAAACGTCTGGCTTCCCGGGGGAACGGATTCCGATGTCCAGCGACCGGAACGGGAATAAGCCTGGCTGAGCACAATGCCGCGGATGAGTCGCCGCAGGTCATAGTTGTGAGCCACAAGGTCCTCCGCCAGCGATCGCAGGAGCTGCGGATGACTGGCGGGATTTCCGGAATGCATCTGGTCTGGTGGGTCAACGATGCCCGTACCCAACAGACGCTCCCATGTTCGATTCACAATATTCCGGGCCAGATACAACTGCTCCTGGTCGGCCAGCGCCGCATCAATCAACGCCCGCCGTGGACTGAAGGAGACAGGCACCGTTTCAGCATCATCCTTCTGTTCCAGATTGCGAATCTTCTCGTCGAGCTGCTTGCGTTCTTCGTCGCTGTATTCCGGAGTCTGGTCTGCAACGACTGCTCCGGTCAGAAACATCAGTGCTGCATCCCGGTCTTCGCCTTCTGTTGTCTTGAACCGTACGCTTCCGAAGGGCTTTTCCAGCAGCTCATTCTTTTTTGATGAAAACGTCCGATTGAAGAATGCCTGCATACCGTAGTAGTGATCCTGCTTCCAGTCCGACACCAACGGATGGTCATGACATTTTGCGCAGCTGATATTCACGCCGAAGAACATCACCGCGGTGTCATTGGTCAGGTCATCCAGTTCACGCACGCGGCTTTTGAGAAACTGTGCGGCGCCTTTTTCAGGGCCTTCAGCCGGAGCAGCCAGCATCATCTCCTGAAACATCTGACTCCATGATCGCTGTGCCTGGACTGCGGTGAGCAGATACTCCCGGAACTCTCCGTCGTTGGGGCGGTTCGGCAGCAGTAATTCGTCCAGGCTGTTCCGCAGATGGAAGTCGAAATCCGGTAATCCCAGCAGGCGATCCACCAGCAACTGCCGCCGCTGCTCTGCCGGCAACTGCAGATACCATTCTCGCTCCCGCGCCGTCGGAATCCGCCCCGCCAGATCCAGCGTGGTTCGCCGCAGGATCACGTCTGCATCCGCCTGCTCCACCACAGGAACTCCGGACGCTGCATTCTGTTCATCCACAGCGATATCAATTTGCCTGGCAAGTTCATCCACCAACAAAGACTGTTGCGGAGCAGACTCGTTGGAGGCAACTGCGACAGGCTCGTCTGCTTTCGATTGCCGGGCGATGCACAGGAGGCCGAGCAACAGTGTGGTGACAACAAACGGGCGGAACGAGAAAAAATTCTCAAAAGCCGCGTCAGGCCATGGCTTCAGAACATTGTCTGCTGCCCTGGAGACGAGGGTTGTGAACAAATAATTCACCACAGGAAAGACCGAGGTCGTCCGCAATCGCGGATCTGAATGACAGTCCGGATTCATGAGGATGCAATCTGAGGAGGGAGGCTGTGAATGATCCGCAGCCGGGGGGGGGAGAATACAACACCTGAGCATATCAGGGACAATTGCTGTGTTCAATCTGTTTATCGACCGTCTGCTGAGTGGATGCCCACTGTTTTGCTGAATGCGCCGCGGTTGCAGCCACAGTCCCACAAGAAAGGCAACCGGTTGTTCCTGGCCACAATCTGCATCCAGCTTGCAACGGAGTCAGGCTGGCAACGGATCCATGTGGAGTGTGTTGCCGATCTACCGGCACCTGCCTGCAGCAGCTGCATCTGCCACAAACATGATCGTGCCGATAAAAAAATGACCGGAACGTGGGAATGGCTGCAGGGGCAAACCTCGCATTCCATACAAATTCCGCAGGACTTTACTGGAAGGAATGTCCGACCTTCGCTCACTGACCCACTAAAGAAACGCCAGAATGATGACCACAATTGTGGCCAGTATCACCAGTAATGTCTCAGTTCCTGTGCGAGGAATCCGGACTCCGGTCCGAACCTGTTCGGCGTATCCTGGTGGCAGGATCAGGCATAAAGCGACAAGGATCAGATTGATAACAGGAACGAACATCAGGGCCGCCGCTCCGCCGCCGTAACCCATATTCCGCAGACGCAGAATCGTGGGTCGCAATAACAGCAGCATGCTCGCCATGTACACCCCATCAATTCCAATCTTGAAATGAAGTTGCCAGCGCGTGAACGACGCAATGGCAAACAGCCCCGTGAATACCGCGGCTGCAAACCATGCCAATCGGCCGATTCCCGGCCAGGACTTTCGAGGGATATTGTCGGCGACCAGCCCGTTCTGCCAGCTTGCCGAAGAAACCAGATAAGGATTGTCGTCAGATACTGAATGTTGCCCTGTGATGGGCCCTTCGTTACGACTATCAGGC
>JALQUR010000039.1 GCA_023260695.1 Planctomycetaceae bacterium
CGATCGACCGTTTTCCGCAAAGGTCACACCCAGCTGATGCTGGCCCGCAGCCACTGCAAATCGTGACACCAGAGCAGCAATGTGATCCTTGCGATCCAGCAACGCGGAGACGACCTGCGAAAAACTGTTGACTGCATTCAGATCGTCAACATGTTCCCGCCAGAAGCTGATGTCTCCGGCAGCTTCTCCGGCGTCACGCCAGCGACTCAGCATCCGCGCCAGCAGTCCCGCCGCTTCGACCGACTTGAGCCCCTCAACCTTTGTCAGATCGTTGACCGTCGTTGTCGCGTAGCTGTCCCACTCTTCCGCCAGCGAGCGAAATTCAGCATGAACCGTTTCCAGCAGTTCCTGCTTTCCCTGCACGGCCGCCTCTGACATTGTCAGCGACGACACATCGAACAGCTGACTGATGATCTCAATCAGCAGCTCCACGCGCGCATCCGGAATCGTATCTTCCCTTGAAGTGAACAGTGGGAACATTCCCTGAAAACCAAGAATGTTCCACGGATCAACCAGCCCACCCGTGGCAATGCCTCGAGCCAGCAGACCACGTGTTTCCCGTAACAGCTCCGCAGCCTGCTCCGGATTCTTCTCACGCAGACAGCGACGCGCCAGCACCATTCGAGAAAAGATCTCGGACTCGATTCGGGCCGCCAGACAGGGTATGGCCGCTGCTTCCTGTCGGCTCGCTTCCTCATAGCCCATTCTCGCAAACATCCATGACAGATGTCTGTGCTGGACCTGCTCTGCGCCAAATCGCGCCAGAAACAGATTCAGCTCATGCCGGACATGACCGAATGGCTGCCTGGTACGGGAAGCATGCCGCTGCAGACGCCGCTTTCGCTCGCCTTCGCTCAACTCCAGAATGCGGTTGTAGAAGTGGTCACGCTGCCTCGCCACCTGCGGCAGCAGCGTGGTCAGACTGACATCAGACGCATGAGCCTGGGGACCAGGGCCACTGATCGCAGACGCCATCAGAATTGTCCCCGAAAGCACGGCAGACGCATCGTGCAGACGTTCCTGCCGGCCGCGCTTCCCGCCTTTTCTGACCCAGTCAAGCAGAGCGTCCAGAATCAGACCGCGGATCACAAAACGCGTGTAAAATCCGCGCGAATCAATCTCATCCGGATCCCACTCGCCAAAGATGTAGTTGGTCCGCTTGTAAACCGGATGCACATGATCATGAGCACGCAGATCAATGCACAATTCCTGCAGCCGCCGGGCATCAAAACTCGAACCAGTGAGCAGATCCTCCGGAAGCTGCTGCAGAAATTCGACCGTACCCAGAATCAGCTCCCGCCACGGTCCCGCAGCAACTCCCACCCCCTGAAAGTAGAGCGGCAGCGGAGCAAATCGTTCGTGGGAATAGACCTGAGACTGGCGGCCATTTTCAAGAACGGCCACCGGTCGATATCCAACATAGTCGTTCAGTCGCTGCAGTACGCCCGACACAAACTGTGACAGTTCTGTATCCGGATCACCACCGGATGCACGCTCAGCCAGCGTTTCTTCAAACATCCGGGCAATCAGGAACGGGCTGAACAGACTGTTGGCGGAACAGTGCCCGAGCAGATCAGAATGCCACTTCCGATAGGCCGGGAAAACTTCATCCAGTGTCACCCGAATGGCCTGCTCTGCAGACTGAGTTTCAGCGAATGCCGACTCCCCGGATGCAGCCAGCTGCCGCAACTGCTGGAGCAGTTCGTCCCGCAGTTGTTCAGGCGAAAAGCCTGTGGTGCTGTTCAGCCAGGCCTGGTTGAGCGCACCTCGAAAGCGGACACCCGGTGTTCCCTGAGAAAAATTCAGGTATCCCAGCAGATCCTTCCACACATCCGCGAATGCGTCTTTCGAATCGGATTCGTCAAATAAAGAGCGCTGTTCAGCTGCCACAATCTTGGTTCTCTGTTTGTGGAGACCGCCGAACGGACCTGCTCGGACGATACCCTCGGCAGGCTGTCCCCTGCAGGCAGACCCGCGATGCCCTGTCCCGCAGGATGACCAGACAGAGTCGACCTGCTGCCACAATTACCACCAACTACCGCTCTGAGCGTCAGCGGGCATACTCAACATTGCGAGTTTCCCGCAGGATCGTCACCTTGATCTCTCCCGGGTACGTCAACGTCTGCTCGATCGCGTTCGCCATTTCTCGTGACAACCGCACCGCCTGGCGATCAGTAACCTTTGTCGAATCCACTATCACACGAATCTCTCGTCCGGCCTGGACTGCAAATGCCTGATCCACACCCGGAAATCCGCACGCCAGTGCTTCGAGTTCTTCCAGACGACGCACGTATTTCTCCAGCGTCTCACGCCGTGCTCCAGGACGAGCCGCTGAAACGGCGTCGGCAGCAGCCACCAGAACGGTGTAAATGTACTCCGGGCGTATGTCGTCGTGATGACCCGCCGCAGCATGCACCACTTCGGCATTCTCACCGTAGCGTTTGAGCAGTTCGGCCCCGACCGCAGGGTGCCCGCCCTCCATCTCATGATCGGCAGCCTTGCCAAGGTCATGCAGAAATCCACAGCGACGAGCAAGGACGCCATCCAGTCCCAGCTGTTCAGCCATCAAGCCTGTGAGGTGCGCCACTTCAATGGAGTGCTGACGCACGTTCTGGCTGTAGCTCACTCGGAAGTGCAGACGCCCCATCAGCTCAACCAGCCGTGGGTGTAACCCGCGAACCCCAGCTTCCTCACATGCCTGCAGCCCAAGTCGACGAATGTTCTCATCCATCTCCCTGGTGGTCTCGGCAACAATCTCTTCGATTCGCGACGGATGAATTCGACCATCCTGAATCAGCTTGACCAGAGACAGTCGACCGATCTCGCGGCGAACGCTGTCAAACGCGGAAACAATCACCACCCCTGGCGTGTCGTCCACGATGACATCGACGCCGGTCACCTTTTCGAAGGTACGAATATTGCGACCCTCACGGCCGATGATCCGTCCCTTCACTTCATCGCTGGGAATATCCACAGTCGAAACAGTCGTCTCTGACGTGTGGTCTGAAGCATACCGCTGCACCGCCATCCCGATGATCTCGCGAGCCTTCTGTTCACAGACCTCCCTGATCTCAGCCTCGTGCTTCATGATCAGAGCGCCGGTTTCTTCCGACAACTCTCGTTCCAGGCTCTTCAGCAACTGCTCAGCGGCCTGCTCGCGGGACAATTCACTGATCCGATAGAGCTGTTCCTGCTCTTCCTTGAGAAGCCGATTGAGCTCGGCCTCGCGGGAATCCATGGAACGAGTGCGGTCAGCCAGCTTCTGCTGAGTTGTCTGCAGCATTTTTTCCTTCTTGCGGAAGGAACTCAGCTGCTCGTCCAGCTGCGACTGACTGCGATCGAGCTCCCGTTCGCGCGTACGGAACTGCTCCCGCGATTCTTCCAGCTTCACTTCGAGCTGTTCGCGTTTGCGAATCTCTTCTTCTTTCAACTGCAGCTCAAGGTCGCGTCGCTGGGATTCAGCGTCCCGCTCAACATCTCGGAGAATCTCATCGCGGGTCTTGTAAGCGCGTCCTTTGATGACGCGATCAATGCTGTAACCCACAATCAGTCCGACGACCCCGGCAATCACGCCGACGATCATCTCTGTCATTGGACTTATCCTTTATCCTGATCGACCCCGCCTGGAGAGACTCTCAGAATGTGTCCGCCGTCAGAAATCAGATGATGGCACGCCCCCGTATATCGGTGCATCCGCCGGGGAACGAGGGCAGGCAGGTCCGGCGAAGGATACCGCCTGACCCGCACTGCAATCATTGGCCTGAATTCCAGACCCCCCCAACGCAGCAGATTCTCCAGCCATGAAAGTCTGCAACCAGACGTTCGGCGGGCAACATCCACACACAGACGCAGATCCGCGTCTGTACAGGGATTTCGCCGCAGAAGCAGTCGCAGCAACAATAGCAGGAACTGAGAAATCACGGTGATTCCAGTCGGAAATCTGTTTGCCCCACAGTGCTGTGGCAGCAGGTTGACAGCGTCCACTGCCAAAGACAGCGGCAAACGGCCACCAGCCACATCAAATCCTGTGATCGCAAAACGTTGAGGACTATCCGCCGAGTACTCTGAACGTCCGGCGGGAGACCATTCTGTAAGCTCCAGGAAGTTCCGGTGAACAAACCTGGCAGAAACAGTCTGACACGTCAGCAGACATTCCGGTGAATGCCCCATAACTGTCTCAGACTCAACCGTATGCTAACACAGGAAGAATGCGAATTACAATTCACCACTCCGGCATCGAGCAGCATTCAGGCGGCTGCCGACAAAAACCTGAAAAAACCGAAAGTTTCCACAACAGCGCAGCTTTGCCACTCGAATCGCAGCCCTCCGGCATTCGTTAACACAGCGTTGCTGATCAGTGTCCAAAAAAGCGGCTCAGGTTTGACCACGGTCCGGCTGCACAATATGGTGATACCATCTTTCATTCGTTCCATTCCTCAGGGGAAACCGCCCATGCAACGCTGGTCGTCAAGCCTTTTGCTGCTGGCCGTACTGATCGCAGGCTGCCAGGTCCAGGATTCAGACACGTCCTCCTCCGACCCGTCTACAGCACCGGCAGAATCGGGGAATTCCCGACGCTCCGTGGCTTTCGTGACCAACCAGATTGCAGACTTCTGGAAGATTGCCGAAGCCGGCTGCGTCGCGGCATCAAAGGAATTTGACATCGATGTTCAGGTCATCATGCCTCCTGAAGCTTCCGCTGTTGTCCAGCAGCAGAAAGTGGAGGATCTGATGTCCACCGGTATTCAGGCAATTGCCATCAGTCCGCTCGATGCAGACAACCAGAAGGACTGGCTCAACAGTGTTGCCCAGCAGGTACCGCTGATCACGCACGACTCTGATGCACCTGACGCCGATCGCCTGCTCTACATTGGCATGGACAATTACGCAGCGGGTCGAAAATGCGGTGAGATCCTGCGGGATGCTGTGCCCGACGGCGGGCAGATCCTGCTCACCATCGGACGCCTGGAACAGGACAACAGCAAGTTTCGGCGGCAGGGGGTCATTGATGTGCTGCTCGATCGCGACCGCACCATCGACTACTACCGTTCCCAGCCGGAGGCATTCGATCCGGAGGAAGAACTGACCGGCAACGGTTACACCATCGTAGCCACACTCACTGATCAGGGAAAACCGGAAGTAGCGCTGCAGAAGGCTGAAGATGCTCTGGTGGCCTGGCCGGACCTGAAGGGCATTGCCGGTCTGTTCGAATACAACCCACCGGCGATTTATCAGGCACTCAGCAAGGCCGGAAAGATTGGCAAGGTTGCAATTGCGGGGTTTGACGAAAACGACGTCACTCTGCAGGCGATCAAGGACGGTGAGTGCGCCGGAACCGTCGTGCAGAATCCTTACATGTACGGATACGAATCAGTTCGCGTCCTGAATGATCTGCTCCAGGGTAAGGAGGGTGTCATTCCCGATTCGAAGTACGTTGACATTCCGCCACGAGCGATCACGGCTGATAATGTCGATTCCTTCTGGGAAGAACTGAAACGCCTGAAAGGCCAGTGATCCTGGACATGGCGGCAGGGTGCCTGCTCTCACCCTGCCGCATTCGGCTTCCGGCAGACCCGGATTCCTTCTGCTCAATGAACAACACACTCTTCAATGTCCTCTGCCACGTCTCAGCAGCCCCGCCTTCAGGTTCTGGGCATCAACAAGTCATTCCCCGGAGTGCGTGCACTGCGGGATGTCGACCTGCAGATCCTTCCCGGTGAAGTTCTCTCCGTCGTCGGCGAAAACGGCGCTGGCAAAAGCACGCTCATGAAAATCCTCGCCGGCGTGCAGCCTCCGGACTCCGGAACAATCCTTGCCGACGGCAGACCAGTCTCCTTTGGCAGTGTCAGCGACGCCATGGATGCCGGCATCGCTCTGATTCACCAGGAACTCAACCTGGCAGACAACCTGTCCATTGGTGCCAATGTTTTTCTGGGCCGTGAACCACGAAGTTCGGCATTACCAAAATCTCAAAACAGCCATTAAAAACTTCATTTGACATAAATATACCTTTTGACAATAAAAGTGCCTAATTCGTCAAATAGCAATGTAACACAGGCACGCTAAAAGGATATTGATACTCTATGAAAAGGACTGGGGAGTCAGGGTTCAATATCAAAATTTATCT
>JALQUR010000317.1 GCA_023260695.1 Planctomycetaceae bacterium
TCCTCGCCCCTGTTCACCAGACTGCGAACATGGGCGTGCCGGGCATCTTGCAACAGCCCCTGTACCCGAACTCGCTCGCGGTGCATTTCATTCAGCTGATCCCGCAACTGCGTGACAGCCAGACCAGCCCCCGCCATTCCAACAAGCAACAATACCCCCAGTGCCAGCCATGGCCAGACGGACCGCCTCGGCGGCTGATTCTCCTGGATCTGGATTCTTTGCATCGCTTTGCGATTTTTGCGGTGGGGCCGTGGCAGATCACACACCGAATTCTGTCGTCTCAAAGTCGTCATCAAAGAACTCCTGTTTCAAAATGAAAGAACTGGGGGCGTCTCGCTTTAGTCTTAAAGCCCACTCGGGCAGCGGTCGCTCAGGGCAAACAACGATTCGGTTCCGTCAGTAAAAAGCAGATCACGCAAGTCGCTGGCTCGGGCGTCAGCAAGGTCGCGGGCCATGCTGCCGGGAAACAGCTCGGAGAGGTTGGCCGGGCGAAAGACGCGGTATGTCACAGCACTGATTCCAGCTCTGCAAAAATCAGCATGAACGAGTTGTGAGTCGGGCAATCGTCTCTGCAACTCTGTTTCCAGTTCTCTGGCAAGGGCCGGAACCACTGGTGGCAGGACGAAATACTGCTGTCCACCATTGGGAGCGGCAGTCCCACCGGGATATGGGCAAACCACGGCTCGATCACCACTCACCAATCGCTCAACGACCCCGGCAACTGTCGGTTGCTCTGCATTTGTGATGACCATCAAGCCTTCCAGCGTCACGCACTGAACCAGACTGCCCAACAACCAGATCTGCATCTCGCGAGATTCAGTGGCGAAACCCTGCAGTTCGCTCCAGCTTTCATTCAGAGAGAGAGTGGCAAACAGACTTTGGTCAGGCATTGCATGACCGCGCGGACGAAAGCATTCCAGGGCTCTGCGAAGCCCTTCAAATTCAAGAGCCATCCTGCGTTCAGTAACACCAACCGCTTCCAGACCTTCACTTAAAGCGGCATGGACAGCCTCTCGGTGCATAAGCTGGTCGCAAAACGATCGCAGCTGTGCCGACGACTCGTGCAGTTTTTGTTGCAGCCTGGCCTGTCGGCAGAACCAACAGCCTCGATTCAGCCTTCCGAGTGTCGTGAGGAGTTTCGCCTCCAACTCTGCAATGACCTGTCGCAGCGTGCTGACTTCAGCCTCCACTGCCATCAGCTCGGCGTCAGTACGATCGGCGATCGTACGCACCAACCGAAATCGGTCGACAGCATCATCCAGACATGCAGCCGGCTGAAAGAACTCCTGCTCGATTGCGGTCAGCAAAAACCGCTCTCCTGTCTTGAGAGTTGCATAGGGCTCGCAAGAAAGTCGTTCACCTGCACGCCGAACACCATCAAGAAATTCATTATCGTCAATGAACGGCTGTTCGGTGATCAGGACGCTGATGGCTTCGCGGGCCAGCTGCGTGGCGACCGTATCGCTGCCGACTTCAGTGACCAATTCACGAACCGGCGTAGAGTCGCGAATCGCCTTCTCCAATTCCGGCAGATATCGTGCCGCAACAGCGTTGGCCACGTCAGACTCCGGGGCCAGTTGGCGGAAGAACTCTATCTGGCGATACACAACGTTTCCGAGGGGACCGTCGAGTGCTCGGTTGGGTGTCTCAATTCCCAATTGCCGTTGCAAGCCGGTGCAGTTCCAGGCCTGCTCATCCAACGCGACCAGTTCATTGCGGCTTGCAAAATCGTTGGCCAGAGGCGGCAAGGCAGTCAGATGTAATGAACGTGTCACCCGGTCATAGGGCTTCCCGCCTTTGTCGGCAACGTAGGAAGCCAGAGTCGCCACCGTAGCTGCGGCATTCATCCCGACACGGTGCCCGAGTCCAGCGAACGAAGTCGCGTCCAGCACCTGGAAAGTCAGGTTCACGCCCACTCCCACGTCACTCAGCGGTTGGATCAAGTGACGAGCGACTTCAAGACCGACCCCGGAGAACGTCCCGCCTGCCCCGCTACCGGTGCATACGAAGTCAATCCCGGCACACAGGCCTGCTGTGGCCTGTATCACGATCCCCTTGAGGTTCCGCAGGAAATTGCGGAAAGAGTCCTGCTTCTGGAGATGCACCGCTGCCAGTCGACCCACTCCCGGGACTTGGCCCAGCCCGGAGTCTGCCTGCATGGAGCCGCGATTCAGCAACAACTGTCGCACCGTGTCGGCACCGTCCTCAGCGAGCGTATCGGCGGTTTCCCCGCTGGCCAGTGGGAAGAACAGCACGTCTCCGCGATTACCCCACCTCCGTCGCAGCTTGGCGATTTCTTCCATGTTGTCGAAGACCACAATCAGGTCGGCCGCTCCGCGTCTATAAAACACCTCCGCTGCCTGCCGACCACCACCGACGATCGCAACCAACCGGAACACATGACCACCAGCCCGTTTCCTCATGCAGGCTGCAACACCGTCGCTCAAGCGCATTTTCTTCACCGCTGTTCTCCTGACGAAAATCGAAACAATCCGGAATCCCTGGCTCACGCTTATTGATCGCTCACCGGAACAAACACATCACCATGCTGAACAAAGGTCTCAGCAAACCTGGACACCTCGACATCACCCAATGCGAACACCACTCCGGGGGAGTCAAATCCATCAATCCGGCTTCCAATGAAGCCTCTCGGACAGTGCTTCAGCGAGAGGAAGGCCGCATCATCACTCACAACCGGGATCAACAGCAGAAGGGCCTCTGCGTTGCCGGCGGCGATCTCGGCCAGCGAGCGATCCACCCACATCTTGCGTTCACTGTGCGGCGGATGAACGAAAACGCGGCCGGTCCATGTCTTGTCCGCCGCAAGCCCATCCTCGATTTCCGTCCAGACCAACCGGGCACCCACATGGTCTGGCGCTTGTGCTGAGCCACACGGGTCCAGATCAATGGTTCCCAGACACTGCCGCACCGATTCGATCAGTGGCCACGGAGTCAGGTCGTCACGTTCCTCCTTCAGAATGGGCTTCACCAACGCGGGACGCTGATCGGCGATCAGCCGCATCGCCTCACGAATGGAGACACCACTCCACAGCTCTTCATCCGAGGCAGACGACGCGCGTGTAGCGTCGGCCTGTTCTCTCAGGCGCGCAGTGATTTCATCCACATTTGCGGCCACCCGCATGTAACGCTGTGCGGTTCGCAGGCTCAGTGGAAACTCGCCCTGCGGGAGTGACTGAATCCAATGCTGAAACGTCCCAGGGGCCAGTGTCGCCTTCACTTCCAGCAGGATCTGTCCGGCCTCGATACTGTGCTTGACGGCATCGGTCAGGCTGTGAATCACGGCCATATGCTTCTTGTGAAGCTGGGTGCGGTGAGACGTCAACATCCGGTCACTGGAGACCATCGGCTGAAGTTTGGCCGTGGCATCTTGCGTTGCAAGTTGGGAAACGACGGTCACTTCACCCTTCTTTGATTTTCTCTCTGCATTTGCCATGACATGGTTCCTTCACTATGAGAATGCTTGTTACTGCCCGGCGACAGATTTCCGACCGGTCGCTACTGACACCCGCGACGAGAACAAAACAACTTGCCGATGCCGACCTTGGTGCGAACATGTGTAGCAACATGCGACAACGCAGAAACTGCGAAGCAGAACCACTGCCTGCCGCTGCCTCTGCCTGACTGTCACTGCCTGTCTGTGAGGAAATCGCAGGTCGGACGTCACGCGCAAGAATTTTTGGCCGATTTTTTTAGGCGTCCCTGTAATGCCCCAACATCAACCCTCGCGACGCCGCACCACTGATCTGCTCCGGGAAGTCGACGGTGGAGATCTGTCGGACTGCGGTTGGATTTTCGAGCGGTTCGTCGGTTTCGCTCGTGAGCGGGCGGCTCAATACGTAGCCGTCAAGCCGCTGGCTCGCGGCTACACATCGGACGCAGTGCAGATCGGCCTGATGCAGGCGGCTCGTTGCATCAAACGTCAACCCGTCTCGCATGACTGGCGTACCTCCAGTGGTTTCCATGCGCTCCTGTCAACGATTGTGCTGCGGCGTCTGATCGACTTCACTCGTCGCCAGAACAAGATCCCGACCAGAGAATTTGATCGCGATCCCGTAGATCACGAATGCCTTCCGGATCCAGTTGATGAAACAGCCATCGAAGAAATCCGCAAGCTCGCGACCGCCGCGGCAGTACAACTTTTTGCAGAGCTCGATGAACCGCGACAGATGGTCGCCTACCTCGCGATCATCGAGGATTGGAAGGCGGCGGACATTGAGCAGTGGCTCCACAACCACGTCCAGCACCAATCCCAGCAAGGCATG
>JALQUR010000461.1 GCA_023260695.1 Planctomycetaceae bacterium
TCCCATGTGTCTGCGGAGCACTGTGTCTGCGGAGCACTGTGTCTGCGGAGCACTGTGTCTGCGGAGCACTGTGTCTGCGGAGCACTGTGTCTGCGGAACTCAGGCATTTTTTTGATCTTCATTTCCGGCAATCAGAGTCTGTTCTGTAACGCCGATCTTCGAATTCTCTCAGTGAATTTCAGAACAGGAGCACTGGAATGACAAACGCATCTCTCAAACTGCACAACGCGATGTGGCCGGGTCTGGTTGGAAAAGGAGACGGCCCCGACCAGGAACCGCCCATCAGTCTGGAACGCATGCTGGAACTTACTGCAGCTGCCGAAGTAAATGGTCAGAAGTTCGACGGGATCGATTACTTCCTGTTTCTGCCGCACACCAATCCGGAAGCCAGTGACGATGAACTGCGTCAGATTGCTGACCAGATCGGTTCCCATGGTTTCTCAGTGGGATCACTCGTTGCTCCGGTCTGGCCGGGCACGGTCGGTGACTCCGCCATGGGGGATGATGACGCCCGCGAAAAATTCCTCAGTGCCGTAAAGATGGCCTGCCGAATTGCCCGCGTGTTCGAAGATCATGGAATTCGCAAGTACGGTGTCATCCGAATTGACTCCGCAGAATTCGGTGTGGAGAAGTGGCGCGAAAATCCTCAGGCAAATACCGCCCGCATCGCCGAGACATTCCGGGAAGCCGCCAGAATTGCTGCTGACAACGGGCAGCGTCTGGCAGCTGAGGGAGAAATCTGCTGGGCAGGGATGCACAGCTGGAAGGACATGCTGGATCTGCTCGAAGAAGTCGGGATGCCGGAAACACTCGGCTTCCAGGCGGACCTCGCACACACCTACCTGTACCTGCTGGGATACAACGCTCCGGACCATGCACTGGTTCAGCCGGGCTACTCGGACGAAGAATTCTGGGCCGCATACGCCCAGATGACAGACAAGCTGCGTCCCTGGACCATTGACTTCCATGTCGCTCAAAATGACGGCGAAGTGCACGGAGCAGGTTCTCATGACAAGACGGGCAAGCACTGCCCTGCCGACGACCCGAACGGCAAACTGGATATCACTCGCTGTGCCGGCTACTGGCTGCAGGGCGCAACGGAACGCGGCATTCAGCACATCTGCTGGGATGGCTGTATGTTCCCGAACGCCACCCTCGAAAATCCACAGACGTGGAATACCATTCTGGACGCGATGATCAAGGTTCGTGACGCACACGGTTGCTCCTGATTTCGCATCCGCTGCCAACAGGGATTGCTGCGACACAGCAATCCCTTCTGCTTATTTCTTCTGCTTAATTCTGCAACTGCTGCTGCAAAGGACAGATCATGTCTCAGAAACCACTCAATATCGGACTCGTCGGCTACGGCTTCATGGGTCGAACGCACTCCAATGGCTACAAACGAGTCAATGACTTCTTTCCTGATCTGCAGCACCGCCCGGTGCTCAAGGCAGTCTGTGGAAGAAACGAGGCAGCCGTTTCCGCATTTGCTCAGCAGTGGCAGTACGAATCCACAGAAACTGACTGGCGGGCTCTGATACAGCGTGATGACATCGACGCCATCGATATCTGCACGCCAAACAACAGCCACGCGGAAATTGCCATTGCTGCCGCCGAAGCCGGCAAGATGGTGCTCTGCGAAAAACCACTGGCAATGGATCCGGCTGAGGGACAGACAATGGTCGATGCCATCGAGAAAGCCGGCGTCACCAACACCGTCTGGTACAACTATCGACGCGTTCCTGCCGTCACGCTGGCAAAACGACTCATCGATGAAGGGCGTCTGGGACGCATCTTCCACTATCGCGCCAATTTCCTGCAGGACTGGACAATCAATGCCGACCTGCCCCAGGGCGGTGCTGCTCTCTGGCGACTGGATGCTGCAGCAGCCGGTTCCGGAGTTACCGGCGACCTGCTCGCCCACTGTATCGATACAGCGATCTGGCTGAATGGATCAGTCAGCAACGTCAGTGCCATGACCGAAACGTTCGTCAAGGAACGCATGCATAATCTCACCGGCAAGGTTGAGAAAGTGGGTATCGATGACGCCTGTGCGTTTCTGTGTCGTTTTGCCAACGGATCGCTGGGGCTGTTTGAATCCACACGCTACGCTCGTGGTCATAAGGCCCTTTACACCTTTGAAATCAACGGTGAAAAAGGATCCATCAAGTGGGATCTGCACGACCTGCATCGACTGGAGTATTTCGACTACAGCGACGACTCTGTCATTCGTGGCTGGCATCAGGTTCACTGCACCGACGGCGATATGCCATACATGGACAAGTGGTGGGTACCAGGGCTGCAGATTGGCTACGAGCACACCTTTGTGCATCAGGTTGCAGACTTCCTTGCAGCTGTGGAATCCGGTACTCAGTGCAGTCCCACTTTCCGAGATGCTCTGGAAACACAGAAAGTCTGCGACGCAGTGCTGCAGAGTGCAAAAAGCGGTGAATGGAAGGAAATCGGTTAGCCCTTTTGAGTACAGCACGTTAAGATTGTGCTCAGGCGAACAGGCGGTTGAAGCAGTCTTCAACCGCCTTTTCATTTGCCGAAATTCAATTTCCGGTGCCGTGATTCGTTAATGCCTGGCTTGTGCAGGATCGACATCAACTCCGGAAAACTCTCTGACAAATGCAACGCTGTGCCGGCCCGAAAATGCCGTCGCTGTCTGCAGCTGCCGCCCGTGTTTGCGGTTCCCGGATGCTGTCTGTGTTTACCAGCTGACACGACTGTTCCTGGCACTGCAGTCTGCAGCTGCAGTTCACTGCTGCAGTTCACTGCTGCTGGCAATGAAAGCGACAACGGTGCAAGCGACAACGGTGCAAGCGACAACGGATCGCTCTGTCAGAAGCAAACTCAGGACCTGTGCGGGAATTCCACCGTACAGGTTTCCGGTCGGTCGGCATCTTTCGCAGACTCCGGCCATGGCCAGAATTTCGCTGTAACAAGCCAACGGCGTGCCAGACGGCACGCCTGTCAGAGTGCCCACCAGCGGCTGCTCATCAGGACAGCCCTGCTGATCCGGCAGTACTCCTGCTTCAGGACTGCTGCAACGGCATCCGGCACACATTCAAAGTTTACGAATTGATTTTGCAGAAACGGAATATGCCATGGAACGCCACCCGATTTCCCGAGAAGGTTATGAGAAGCTCCGGGAGCAGATTCGCGTCATGGAAGAAATTGAAATGCCCGCAGTAACGGAACGGATCAAGTCAGCGCGCGAAGAGGGTGATCTGAAGGAAAACGCCGAATACCATGAAGCCCGCGAAGCGCAGGGAATGCTTCAGGCCAGAATCAACCAGACGCGTTCGAAGCTCGCCTCCAGCTACATCGTGGAGAAACGCGAAGGCCCCATGGATGCTGTTGAATTCGGCGCCCGCGTGACTGTTGTGGATGAAGATGATTTCGAAGAAATCTACGAGATGGTCGGCCCCGGTGAAGAAGACTACGACGGTGATGTCATGAAGATTCTGACCACCAGCCCGATTGGCACAGCACTAATGGGAAAAGCTGTCGGTGATCAGGTGGAGGTAGAGATTCCACGTGGCACACTCAGAATGACGATCAGGTCAATCGAATAATCAGTCAGCCAAAGACGCCGCCAACAGGGTTGCCCGCATACAGCAGATGCGGGCGGCCACCGGCATCCCGCAGCGTTGCCTCAGCTGGTACACCCATCGCATGCAGCACTGTTGCCGCCAGATCTCCCGGGGATACGGCATCCTGTTCCGGGTAACGGGCAATCCGGTCGCTGCTGCCATGAACTGCACCACGGCGGATGCCGGCGCCCGCCAGCAGTGAGCTATAGCAGAAGGGATGATGCTCCCGCCCTGCATTGCCCGCAGTAATCTGCGGCCGCCGTCCAAACTCCCCGGTCCAGACAACCAGCGTATCCTCCAGCATTCCCCGCTCCTGCAGATCTGTCAGCAGGGCTGTCAGGGCCATGTCTGCCGGAGGAATCAGGTCGCGTTTCAGCCGATTGAAGTTGTCGCCGTGCGTATCCCAGAAATTCCGCCCGTCGTTGTGCCAGTTCACCGAAACAAAAGGTACTCCGCGTTCCAGCAGTCTGCGCCCCAGCAGCACGCACTGTCCGTGAATGTGGTTGCCGTAACGCTGGCGATCCGCCGCTGATTCCTGCGCCAGATCAAACGCCTGCCGGACAAGTCCGGATCCGAGCATTTCAAAGGCCTGTAACTGCTGCAGATCCAGCTGCCGGCTGTACTGAGATCCGAGCCGGTCCTGCTGGCGGGAAATCGACTGCAGCAGACTGCGACGATCTTCCAGACGCTGCAGATTCAGCCCGTCAGCAAGTCGTAATGCAGGCACGCTCCAGTCCGCCTGCGAAGGATCACCTGTCACCAGCATCGGATCCGCTGCAGTTCCCAGCCAGCCCCCGGTCTGCCCCGGTGCCGTCCCACCTGGAGCTGCGGGATGCAGCGTCTTCCACGGCATGGTAACACTTGCAGGAAGGCCTGCCGGAGCCGAATGGAACTGCGAAAGGACTCCCCCAAGATGCGGGGAATCATTCGGACCGGGAGGTTCTGCATCACTCTTGTTGACTGGAGGAAGATGTCCGGTCAGTGTTGTATGCGCACTGCTCAGATGCGCCGGATCATCGTGCGACATGGAACGAATGACCGTGAGCAGATCTGTCTTCGTTGCCAGACCGCGAAAATGTTCGCACAACTCCAGTCCAGGAACGACGGAGGAGATCGGCTGAAATTCCCCGCGCACTTCTGCCGGAGCATCAGGTTTCATGTCGAAGGTATCCAGCTGACTGGGTCCGCCCCACATGAACAGCAGAATACAGCGTTTCGCTGTGCCGAATCCTGGCGGCCGATCCCGAGATCCACCGGCGAAAGTTCCGTCAGACGTCATTCCACCGGCAGCCAGCATTCCCGGAAGCAGTCCGGCCTGCAGCAGACTTCGCCGAGGCAGTCCACGGGAAAACAACTGACGCTGAATCGAATCTGGGTCAGACATGGAAACTGATCCGCGGTCTGGAAATCCGCTGCCGCTTTCCAGTCGGGGCAGAAAGCTGGTGGAGGGAGTGCAGAGTGAAGCTGGTGAGCAATCGCTTGTCGCTGAGGTGCGAACGGTGCGAGGAGGAGCAGAAGGATAAACCCGCGCTGCAGGCAAGTCCAGATGATCCGATGACAATGCTGGCTGTCAGCAGCACAACGCTGCCCCGGGGGTTTGATCAGGGAACCTGCAGCCTGCCGGAAAATGCGGTTCCGTGACAATTGATCCAGCCTGACTTAGAACACAGCACTGCTTCCTGCATTACCACACTATCGTGTCGAGGACGTCCATGACTGTTCGCATTCTGCTGCTGTCAACACTGCTGTACTGCACCGTTCCTGCTGCATTCGCACAGGGACGTGTATATCGGGACCGCGTCGAACCGCAGTGGAACGTCTCGGGAACACAATTCTGGTACTCCAATCGACTTCCGGAGGACGGCCGTGAATTCTGGCTGGTTGACGCTGAGCAGGGCAGTCGCCGACCAGCATTCGACGCAGAAGCGGTTGCCCAGGCATTCTCCCGGCAACTCAGTCAGGAAATGGATCCCCGTCAGCTTCCTGTTGACTCGCTCGAATTCGCCGCTGCAGCGGAGACGCTTGTACTGGTCGGAAAAAACGGCAGGTTCTTATGGAATACCGCACAATCCTCGCTTACCCCGCTGCCGCAGGATGCCGCCACCGCCCTGCGACTGTTCCTGCCCCCACGCCCGTCGCAGGGTTCATCCGACAGTACCGAACTCGAAATCCATAATCAGCTCGACCAGCCGGTCTCACTCATCTGGATCTCCACAGCAGGAGAAGAACGACATTATGCGGATGTTGCTCCCGGAGCCAGCCATCGTCAGCATTCATGGGCGGGGCATGTCTGGATGCTGCGAGTGGAGGACTCCGGGAACAGCGGTTGTTTTCGTGTACCCGCTGACGGGATCTCCGTGACGGTCACCAGAGAACTGCTGACCAGTGTCGAACGCCAGCCACGAGGTGGTCGGCGAAACAGGCAACCGGGCGCTGAAAATCCTGTTTCCCCTGATGCGCACTGGCAGCCATTTGTGCGGGAAAACAATCTCTGGCTGAAAAATCTGCAGGATGAATCTGAGCAGCAGCTGACAAACAGCGGTACCGCCGAGTGGACCTTTCGCCGAGATGCTCAGCGGGCGAGGTCCGTTGGCATGAACTTTGATCTGCAGGACTTTCCCGATCATGTCAGCAACTGTCGCTGGTCACCTGACTCAGAATACCTGCTCGCATGGCAGACAACTCAGGTCACTGAAACCCGAGTGCACTATGTGGAAAGTACTCCGGGTGATCAGTTGCAGCCCCGACTGCATTCCTATCCGTATCTCAAACCCGGAGCAGAAATCCCGGTTGCGACGCCGCATCTGTTTCGGATCTCAGATGCGACTCATATTCCAGTTTCGACAGACCTGTTCCCGAATCCATGGTCACTGGAATTTCAGCGCTGGAGTGCGGATGGCAGCCGCTGCTGGCTGATGTACAACGAACGCGGTCATCAGCGAATACGTCTGCTGGAGATCACGGTGGACGACGGCAAAGTACGAACTGTAATCGATGAGTACAGTCCGACTTTCATTCACTACTCCGCAGAGGGAAAAACGGAACTTCGCTGGCTCAGTGACGAGCAGGCGATCTGGACCAGCGAACGATCCGGATGGAACCACCTCTACAGCATCGATCTGCAACACGGGAAAGTAGCTCATCCGATTACAACTGGCGAGTGGAATGTACGCAGAATCGATCGCATTGACATGGAGGCGGGACTGATCTGGTTCACGGCCGTCGGTATCATCGCCGGACAGGACCCGGGGTTTGAACACGCGTGTCGAGTCAGACTTGACGGAAGCGAACTGCGGGTACTCACCGAAGGAGATGGTTTCCATCAGATTCAGTGGTCACCGGACAGACGCTGGTTCATCGACCGCTGGTCACGAGTGGATCTGCCACCAGTTTCAGACCTGCGATCGGCCGATGGTGCACTCGTCTGCAGACTCGAAACAGCAGACGCCTCCGAACTTCTGACAGATGGTCGAACGCTCCCCATTCGCTTTACCGCTGCTGGCAGGGACGGGCACACTCCAATCTGGGGGATTATTCATCTCCCGGATGACTTTTCCCCCGACAGATCGTGGCCCGTCGTTGAGAACATTTATGCCGGCCCGCATGACTATCACGTCCCGAAGGAGTTTCGTTCCGTCTGGGGCCATCAGCGACAGATCGCCAACTCCGGATTCATCGTGGTCCAGATCGATGGCATGGGCACTGCGTGGAGGTCTCGCGAATTCCATAACGTCTGCTGGCAGAATCTCAAAGATGCCGGATTTCCGGATCGCATTGCATGGATGCAGGCGGCAGCTCAGGCATTTGACTGGCTGGATCTCAGTCGCGTGGGAATCTATGGCGGATCAGCTGGTGGCCAGAACGCCATGGCAGCATTGCTCTGGCACGGAGATTTCTATCGCGCTGCAGTCGCTGACTGTGGCTGCCACGACAATCGCATGGACAAGATCTGGTGGAACGAGCAGTGGCTTGGATTACCTCGGAACGACATCTATGAACGAAATTCCAACACCGAGCACGCACACCTGCTGCAGGGGCGTCTGATGCTGGTCGTCGGCGAACTGGATCGCAACGTCGACCCCGCCACCACAATGCAGGTCGCGCGCAGACTGATTCAGGCGGGCAAGGACTTCGACCTCGTGGTTGTTCCCGGAGCGGGACACGGCGCGTGCGAAACCCCATGGGCTTCGCGAAAACGCATTGAGTTCTTCAGGACAGCACTGGGGCAGCCGGAGCCACGAGCGGCGACTGTTCAGGCGGTGCCGGACTGAAATCGGCCGTGAGCTGCCCGAAATTCAGAATGACGTCGGCTGCCACTGCTGCCAGCTCCGGTTGCTCACTGGACTTGCGACCGGAACAATCTCCTGCTGTCCCGTCATCACCAGTTCTTCAGGAACCAACACGCGGGACTGCATCCGATAGAATGCAGGCAGCTGAACTGTACTGCTGATTCTTGCCTCTTCTCGCATCGTCGTCAGGGTCTGCACGATCACAACCATTGCAATCACCAGCGAACACACGCTGAGTGCCGCCACCTGCAGGTTGAATCGCCGAGTCACCTGATTGCGTCGCACAGACTGACGAATTCCTCGCAGCACCCCCGGCCATACGGAATTTGCAGAACCCGACTCAACCGATCGCAGTGAACTCAGCGCCTCCATGGCAGCGCCCGCTCCACGATACTCCGCCTGACAGGACTTGCAGTTGTGCAGGTGGGCATTGAGCGCAGACTCCTGAGGTGCCGGCAGATCGCCTCCGACACTCAGATAAACCAGTTGTTGGGCTTCAGTACAGTTCATGCGATGTCCCAGTCATTCAGCAGATACAACCTCAGACAGAAATCACTCGTCAGCTTGTCATTCACCGTGGGAATCACGTCGCACCTTGCGCTCCCATGACTCCCGAAACATTTTTCTTGCTTCCGCCAGCCGCCAGCGAATTGTGGCTTCTGTTCGGTCCGTCATTGCCGCCACTTCTGCGGTGCAGAATCCTTCCACATCGCGAAGGATCAGAACTGTTCGATAGACCTCCGGAATTTCATCCAGAATCGCACGAACCTCCTGAGCATTGTCGAACTGCTCCCCCGTATCTCGGGCGGCAGGCTCCTGAAACGCCGCAGCACTCGACTCAGAAAAAAGTGACCAGCGACCTCGACGATTCACCTGCCGCAGATGGTCAAACGTCCGGTTGACAGCCAGGCGAAACAGCCACGGACCGAAACGGCGAGTCAGATCAAACTGGTCAAGTCGACGCCAGGCTCGCAGGAACGACTCCTGGACCAGATCCTGAGCCTGCTCGGGATCCGCAATAAATCGCTGAATAACGCTGAGCACACGTCGCTCGTAACGAATCACCAGCTGCCGAAACGCCTCCTCGTCGCCGCACCGCGCAGCATAAACCAGCTGAACCTCACTGCCGGTTGTGCTCTCGCCAGTGGAAACAGGATCGACGTGTGTTTCTTCGCCAGATGCGTCGTGAGTCGACATACGAAGCATTACAGCTCCTCCTGCAACGATTTACGTCGATGCGGGGAGCTTTGTTGGAGGAATCAGAGCGTTCGGTGGAGATTTCATCCGCTGTACGCATCAGCAGAATGACACCCGGTCATTGAACGCGCGGGCTGCATACTCTCCCAAAGAAACTATCCGGAAAAAGTCCGTGATTCCAGACAATCGTCAGAATTCCAACCTGCTGCGACAGCCTTTTCCGACCTCACGGACCGTGCAACGCCTCGCTCCGCAGAGCATTGGCCCGATCAACGACATCCGTTGGCGTCTCAGCTGACTTCGGTTGCAGGGTAAACTGCAGGTGACGGTGATCGCTCAGATACTGTCCCGCAAAATTATCGCTCAGGAAATCCAGCGGGAACCGCTGGTACCACGGAGCAGCAATGGAAATCATCTCGGTACGCGTGTTGTAACCGTCCTTGAGCAGCCTCACCTCTCGGTCGCCGTACCAGGTAAAGTCAAAGGATGTTGGTGTGTAGCCAATATCCTTTCCGTCCAGTTTCACCAGCGCACCCTGAGGCATTGAATTGATCGTGACCCGGCGATGCACGCATCCGCTCTGACATAAAGTCGCAGATATCAACAGCAGGAACAGTTTCCGCATCGTTGCTTCCCGGATTATCTCGCTGTCACCAGTGCCAGACTGCCTTTGCCGGCAGTCGAATCACAGCCCGCACAGAACCGGTGCAGGCAGTTATTCCCGCAGCATTCAGTCATCGCTGCCGCCGCCAGTCACGGGCCACTCATATCCACAGCGGCAACAGTGGAAACCGACGAGAGTGGCTGTCCCGGGCACTTGAAGTCGATTTCCCCGCGCCATCACTCCGTCGTTCAGCTCAATGGGTTCCACCAGATTTGCGTTGCAGTCGGGGCATTGAGAGTTCTGGTGAATCAGGCGCGCACGCTTGTTGGCAGGCTGCAACCTGCGACTCACAACAATGGCCCTGCGAGCACTCTCGAATGAGATCACATGAGCCTCTTCGTGCAATTCAGCAAGGCTCTCCTCCGGGGCAAAATCAGCCTGAGGACTGAAAATACGGAGCCGATTGCGGGACATTGTGCTTCCTCCATGAAGCCAATTCGGGTTGCTCAGACGTCAATAAGCACTGAGTTCAGTAGCACCATCGCTCTGTACGCAAGGCGTTCAGTACGCAAGGCGTTCAGTACGCAAGTTTGCAGTTCGCACCACGTTCACCAGCCATCAATGGCAGGGGAACAATGGCAAGGAAGAGTCATCCCCCGGTCTGCGGGAGTTTGTCAGGGATTTGCTGTCTGAAGCACCGATGGAATCCATACCGCAGTGCAACAGGAGCACCCTTCCAGACTGCCACTCAAATTTATGTTCCCGACTGCCAAAACTCAAGGTCTCTGCTCAAATTGGAAAAACAGGGGATTCGGAGCAAATACGCAACCCGAACGCTCCGTGTGAACACCACTATTGAGAGCCGTCTCAGGCAGTTGTGGAATTCTGTAAAACCAGTCTCGTTTCTGCCGAAAAGACGGGAATCAGGGGGTTTTATTTGCCGACTTCCACGGCAATTACTAAACTTCCCGCTTCGTTTCCCCGCCGAGTTCGTCGAATTCGGTCCGTCGGGCCGAACTGCCGAAGCTGACACAGAACACGGATTTGCCTCCTGCATCATCCAGAATCTCTCCGGATTCAACAGGGTATGCAGCATCAGCGTCTCACCTGTGTCTGGATGTCTTCCGGTTAGTTTCCGCGGGGGTCAGGCCCGCAGTGCTGTAATCTGATGAAGGTTCGATCCATTCCATGCCAACAATTTCTCGCTCAGATCTGAAGAAACTCCGTAAGCGTCGCGCCAGGCTCAAGAAAAAGAAGATGAGCTGCCAGTTCACTTCTGGCGGTGTCGTGCGTCCGGTCTACATCGACTACAAAGACCTCAAGACGCTTCGCGGACTGATTGATCGCGAGGGACGAATTCTGCCCCGTCGCCGTACTGGGACCTCTGCACTGTATCAGCGAGCAGTCCGCAAGGCTGTCATGCGTGCACGCTTTATTGGTCTGCTGCCCTACGTCGCCGACGAATAACAATTGCTCTGACAATTGCTCAGGATGTCTGTTTGCCACCGTGGGACGGCACGCGTTGCCCACGTGAAAAGCAACAGATCTGCGCAACGGATCTGATGAATACACAGACCACTTGAGAACAGGGTCAGCCATTCATGGCTGACCCTGTTCCCATTGAGCTTCTGCAAATCTGCGGGATTCTGCAAATCTGTGTTTTTCTCGTGTGAGTTCTTCACACCACGCACCGAGTAGTGCAGAAGACTTCAAAAACGGCTGCGCTGTCGGGATGGTGGATCTTGCCCGAAGCTTTCGTGACTGCGCTGCTGCCTGAACACGGCAGAATTCGCGACGGAGAATTCGCGCGGGAGAATTGGTCCACACCGCAATCCACCGAGCCTGCTGAATCCACCGCGTCCGGTGAATCCACCGCGTCTGGTGAATCCACTGGGATCATTGCGCCAATAGGTCGTCTGACATACAAGTCACCTCCCAGGCGACAAATCCCTGCAGAGCCATTTGACTACCAGCGGTCTTCGAAATCGCCGCTGTCCGCATGCAGGACCCTGCCAATCCCTGCCCAATCGGGAGCAATCTGCAGGATTCGTAGCCAGATCTTGTGCTCCCGGCAGATCCCCGAGAAGGAAATGTGCGGCCCCAGATCGTCATCGGACAGCACCTTTTCAGCCTGCCAGGAGATATCTGGCGCGAGATCAAATGCTGCCGCAACCCGACTGATATCGACCTCCAGACCGGTCGGGACCACCGTACCATCCCACGGGCCGCCAACAACCTCAGACTTGCCCACGAAGAGTGTCACTTCCCAGACACCAAGGTCAGCATCTTCGAAGAAGTGGCAACCGACAGGCGCAGAGTCTGCGCGGTGAACGATGCCCTTCACTGCATCGTTCACAAACCACCGTAACCAAGGCGGCGGCGATCCTCTTTGTTCTGTCTCTTCCACCGGGATAACCCACCAACTTCATCGAAAATCGCGTCTAAGCCAGACGCCCAACGATCTGAATACCGGTACAACCAGACGATCATCCGGCGATGATCAGCTACCACTTCGCACGTCGCAGCGTTCGTGGTAATCAGACCACTTCCGTGAAATCTGAAACCCATGAACCCAGCGAGAATCCGCGATCACTGAAGTCTGCATAAAATCCTGAATGATCCTGAGGCCCCGAATACCCACTCGCCGAGTGTTCAAATGCATGAACAACAATGCTAAGGGATCTTTACACCACGAAACACTCTTCATGATCCGAGAACATGAAAACTGCTGTCCAGGCGCAAAATCAGACTCAACCGAGAATGAGGGGCACATCCTGTTCCGTTTTTGGCGGGCAAAAGCAAGAAAGGTAAACAACGTGGCTAAAAAACCCGGACTATATGCTAATATTCACGCAAAACGCGAGCGCATAGCTGCTGGTAGCGGCGAGACTATGCGTAAACCGGGGACTAAAGGCGCGCCTACCAAAAATGCCT
>JALQUR010000628.1 GCA_023260695.1 Planctomycetaceae bacterium
GAGGTTGAGTCTCTTCAAGGCACCCTGCGCTCGCTTGCCCTGTGGGTTTTCCGGATAGTTGTCGGCCAGCCTGCGGTACCATTCTGACGCTTCCGGAAGTTGTCCCATCAGTTCAGAACTCATCGCCAGCTGGAATATCGCTTCGGGAGTATCAGCGGAATCAGGGAACGATTCGGCGAAGGACTTGAGTTCCTGCAGGAACCACTCCTGCGTTGCCACTCGCGCCTTCTGGGCTTCCGCTTCACCTTCCTGCGTTTCGTCGTCGGTCATTCTTACTGCATATTCGGCCATCACACGCCTGTATTGAACATACTGCAATGTTGACGGCCGCTCTTTCAGAGCTGTTTCCAGGGCCTTCAGCCGCGCAAGGCCTCTGGGATAGCCACCGGCCTGAGTCGCGTTTGCCAGACTGTCAGTGTATTGCTGCAGCCATTGTGTCTGCTCTTCAGCTGTTCGTGACTGCTGGATCAGCTTTTCTGCGATGTCAGACCGTTTGACGTAGTAATCCATGAACTGCTGCCGATCAGTATTCACACCCTGAGGCGCAGATTCGTCCAGCTTCTGAAGGTCTGTAAGCAGTTGCAGCATCGCCTCTGACATTTCCAGCGCAGTCGGTGCTGCAGCCGAAGTCCCCATGGATCGCATCAGAATGCCACCCATTGCCACAATTGCTTCATTGCCGGCGTCAAACGGAGCGGGCACATTGACGAGCTTCCAGACATTACCCACCTGGACCATTTCGCCGATTGAAATGGCATCAATCTTCTTTTGCGGACCGTTTTCGACATACGCAATTGCGTTCTGGTACACGGTCAGGTCGTCACTGGCATCGATCTGTTCCGCCGGAATCAGTCCGGGGGCAGGAGTATCAAAACGGAACCACTTTGACTGCGTATTGAGGAGTGCGGGCTGGCTGACTGCTGCACGAGCTTTCCCGGGCAGGTCGCTGACGGACTTTCGCAGTTCTACAGCGATTGCCTCCGGGATTCCCAGTTGCTGAATGTCTTCGTCATTCAGCAGGACGGATTTCAGAGTGGCAAGGTCACCCGCGATCAGTGCTTCCACAGCAAGCTGAGCGGCTTCCGGTGCGGAGAGAACTTTCCAGGAGTCGATTTGTCCATCCTCGTTGCTGTCGAGTCCCCAGCGAGTGCCGCCCCAGTTCATCCAGCGGAATTCATCGGGACGGGTTCGTGTGCGAGTTCGATAGTCACCGTTTGTATCCCGCTCACGGTAGACCTCGAGACCGTGCAGAAAGTAGCTGAACGTATCCGGTGAGCTGTCACCGTTACTGTCTGCAAACCGTCGGAGTGGTTCTCCTGAGGGTCCGTAAACCACATAGCTGGCTTTCTCAATCTTCACCTGGCAGCGGCTGAGTTCCTCGTCCTTCGGATTACTGTATTCGACATTCTTCTGCACAGGGGAATACTGTCGCAGTAGTTGCTCCGCAGTTACCTGAGGCTGCTGGGCGGATGCGCAGGCGCAGAGAACGACCACGCTGATCACTGGCGTCAACAGAGCAGACTGCCTGCGTCGGAGCACTTCGGTTAAAGTCGAATCTGGGAGACGGTGCCTCAACATCCTGTTACTCCACGTCACAAACTCAGACCTGAGATGTTGCTTCGGGAAGCTGCCGTGCAGGGCGGCTGCCTGTTCCCGATGACAGCGGAAGTTTAGGAGATTTCCGGTGGTTGAGTCAGCGCCGGTTTGGGGTTGTTGCTCGTTTTGCCGAATGGGAGGCGTTGCTCAGTTCAATGCATCGTCGTAGCGAACCTGGTAGCCGGCAATCATCATTCCTGCGTCAACTGTCAGAGTCTGTCCTGTGATCAGCTGACTGCCTGTAATGAGGCTGACAACCGCATCGGCGATATCCCCGGGCTGGCAGACTTTTTCGAGCGGCAGTGAGGATTCATAAGCCCGGCAGACCTGTTCGTAGTTTTCTCCCAGTCCTTTTGCTGTCCAGCGGCCGGCAATAAACCCGGGTGCGATACCGTTGACTCGGATTCTCGGGGCGAGTGTGCGAGCCAGTGATACAGTCAGGTTGTCGAGAGCGGCCTTGGTACAGCAGTAGGGAATGGAACTGCCCTGCCCCAGCTGTGCCGCGACACTGGAGATGTTGATGATCTGCCCGTTCCGGGATTCTCGCAGATGTGGTGCAGCGGCACGAGCGCACTGAAATGCGCCAGTAACGTTGACTCTGAACAGCCGATCCCAGATTTCTGCTGTGACATCTTCCATTCGACTGAACGGGATAAACTGCGTGGTACCGGCGCAGTTGACCAGCACATCCAGTCCGCCGAACTCGGAGACTGCCGTATCGATCAACTGCCGGCAGTCAGCATCGGATGCGACATCTGCCTGCAGGCATCGAGCATCTGATCCAAGCGACTTGACGTCCCTTTCTGTCTGTTCTGCTTCGGCCTGCGATCGTGAGTAATTCAGGACGATGCGATAGCCAAGCGCGGCCAGCCGCAGGGCTGTTTCACGGCCGACACCGGTGCCACCGCCAGTGATGACGGCTACGGAGTTTGCTGAATCTGTCATGGTCAGTTTCTGCTTCTGTTCTGATATCAGAGTTGTGGAAATGTGCAAGATGTTCGGATCGATTCGCCGAGAGTCTGCCGGACTGCGAGGGCCGGTGAATTCAGCAGTAATCACTCTGGCAGTGAGCAGCCGAGTGACGTCAGCGAACGGAGTTATTCGTCAGGCTTCTGCGGAGAATCCGGCAGCCGTGTTTCAGGCCATCCTTCTTCCGTCCAGTACAGTTCGACAAGTCGTACGCGAGATCGCCCCTGCTGCTCTCGGTCATAATAGTGATGCACCAGCCACTCTCTGCCGTCGCGATGCAGCAATGAAGCATGTCCGGGGCCGATCCAGCGTTCATGAGATTTCAGCACGGATCGCCCGCCTGCCTGCAGGAGTTCTCTGCCGTCCGCATCCAGATATGGCCCGGTTATGGATCTGCTTCTGCCAACGACGATCTCATAGGTACTCTCCACTCCGCGACAGCACTTGCCGTGGTTCAGAAACAGGTAGTACCAGCCATCCCGATGTGTCAGAAACGGGGCTTCGATTTCCTGCTGCCAGGCCAGCCGCACAGGAGTCGGGCTCTCAGTCTTCAGCAGTCCGCTGGCGGGGTCGAGTTCCACCAGTTGCAGGCCGTCCCAGAACGATCCGAATGTCATCCACAATCGACCATCTGCCGCAGCAAACACGGCCGGGTCAATTGCATTGAAGCGATCTGAGGCGACGGAGCGGATTACAGGGCCACGATCTGTCCATTCCCATTGATCAGACTCGGAGTTGAGAGTTCTGCCTTCGACAAGGCCGATCGCGGACGTGTTTTTTCCGAATGAAGAGACGGAATAATAAACCAGCAGACGATTGTTGAGCTGGATGACATCGGGAGCCCAGAGATGGCCGCGGTTATCCGGGACGAGTTGCTGATGCCATTCTGGAAGCTTGTCCCTTGAAAAAATTGAGGCTTCGGTAAGCCAGCGTCCCTGCTTGTCCTCACGTTTGACCTGCAGTCCCCAGCCCGTGCACACAAGTCGGGCGACATCCTCCTCAATCAGGATGGTCGAAGGGTCGTGTGCGTTTTCCGGATCGGGGCGTCGCTGCCGCGGAGGCGAATCAGTCGACTGAGCTGCTGCTGGTGCCGTGATTCGCGTCGCCAGCAGCAGGGAGAGCAGAAGCAACAGCCGGATGTTCATGGCGACTCCGAAATCTGTCGAAGCAGGATGTTGCGGAACTGGACTTTCATGGGCATTCCGGACCGCAGTTGCAGTCCAAGGATTCCGGTCAGGTCAGCATGTTCAGTCTCCCTGTCGATCAGTTCGGAGCAGCGGACTCCATTGATCTCAAGGATCATGTGCTGGCCGCGGGCAATGATGTGGTAGTCATTCCACTCGAAGTCGGGTTTCATGACGGCTTTCTGGCTGAGCGGTTCTGCTTCACGTTGTCCATTTTCATCGATCACGGTCCGAAATCCGTTCGCAGTGAGAAGTTCAGGGCCGTTACGAGTGTGAATTTCGTCGCAGACGCCTCCGAGATAGGGGCCGCTCTGGTAGATATCTGCCTGATAGCCAACCGCCAGACCGTCGTCGCGGATTTTGCTGCGGAACTGCACTCCGGAGTTGCATCCGTTTCCGCGCACTCGGAACTGCAGGCGAATTTCAAAATCGGCTACATCCCCGCCCTGCCAGACGAGGAACTGATTGGCCGTGCAGGGCAGATCCGGGGTGGATTCTGCCGTGATTGCCCCATCTTCCACTCGCCAGTATTCCGGGCGATGAGCTTTCCAGCCGTTCAGTGTTTTGCCATCAAAGATTGGAACAAATTCATCCGCTGCGGATGCGGACGAGTTCAGGCAGAACAGCGCGGAACTGAGGATGATTGCCGTGCTGAGAAGTCCGGGGAAGCGGTTCATAGCAGCACTCCTTCCATGCGAGAGGACATCGGGATACGTCCGCAGTGTAATGCCCCCCAATGCAATTGTTCCAGCGGCTGCGAGCTGTCGGTCTGTGAGTTGTTCGCGGTGGTTGATGATTTCCCGGGTCAGCGACCCCGCCCGGCATCCGGTTGCAGGGTGTGCCGGGCAGGCCTGATGTTCTATGATTCACCAGCGGGAGCGACTGGGATTCTTCGTTGTAGTGATTACGGCGACAGTGCTTCCGCACCTCAGCAGGACAGGAAACTACGGATGTCGACAGCTTCGCAGTCACTGGTGACCGATGATCATCGACTGCAGTTTCAGGAAGAAGGTTATTTCATTCTGGAGCGGGCAATACCTCCACAGCATCTTCAGATTCTGAGTGACTCCTGCGATCTGTTGATTGATGTGATGCATCAGGAAATGGATCGACTGGGAACAGATCACATTCATATCAGCCATCGTGGTCTGCGTTATCACATTGCCAAGCAGTTTGAGCAGGCTCCGGGCCTGGCTGAATATGTCTTCAGTCCGCTGATGGCCGATGTCTGCAGGGCGACGATTGGCCCGGATGCATTCCTGTTTTATGAGCAGTACGTGGCCAAGTGTGCCGAAAAGGGCATGCCGTTTTCATGGCATCAGGACAGCGGTTATCTGGGGTTTCCACACCGGCCCTATGTGACAATCTGGGCTGCCGTGGATGAGATGACTGAGGAAAACGGGACGGCTTGTGTGCTGCCATGGTCAACTGTAGGCATTCGGACTCTGGTGGAGCATGTACGCAACCCGGAAACAGGTGACAAGGTTGGCTATTTTGGACGCGAACCCGGTGTGCCGGCAGTTGTTCCAGCCGGCAGCCTGGTGGTGTTCAGTTCGCTGACGTTTCATCGCAGCGGAGCGAACACGACGGACCGGATGCGAAGGGCTTATGTGACACAGTATTCTGCGGAACCAGTTTTTCGGCCTGATTCCGATCAGCTGATGCACCTTGCTCACCCATTCCTCCGCGACGGGGAACTGGTGGCTCAGTTCTGAGGAGAAAAGTAATGCGGCAGACGGAGAGAATGATGCAGGCGTCAACACGGCGGCAGTTTCTGGCAGAAGGAATCGCGGCCGCAGCGGCTGTGCCGATGCTTTCAGCGGCTTCCGGTGCCGAGCTGCAGGACTGGAAACCGCGTTACATGCTTGCCTCCTGTATGTACGGGACCCTTCCGCTGCAGGAGATTCTTCCGGAGCTGAAAGCGACGGCCGCAGAGGCTGTTGATATCTGGCCGAAGGTTCACGGCAATCAGCGGGAACAACTGGCAGAAATGGGTGAGGCTGCATTTGCCGAGCTGCTGTCGCAACATGGTACGCGTCTGGGATGTCTGACACAGTATCCACTGGGGCCGTTCGGACTGCAGCAGGAAATGCAGCTGGCTGCGCGGCTGGGATGCTCCATGCTGGTGACAGGGGCTCGTGGTCCGAAGGGGCTTCGGGGCGATGAGGAGAAAGCGGCGGTTCGCGAATTTGTGCGGCAGCTGCAGCCACATCTTGCGGCTGCAGAAAAGGCCGGTGTCACCATCGCGATTGAGAATCATGCAAACAGTCTGATTGAATCTGCGGATTCGATTCGCTGGCTGGCTGAGTTTTCTCCCGGAGATGTTCTGCAGATCGCATTTGCCCCCTATCACCTTCCGCAGGAAACAGAACTTCTGTGCAGCCTGTTGCGAGACTGCGGGCACAGGATTGCGGTGTTTTATGCGTGGCAGCACGGCATGGGGTGTCACCAAAAGCTGCCGAAAGAGCAGGAACTGCTGCAGCTGCCCGGCCGCGGAGATCTGGATTTTGGGCCCATCTGGAATACTTTAAGACAGCAGAACTATCCCGGCTGGATTGAGATCTTCATGCACCCGGTTCCACGTGGAATCCCGATCCTGCCGACAGCTGCTGAGGTGACGGCAGAGATCAATCGAGCGCGAGCGTATCTGGAAGCATTGCCGGTGTCCGGCTGAATCGCATGCGTCTGCCATGTTGCTGGCTATTGCAGCCTTCGATCAGATCCGGTGTTCATTCAGGAAGCACAACGCAGATGAAACGATGGCGAGCGGTGGTGGTAGGGACCGGGTTCATCGGTCCGGTCCACATTGAGGGTTTGCAACGGGCGGGCGTGGAAGTGGTTGCCGCGATTGGTTCGACAGCGGAGAAATCGGCACGACTTTGTGAGCAATTTCATCTGAGTGGCCGGCACCGCACCTACGAGGATGTGCTGCAGGACGCATCGATCGATGTGATTCACCTGGCGACGCCCAATCGGCTGCATTTTGAACAGGCTCAGGCGGCACTTCGCAGCGGGCATCATGTGCTGTGCGAGAAACCACTGGCAATGACGTCGCATGAATCCGAGCAGCTGGTGCAGCTTGCTGCTGAAACGGGGAAGCAGGCTGGTGTGGCGTATAACGTGCGGTTCTACCCGCTCTGCCATGAAGCTGCAGCGCGTGTTCAGTCCGGATCCATCGGTGATCTGCTGCACGTGCGGGGAAGTTATGTTCAGGACTGGCTGTTGCTTCCGACGGATTTTAACTGGCGTGTTCTGGCAGAAGACGGCGGTGAGCTGCGTGCCGTTGCTGACATTGGTACGCACTGGCTGGATCTGGTGCAGTTTATTACGGGCCAGAGAATCGTTTCCGTATGTGCGGATCTGCAGACGGTGCATCCCCTGCGTCAGCAGCCGGTCGGTGGCGTCGAAACGTTTTCCGGGATGCGGCGAGCTGCCGGGGAGACGCGAGCTGTTGAAATTACGACCGAGGATGGTGGCAGCGTGATGTTTCGCTTTGCCGGTGGTGCGCAGGGGGTGCTCTGGGTGTCTCAGACGACGGCTGGCCGTCGCAATTCGCTGCAGTTTGAAATCGGTGGCAGCCGGTCTGCACTGGCGTGGGACAGTGAGCAGCCGAATTCCCTCTGGATCGGGCACCGTGATCGTGCGAATGAACAGCTGCTGCGTGATCCATCATTACTGAGTGAATCCGCAGCGCCGCTGGCACGTTACCCTGGTGGCCATAATGAAGGCTTTCCAGACACGTTTCGGCAGCTCTTTGAGAGCTTCTATGGTTGTCTGGAGAATGATACCCCCGGTGACAGATTACCATTTCCCACATTCGCTGACGGCCATCAGGAGATACTGCTTTGCGAAGCGATTCTGCGGAGCCATCGAGAACGCTGCTGGGTTGATCTGCAGGAGTCAGGGCTGTGAGTGCAATCGTGGCCGGCGTCGATCTGGGGGGGACGTCTGTGAAAGTTGCGCTTGCTGATCAGGACGGTCAGCTGCTCACGCATTCCAGCTTTCCGACTCAGTCACATCGTGAGCCTGAGGTGATACTGCGGCAGATTTGCGATCAGGTCACGGCGCTGCGAACGCAACTTGGGTGCACCTCAATTACTGCCCTTGGACTCGGAGCTCCAGGGCTGGTGGAAATCAGTAGCGGCACAACACGTTTCCTGCCCAATTTTCCCGGGCACTGGCAGGGTGTTCGGGTGGCGGAGTTTCTGCGACGGGAGCTGTCATGTTCGGTGCGCGTTCTGAATGACGCCCGAGCAGCGACTCTGGGAGAATTGCGATTCGGGCATGGACGCGAATTCCCCGGTGTGACGATGGCGTGGTTCGGACTGGGGACAGGTGTTGGGGGCGGAATTGTCATTGACGGTCGGCTGCGGATCGGGCCGCTGGGTGCGGCGGGTGAACTGGGACACCAGACTGTGGTTCCTGATGGAGTTCGTTGTGGTTGTGGCAATATCGGCTGTCTGGAAACGGTGGCCAGTGGGCCGGCAGTGACGGCTGCAGGAGTGCGGTTGTTGTTGAGTGGTCAGGCGCCAGCGTTGCATCGAATTGTTGAAGGACGCAGTGAACGCGTCTGTCCAGCGACAATGTTGCAGGCTGCTGACGAGGATACTGCGGTCAGGGAGACGCTCACTTCCACTGCAGAACTGCTGGGAATTGCAGCGGCAAACGTGGTGAGCGTTCTGCACCCTGATCTGATTGTCCTTGGAGGTGGGCTGGCTGAGATCGGGAATCTTCTTACTGAGACCGTACAGCGTGTGATTCGGGACCGTGTGGGCATGTTTCCGGTGGATAATGTACATGTCCGACTGTCTGCGCTCGGGCAACGAGCGGGACTGGTGGGGGCGATTGCGCTTGCACTTGAAGAATCTGAACTCCTGTGACATTGCTGCATGAACACCGAAACAGAATCGGATCTGCAGATAAGGAATGAACCGTGAAATACAGCTATGAAGATCTGGCTGGGATGATTGACCATTCTCTGCTGCATCCGACGATGACCGATGCGGATCTGCAGGCTGGGTGTGAGCTGGCCGCGAGGTACCGGGTTGCGTCAGTGTGCATTAAGCCCTATGCCGTCGCCGCAGCGGCAGAATGGCTGCGCGGAAGCGGAGTGAAAGTCGGCGCTGTGGTGGGGTTTCCGCATGGCAACTGCAGCACAGAGTCAAAACGGTACGAGACAGAACTGGCCTGCCGTGATGGCGCGGATGAGATCGATATGGTGATCAATGTCGGTAAGGCACTCAGCGGCGACTGGGGCTGGGTCGAACAGGATATCCGAACGGTGTGCGAACAGGCGCACTCGGCCAGTGCAAAGGTGAAGGTGATCCTCGAGAATGACTATCTCACAGAGGGTGGTGCCGGACTGAACAGCGAAGAAATCAAGCAGCGGCTGTGCCGAATCTGTGAACAGGCTGGAGCGGACTGGGTCAAAACATCTTCCGGGTATGGCTTTGTGAAACAGCCGGACGGAAGTTATGGGTATCGCGGGGCAACTCAGGAGGATCTGCAGCTGATGCGTGCTGCCTGTTCTGAACGGGTCCAGGTAAAGGCTGCCGGTGGCGTGCGAGATCTGGATGGCCTGATCCGCGTGCGTGATCTGGGGGCCAGTCGTTGTGGTGCAACTGCAACTGCCGCCATGCTTGACGAATACCGCCGCCGCGAGGCAGCTGGTGAAGGTGATGCTGACGGTAAAATTGGACAGGGGGGATACTGATGGAAAAGCAGCGAATCACTCAGCTGATGGGGTTTTCAGGGTTACTGCTGCTGGCGGTTTTTCAGCTGACAGCATCGCCTCGACCGCAGACTTCCTTTTCTCTGATCGTGTCAGAACCTTCAGCCACAGATGAATTCCCCACTGTCTACAACAGTGCTGCGGAGGCAGACCTGTTGCCTCTGCCTGCAGGCGAGGCTGCGGCGTCCATGCAGCTGCCGCCGGGTTTTCACGCCGAAGTGTTTGCAGCGGAGCCGGATGTTCAGAATCCCATTGCGATGACGTGGGATGGACATGGGCGGCTCTGGATTGCCGAGAACTACACCTATGCTGAGCGATCGCAGAAATGGGACCTGTCATTGCGTGACCGAGTGCTTGTGTTCCGTGACTCGGATCGAGATGGTCGCCCGGATGAACGCACTGTTTTTCTCGACTCCGTGCAGCGGCTCACAAGTGTTGAAACAGGGCGTGGTGGTGTCTGGCTGATGTGCCCGCCGCAATTGCTGTTCGTTCCGGATGCCGACCAGGATCTGGTTCCCGATGGTCCTGCGGAGGTGGTTCTGGATGGTTTTGAGATTGGAGATTCCAGTTATCACAATCTGGCCAACGGTCTGCGGTGGGGGCCAGATGGCTGGTTGTATGGCCGCTGCGGGCATTCCTGCCCTGGCAATCCGGGTGTGCCCGGAACACCCATTGAGAACCGACCGGAGCTGGACGGAGGGATCTGGCGGTACCACCCGGAACGGAAGATTGTGGAGGCGCTGTGCCACGGTACTGTGAATCCGTGGGGGCACGACTGGGACAGCGACGGTGAACTATTCTTCATCAATACTGTCATCGGCCATCTCTGGCACATGATTCCCGGTTCGCATTTTCGTGAGTCATTTGGTGAAAGTTCCAATCCTCACGTCTACGACCGGATGGATATGATCGCGGATCACTATCACTTTGATATTCGTGGACGCTGGTCTGAAAGTCGTGATGGGCGTGCGAACGACTATGGTGGCGGTCATGCACACATAGGCATGACAATCTGCCAGAGCTCGGCGTGGCCGGCGGAATATCAGGGACGCGTGCTGACTCTGAATATGCATGGTCGTCGAGCCAACGTGGAACGGCTTGAACGGACACCCACTGGTTACGTTGGCAGACACCAGCCTGATCTGTTTGTTTCCGCCGATCCGTTTTTTCGGGGGATCGATCTTTCCTTCGGTCCTGATGGTGCACTTTATGTCATCGACTGGAGTGATACCGGGGAGTGTCATGAGCACACCGGGGTTCATCGACTGAGCGGGCGGATTTTCCGGATTACCGCGCCGAATTCGGTGCAGTATTCTGCCATCAGTAAGCCCGAGTGTCTGCGTGGTGATGGTCCACTTCAGGAGTTGTGGCGAAGCTATCAGGCTGGCCGGAAAACGTCTGCTCAGCTGCGTGAATTGTCCGCCAGCGACGATGAGCACCTGCGGGTCTGGGCCATTCGCCTGCTCACGGACTTCTGGCCACTGGACACGATCACCGGGCCGTTACCAGCGGCAGAATATCCGGATGATCCACTGACGCTGCAGGTGCTGCATCAGCTTGCTGAGAATGATTCGTCCGGTCTGGTGCATCGTGTTCTGGCCTCGACGCTGCAGCGACTGCCGGTCAGTCAACGAGCAGCACTTGCTGGCAGGCTGATCGGAAATCAGCGATGGGCTGCTGACCGGGATCTGCCGCTGCTGGTCTGGTACGGGCTGATCCCACTGGCCGATTCAGCCCCGTCTGTACTGGTCGATCTCGCTTCCACCTGCACGTGGCCGCATCTGACCCGATTCATGACACATTATCTGGCAACGGAGTCGAATCAGGACCTTGATCGCCTGCTTCAGGAAGCTGCGTCATTCCCTGCTGAGCAGCAGAATGCCGTATTGCTGGGCATGCAGGATGCATGGCGGGGCCGCAGACGCGTTGCTGCACCTGCAGCATGGAGCAGGTTTGCTGACGCCGCAGATTCCGAATTGTCTCGCCCTGTCATTCGCGAACTGGGCAGTCTGCTTGGCGATTCCCGGGCAATGCAGGAACTCCGTCAGATCGTGCTGGACCAGTCTGCGGCGATGCCGCAGCGCATCAGTGCTCTGCAGTCCATGATCACCGCTGATGCTCCGGAACTGGAGGAGTTGTGCCAGCAGGTACTGAGTGTGAAATACCTGAATGCGAGTGCCGCACGGGGTTTGTCTGCTGTTGCCGGTGGTCGAGTTGCGCCACTGCTGTTGTCGCACTATTCGCAATTCGCGAGTGCCGATCGAGGCACGGTACTTGAGATACTGGCAGCTCGACCGGATTCAGCGCGGTTGCTGCTGCAGCGGATTGCCGCGAAGGAAATCGCAGCGAGCGATCTGTCCGTTTCTCATGTGCGGCAGTTGCAGAGTCATCGGGATGCTGAACTGAACCGGATTCTGCAGCAGACGTGGGGCGAACTGCGAGACTCACCTGAAGACCGCCTGGAACTGATTTCATCACTGCGGGACAAGTTGAGTGATGAGGAACTGCAGGCAGCAGATCGTTCAGCCGGACGGCTGGTGTTTGCCAGAAACTGCAGCCAGTGTCATCAACTGTATGGGACAGGTCAGCAGGTTGGTCCGGATCTGACGGGGGCTCAGCGAAGCAGCCTTGATTATCTGCTCAGCAATATCGTGGATCCGTCTGCGCTTGTATCGCGAGAATATCGGATGTCGATTGTAGTTCTTGCTGATGGCCGGGTGCTGAACGGGCTCGTGGTTTCTCGCGATGATGAGCGTGTGGTTCTGCGAACGCCACAGGAACGTTTGGTACTGGCAGCAGATGACATTGATGAGATACAGACGACTGCACTTTCAGCGATGCCCGACGGACTGCTGCAGAACCTTTCGCAGCAACAGGTACGCGATCTGGTGGCCTATCTGATGTCGCCTGCGCAGGTGCCTTTGCCTGCCGGTGCAGAAGACTGATTTTCGTCACTGGAGTTCGGTGTATTTGAGCGAACTGCCTCGTGCTTTTTCCACCGGGTATTTTTCAGCATTGCTCTGCAGCTTCGCTTCTATGGCCTGTTTCAGATCGATGCCGAGGTTGTCGCTCAGTTCCAGCAGATAAATCGCAACGTCGGCGATCTCGGTGGCAATCTGCGTCCTGCGTTCCTCTGCAACCTGCTCACTGCTTTTCTCGTCAGTGATCCATTGAAAGTGCTCCAGCAGTTCTGATGCCTCCAGAGAAATCGAAACTGCCAGGTTTCGTGGCGAATGAAACTGCATCCAGTCGCGTTGATCGCGAAACGCTCGAATCTGTTGCTGCAGTTGCTGGATTTCAGACATCTCAACCGTCCTTTGTGTCAACGAAAGCGGGACGAACAAATGCCACGTGTCTGCTGGGATCGTCCGTTCTGCCTATTTTCTGTGGCGTCGCGCTGCAAGTTCATCCGGCTGTGGCGTTACGTTTCTGGTAACGTCGGCTGTCCAGTCCTGGAGTGCTTTCTGCATGGCGGCAACACGAGCCGGTTCTGCCTGAGCGAGATTACTGGACTCAGCGATATCGTCAGCAAGGTTATAAAGTCCGACACTTCCTTTTGCGGTGCCGTTTCCATCAAGAATCAGTTTCCACGACCCGTCACGCATGGCCTTGTGGTTCCAGAACAGCTGACGCTGGACGGGTTCAGCTCTGTTGAGCAGGGCTGGTACCAGACTGATTCCATCCAGCGGTCGTTCTGTGGGGGCTGCGATGCCTGCAAGTTCCAGCATCGTTGGCATCAGATCGAGGCTGATCGCCAGCTGATGGGATGTTGCGCCGGTGGCAATTCTGCCTGGCCAGCTGGCGATTGCCGGAACGCGATGACCGCCTTCCCAGTTGCTGCCCTTGCGACCACGCAGCGGTCCTGCGGATCCTCCGGCGGGACCGTTATCCGACAGAAAGAACACCAACGTGTTGTTCTCCAGGCCGTGTTCCCGGAGACGCGCGACGATCTGCCCCACCCCGTCATCCATCGCCGACATCATGGCGTGAAACGTTTCTGACTGAGGAGACCGCTCTTCCTTTCTGCTGGCGGTGGGACCGCGCTGAGCGGGATCTCCCGGAGCCTGCCATGGTGCATGGACCGCTTCGTGAGCCACGTAGAGGCAGAATGGTCCCGTCCTGTTCTGATCAATGAAACTGAGTGCATGCTGTGTGATCAGGTGCGTGGAATACCCCGGTTCATCCTGCAGTTTTCTGCCGCTCCACCAGTCCGGAGTATTCATTCGATCCAGATGGGAAACGTAGTCAATATTGCCGCTGACAAAGCCGTGGAAGGCTGCGAATCCGTGGTGCGTTGGGTTGTATTTGACGTCGTAGCCCAGATGCCATTTTCCCATGATGCCGGTGGCATAGCCCTTTGCGCTCAACGCTTCTGCAAAGGTGAATTCTTCCCGCTGCAGACCTGAATGATGCACGGGAATTTCGGGATCTGCATTGATGACCTGATCCAGGCCCGCGCGGTACTGGTATCTGCCGGTCATCAGTCCGGCACGCGTTGGACTGCAGACATTTCCACTGGAATGGAAATCCGTGAATCGCATTCCTGTCGCAGCAAGCCTGTCAAGATGCGGGGTTGAGATATGCGTGCCGCCGTAGCAGCCGGCATCTCCGTAACCCATATCGTCAGCCATGATGATAACGAAGTTTGGCAGCGACTGATCGTCGGCAGCCTGGAGGTTCATCAGAAGCGTCAAGCAGACCAGTACCGACAGCAGCCCCAGTTTTATCTGCGGAGCCCGGTTCAGTCTCAGGCGAGGTTTGCTCTCGAACCGGGAGCGGAGCTGGATTCTGAACTGTGACATGGGGGCCCCTTCGGAACCAGGAGGACTGTCGATTGCTTAGTGGCGAACCGGGTGATCGATGCGAGTGCGACTACTTCCTGCGACGTTTGCCGTTTTCCGCCGGAGGCCTGCTTTTCCAGAGCACAATCTTCTGCAGGTCGATGTCATTCTCTGCATCAGCACCAGTTGTGGACCGACCGCGAGCGACATCAGCCTGCAGGTCTGCGAGCAGTCGATCGACAAGCTCCGGCTGCTGTTCAAACAGATTGTTCGTTTCTCCGGGGTCCACTGAGAGGTCGTACAACTGCGCCTGTGGTGCGTCGTCGGCAACCTGGTCTTCCTTTGGTGAAGTCCAGCCGCCGGATCCACGGGCGAGCAGCAGTTTCCATTTTCCCTGACGATAGGCGAAGTGGCCACTGAAGGAATGGTGAATGATACCCTTGCGAGTGCTCTGAATTGTCTGTCCCATCAGAGCCGGAAGGATGCTTACGCTGTCCTCACCCGCTGCGGCTGGTAATTCAGCACCGGTCAGTTCGGCAACCGTGGCAAACAGATCGGTGTGGCAGATTGTCTGGTCGGAGCGCGAACCGGGTGCTGTTTTTCCAGGCCAGCTGACAATCATCGGGACGCGATGGCCGCCATCCCAGAGATCTGCCTTGGATCCACGCAGATGAGCACTCACGAGGTGTCCCTGCTTTGCCAGTGCAGCGATTCCCGCAGCCTTTGAGCAGCCGTTGTCGCTGGTAAAGATGATGATTGTGTTTTCTGCCCTGCCGGTGCGATCAATCGCGTCGAGGATTTCCCCGAGCGCATGGTCCGTCTGCATGACGAAATCACCGTAGTCTCCCAGACCGCTTTTCCCCTGCCATTCCGGCGAAGGCACAATCGGCGTGTGCGGGGATCCAAGCGGCACATACAGAAAGAATGGCACGTCACTGTCCGCCCGTGATTCGATGTAACGAACCGATTCTCGTGTCAGTCGTGGAAGCATGTTGATTGTCGCATCATGCTCCACCACGGAGTCGTCGACGATCACTGCTTCCATGTCGCGGGCGTGGTGGAAGCCGTGGAAATAGTGGAATCCTCGCGTCAGCGGGCCATCTGGAATCGTTGCTCCTACCGGAGGGGTATCATGATCCGCCTGCTTCAGTACCGTTCCATTCCCTGGGTCCACATACTGAAAGTTGAGATGCCATTTCCCGATGATTGCAGTGTGATAGCCGCGTTGCTGCAGAAACCCGGCGACGGTCGGTCTGTTCTGGTCAATCAGGCAGGGTGCATATCCCGTGACGACACCTTTCTGCAGTGCCGTTCTCCAGCTGTAACGTCCGGTGAGCAGACCGTAGCGTGTTGGTGTGCAGACTGAAGATCCGGAATGCGCGTCCGTGAAGATCATTCCGCGTTCCGCAAGCCGATCTGCATGTGGTGTCGCGATACGGCATGTCTCGGGTGCAAGACAATTGACGTCTCCGTAGCCCAGATCGTCGCAGATGATGTAAACGATGTTCGGATGCCGCCGGGATTCATCGGCATACGTTGCCGACAACAGACCCAGCAGGACAAAGGTCGTCAGCATTGACACCGAATTCTGATGAAATGCCCTGCGACTCATTGATCTGCTTTCGTTGCCGGTTGAGGTGTCTTTTTCAGCAGGCTGCCAAGAAACGCCGAATCAGCCTTGTCCTGCAGCCAGCCAAGCTTCACCAGAAATGCGTCTGTCTTCATGACTGTATCCAGAAAGGCCTGCTGATTTTTTGATTCATTGAAGAAACCATGAGGCTGGCCTTCGTAGAGGTGCAGTTCTGCAGTGATGCCTGCTGTTTCAAGATCCGTCTGAAACTTTTCTGCAGTGGCGACGGGAATCAGGCTGTCTTTCGTCCCCAGAAAGACGATGGTTGGTGGATCATCTGCCGTGATGTTATGGGCCGGTGAAATCGCAGGAAACCATTTCGCGGCTCGATCATGTCCATAACCTTCGGGACCGTTGTCGTAGACAGGATTGAACAGCAGCAGTGCGTTGGAACGAGAGCTGACATCTGAATCCAGCTCCTCCGGGGCATCCAGCCCATCACAGATACCGGTTGTCGCGGCGACGTGTCCGCCGGCTGAACCCCCACCGGCAGCAATTCGCTGCGGATCAATTCCCAGCCGGCCTGCGTGGGTCCGCAGCCAGCGAACGGCAGCTTTCCCGTCGGCAACACAGGCGTCCGGTCCGGTCTGCTGTCGAGTTCTGACGCGGTAGTCCGCGACAAAGGTCACCATCCCGCGGGATGCCAGGTAGCGTGCATGCTGTTCAAACTGAGTGACCGATCCGCCGTTCCAGCCACCACCAAAAAAGAAGACAACTGCCGGTCGCCTGTCCTTCTCGGCATTGTAGCCGGGAGGATCGAAGCGATAGATCCAGAGATCGTCACCCGAGGCATTGCGATAGACTTCTGCAGTCACTGCGTCGCCAAAATCGTGCCGCTTTGTCTCTACGGCAAACGCGGACGGCGGCAGGCAGAAAACAAGCGACGTCAGCAGCAGGTTGCGGAATTTCATCTTCTTCTTTCTGTATGGTGCCCGTGTAATCCTGTCCATTGGGATTCGGGGCTGTGCGATGTGTGCTGCAGATGTATCAGGAAACTGCGTGACGCTGCATCAGCATGAACACAACTTCAGGAACTAATTCTGCCGTTCACCGTAGACCGGCGGCTTCCAGTCGGCTGGCAACCGCCCCTGCGGTCGGACCCCCAGAGCATCAGCAGGGATCGTCACCTGATCCGGAGTGATCAGCGGCAGCTCATCCGGCAGGTTCTTCAGCCTGATGTTCCGGTACTGGATCGTCATTGCAGGTCCGACATGCACCTGCATTGCCAGCACACCCTCCAGCGCCCGGCCGTTTTCGTCGAGATCAATCAGGTCCGCTGTCTGATGCCCGTCAATCCAGTGCTGGTGATGGTTGCCTTCGACAAGCACACGAAACTGATGCCATTCGTCTGCGGCAAACTCCCTGACCGGCATCATGCCGATGATCCAGGAACGTCCCTGAGGATCAATAATCACTCGTTCCCCGGTGTGTGCAAGTATTCTGCGGCCCCTCTCCTCGTACAGCATGCCGTTGTACTGTGGCACATTGGCAACCACGTCACATTGGTATCCGGTGACGATATCCAGTCCGATTTCCGGTGCTGATCGACCGCGGTACTGCAGCCCACTGTTGCCCCCGGCAGTTACCTTGACTTCAACCTGCAGTTCAAAGTTTCTGACTGTTGATCCGGTCCAGGTGATGAAGCGATTCATCTTCAGGGATCCGTCGGTAACGCCTGTGAGAGCACCATCCTGCACAGACCAGTACTTGTGATCGCCGCTCCATCCGCTCAGGTTCTTACCGTTGAAGATGCTTGCGAAGCCGTCGGCTGCCGGCTTTGCTGCGTTGGCTGCCGAAGCTGTCGGATGGGGATCCGTTGACCGCTGGAAGGCCCCCTCGCGTGGTTTCAGAGGCCCACCGTATTCCGCTACCTGTCGATCTGTTCGCTCACGCATCTCTCTGAGTACGTCGGCAGACTTCGGGTCGCTCGCAAGGTTGTGAAGTTCCTGAGGATCCTCCTGGAGGTTGTAGAGGAACTCCATGTTGCCGTGATCGAAGTAGCGTGAGTACTTGAATTTGTCTGTGCGAATGCCTTCCCACGGCGGGATTCGGTTACGCACAGCAAAATGTTCGTGGTAGGTCTGCGTCCTCCAGCCGGTTGTATCGCCCCGCTCCACGATTGGACGCAGGCTCTGTCCCTGATAGTGAGCCGGGACGGCGATCCCTGCGTAATCAAGAAATGTGGCCGGAAAGTCGACATTCAGCGAACTGGCATCAGTTTCCTGGCCGCGGTGAGCATCCTGCACTCGAGGATCCATGATGATCAGCGGCACACGAATGGATTCCTCAAAATGTGACCATTTGCCGGACAGACCCCGGTTGGCCATGTGATACCCATTGTCCGCTGAATAGACGACGATCGTGTTTTCGCTCAGACCGGCTTCTTCCACTGCCTGCAGCATGCGTCCGACAGCGTTATCGATGCCGGTCACCATTCTGAGGTAGGCACGCATGTTGATCTGATACTTGTCCGGAGTGTTCCAGCGCCAGAAGTATCGTTCACGCGTGATACTTGTCTGCAGAAACTCCGGTAGTGACTCAAAGATGGCGGGATCGTCCAGCAGTGGTCGAGCCATCGGCTGATCCTCGTACAGACCGGTCAGGTCGAGCGGCCAGGGAAACATGCCGATTCCTGGCCGACGATCGTTGTCTTCCGCATGGCAGGCATTGAACCAGAGGTTCATTGCGAACGGCTGATCCGCTGGCTGCTGCTGCAGGAACTCGATCGCTCGATCGACGATCAGATCCGTCTCATGACGCACGCTTCCGTCTGGTTGAGGCTTGTAGAACGGGTTTCGTGAAATAGCCTCAAAGGTGTCAAAATGATCCTGCGGCCGATTTCCTTCGGGAAGTCGAGTGTGCCACTTGCCGATATGTGCGGTCCGGTACCCGGCGCCACGCAGCAGGTCGGTGTACAGCGTCGTGGCTGCCTCAGGACGTGGATCGTCCGGCGTTTCCGGTGTGCCAAAGCTGCGTCCGGTCAGCCCGGTCAGAATGGTGGCGCGACTGACCCAGCAGATCGGCTGGCTTACAAATGAGTTACGAAACCGGGTTCCCTTTGCGGCAAGGGCATCGATGTTGGGCGTCTGAGCCAGCGGGTGGCCGTAGCAGCTGAGCGAACTTGAGGTCTGATCATCTGCAAAGAAAAAGATGATGTTGGGACGTTTTTCGTCGGCTGCTGAATGTGACGCAGGAAACAGGAGCAATGCCAGCAGTGGCAGAATTCGAAACATGATGAAACCCGGCAGGAAAGATCTGTGGACAGGCCGGCTGGCAGTTTCGCAGCCGAAGCCAGAATCGGAGCAATTCGACTGGAATCACCCGCGTGCAACAGATCTTAGCTGAGACAATGCCGGTCGTCATCCACACCGAGGAGAGATGGGACCCGGACCGCCTGCTCCGCGCGGTGGGGGCTGGCAGAGCAGAGTTGCCATTTCGTGACCACAGCCGACAGGACGCAGCCTATGACAGGAATTCCGGGATATTCCCGCGCTGATTGATGCCGAATCGATTCAGACCCGAATCAAGCACACCATAGTGTTCGATCGAATTCCCACAGGCATTCAGAATTGTGGTGTACCAGTTGCCAAGCGTGCGATGTCCCTGCTGACCGTAGCCGGGAAGACGCAGGTAACGGCCGCGGATGCTCAGCGGTACGTTTGATCCGCTGAGCACAACAAACGGATATTCCGTTCCATGTGAGTGGTGCGTTTCTCCTCCGTCAGGGAAGTAGCACACCATCGTGTTATCGAACATGGTGCCCTGCCCCTCCCGAATGCCCTTCAGGCGAGTGACAATGGTGTCGATGAGCGACATGTGGTGCAGACGGCAGCGACGACGGATCTCTGTTGCTTCCACACCGCCAATCACCTTGCCGTGCCCGACATCATGCATATTGATCTTTTCGCCTTCCAGACCTGGCACACCCGTGTAGTGATGCCCCAATTCATCCACTGTGAAGGCTGCCACATTGGTCAGTCCGGATGTCAGAGCAGCAAGCAGTACTTCCGTGTGTCCGCGCTGGCGATCAAGCGTTGACATCTCGTCAGCGAGGTACTTGGGGTCGAGCTGCGGGATGTGCTGACGAAGGACATCTGCCATGCGATCAACGCGAGCATTCCGGGACTGGACGGCTTCCACGGATTCTGCGTATTCAGCAATTTTGCGACGTTCGATCCCGTGCAGTCCGGCGGCACGACGTCCCTCGTTGCCAGCAACGAAAGCCAGGATCTCACGTTCGAGCTGATAGGCAGTCTGGTCCGCGGGATTGTCAGAGACCGATTTGAACAATTCTCGCAGCGCACCGGCAGGTGAACCGAAGGCGTAATTGGGCTGCTGCGGACCCCGGGCCGAAAATCCCTGCGCGATCCCGTCCAGACTGCCACGCGGATTGCCGCCGTCAAGCGGAAAGACCGCCAGCTCAATGTGCTGCAGTGGTGATGGAAACAGCTTTGCGAGTTCGAAATCCACTGTCGCCCAGCGGATGGAACTGACGCGTTCATTCGCCTTGAAAACTCCCAGAGATGAACACCAGCTGTGATGGCCCACTGTGCACATTTTGCCGGAGAGACCCTGCAATAATGTCAGGTCCTGCTGATGTGACGCAAGTGGCGCCATCCAGTCCGGAAGCTCGTGGCCGGCAAGGTCGATGTCAAGCGGCTGCTTCTGCTGATCCTGCTGCTTCTGATCTGCTGAAAAGCTGGGGGGCACCAGGGCCTCCGGAAAGAGCCCGTTGCCGCGATGCATGAAGATGAAACGCAGCGGAGCCCCCGTGGCGGATCGCTCTGCAGAGAACAGTTCGGGGAAGCTGGAGAGAACCGCCGCTGTCAGTGAAGTCTGCAGGAAACTGCGTCGCGTAGTCATGTAGCAACCCTTGTGATCAGCCAATAGTCAGTGTCGTATCTGCCGCAGTGTCGTATCCGTCGCCGCTGGATTCATGTTGCATCGGCGGCTGAGTTCCCAGGTGGGCATTCGAAAGTACAGGATAGCTTTGTTCTGACGGGGATTCAGCCCGACGTCAATGTGGAAATCGGTTCATGGGGAAAAACGATGCGACTCACACCGACAACACGAATGCCAGTCGGTCAACAGGTCCCGCTGCGTTGTCGTTCCTGCCAGCTGCTTGACACCAGTCGGCGTGCTGCTGATGATCCGATCCGGGTGCTACCGGGGACCGTATGCTCGCGGACATCCCGGGCGATCGCATGGCTATGGGCGCAGGGGAACTGAAGATGCAACGACTGAACTTGCTGGTGCTGCTTGCGACGCTGACTGTTCAGACTAGCGCCTCGGCTGCCTCGGATGAGCCGTCTCGAGAGGAATGGACGGTCGGCTACACGGCGGGAAGAAATGATCTGCCCGGCGGACAATACATGAACTGGAAAACAAACCGTTCATTTCTGGTTCAGGCGGATGGCAGCAGTTCCCGGGAGATTGGTGCGGATCTGGTGCGGGAAGAGCATCAGTGGACACAGTTTGCCGGGTGGTCCCCCGATGGTCGTCAGGCGATCGTACTGAGTCTGTTCGAGTCACCCGAGAATGCTGCCTGGGAGCGAGAACATCGACAGTTTCGCATGACGGAGGGATGGCTTGTGGACAGCTGCCTGATCCAGCCGGAATCGGGTACCCGAATCAATCTCACGGAACCGGAGCGAGTAAGCCTGTACAACACCGGTCTGTTCTTCATGCCGGATGGAAAACAGCTGGGGTTCACTGCACTCATCAATGGCATCTCCCGACCGTTCCTGATGAATCGCGATGGCAGCAACAAGCGTATCGCCGGTGATGGTGGCGGCTTCGCTTACGGGTACTCCGCATCGCCTGACGGCCAGCGGATCAGTTACCATGAAAACTACCAGATCGTGATTGCCGCGGCAGATGGCTCCGATCGACAGGTTGTTGCAACCGGCATGCCCTTTAATTTCATGCCGCAATGGTCGCCGGATGGCCAGTGGCTGCTGTTTGTTGCTGGTGAGCACTATGACTGCCATCCGCACATTGTGCGTGCCGATGGCAGCGAGCTCCGCAAGCTGGCTGACCGCGGCGGCTATCGAGGGGTTGTGGAACGGCTGCAGCATCCTGATTTTCACAGTGAAAGCAGCGATGTGCCGGTCTGGTCTGCTGACGGAAGTCGCGTGTTCTTTACGGCCCTGACTGAGGATCGAGTGGAACTGATGTCCGTCGATCTGCAGGGAAGTGTTACGCAGCTGACTCATTCTGCTGCCGGGGTTCGTCACTATCATCCCGTGCCATCACCGAACGGGCGCTGGTTACTGTTCGGGTCTGACCGCAGCGGAGTCATGCAGTTGTACGTCAGTGACACTGATGGCCGGAATCCGCGGGCAATTACGGAAGTGCCGATGGGAAATGCAGCGATGCACGGGCACTGGAGACCTGCAGGCAACTCAGCAACGGGCCGGCGGCAGTGAGCGGTTGTTGATGTGAGGTTATACGGCGAAGTTGAGGAACAGGATCAGAAAGACAGCACAGAAGAATGCAGCACAGACTGCAAGGCCCAGCGTCGTACGAAAGAACGACTGAATTCCCACGGCAAACGAACGTTGGGTACTGAACTGGAAATGGTACAGATCCGTGTCAGCGACGCCGTCGCCGAGCTGAACTTCGGCAAGTTTGTCGGAGATCAGTGTGTCCTGTTCGGACAGGGTGACACTGGCTATCTGAGCTGTCGCGACCGGCTCACTCAATGTCCATGTGATGCCGTTCACTGCTGACGCATCCAGTTTCGCACCAGCATCAATCTTCGCTCCATTGCTCAGGTTGATTGTGAGCTGGTAATCCGGCAGGGTGTGTGTCTGTTTCAGCATTGGCAGCCCCGGATCGCGGGGCTCCGCGTCAGGATCCACGGCAGTCACGGTGACTGCGGTCAGCCCGATGCTCTGCTGCCAGGCGGTCCAGACGGTTCCGAGCACACTCAGCAGAATTACGCTGGTGCAGAGTGTTCTGGTGATTCTCCAGAGAAAGCTTCCGCTGGTGGCGGTGACTGCTGCGGTGGTTTCCTGCATGATTGCCTGGTTCTGCTGGATGAAGTGTCTGAAGTGTTCTGAGGCTGACGACGTCAGCGCAGCAGTCTCCAAAGCGGCTGAGTCACTGATTCTGCAGAAATGCAGCAACCTGCCCGAGGAATCGAAGCAGCACGATCTGTACATCCGCAGAGAACTGACATTCTTCTGCTGCGGCTGTCATCAGCTGGATCCAGCGGTCGCGAGCAGCCGCTGTAATCGGGAATGGAGCGTGCCGCATTCTGAGAGCCGGATGCCCCCGCCGTTCCAGATAGGTTTGTGGACCACCAAATCGAAACATGAGAAACCACCGCAGTCGTTCCTCAGCACCCGCAAGGTCCTCAGCGGGATACATCGGACCGAGCAGATTGTCATCGGGGACGCGACGATAAAATGCAGCGACCAGCCGCTCAATTCCGGATTCACCAATGACGGAACAGAGGTTGTTTTCGGAAATCGGTTCGGGGGCCGAGGAATCAGATGTCGTCGTCACGAGTGAAACCTGTCAACTGTGAAGGATCTGGAGATGCCCGGGATTCAGACGGTATGGCTATTCTGGTGCTGCAGATGAGCGAGTTGCCATTGCTTTCCGAATCGCAGCAGAGACGGCACTGGCAAGTCGGTCGCGACCTGCTTCCGTGTAGTGCACATCGTCTGCGCCTTTCTGCCAGCGTTCGCGTTCACCGTCAATCACTGCATACAGGTCATTGATGGCGACGTTGTGCTTCTTCATCACCGCCAGAGCTGCTCGGTTGAACTCCTGAGCACGGTCTTCTGAGATCACCAGCTTCACTTTTTTTTCCGGACCGATGCAGGGTGGTGTGGTGACTGCGAATACAAGTCGTGCCTTCGTTTTCTGCAGTTGCCTGACGACCGAATCGAGACTGGCGGCGTAAGACTCGGGCGTTGCCTTCACATCCTGGCTCCAGCCATACCAGTCCCAGAGTCCAAAGTTGAAGTGGATGACATCCCA
>JALQUR010000654.1 GCA_023260695.1 Planctomycetaceae bacterium
CAAGTCGACTGGGGGAATCCTCCGGGAGGAAGGCAAACTCACCGTTCTCCACCACGTCATTCCACTGTGGAGCACTCAGCTTGCTGACTGCAACGACGGCCACCCAGATTACAATGATCAGGGCCGCATGCCGCGCTGTCAGATCACCCAGACGCTTGAACAACATCTGCCTTGCCTATGCCAGTCTTCTGGATTTACCTGCAGGATTTGCCAGCAGACAAAGAGAGGGGAAACCAACGGTTGCAATGCCAGGTTATGCGGTACACAACAATCGAACCTGCTGCCTGAGGCCATTCACGGAGCAATGGCTGAGTGCGGTCTCTGCCAACACCCATGCCGTTCACTCACGAATGCCTTCTGACAACCGTACAGCAGCCGCTGAACTCGTACAGCAACCCCTGAACTTCAGCCGACCTAAAGCAGTGCATCGCCCAGGATCAGGTTTCCCAAAGCTCCGTCGACAGTCGACCGGAGGGGATTGCTGATCCGGATTGCCACACCAAAACTACCCGCATGAAGAAGGGAATTCAATCAACAGTCGACACCATCCCCAGTGACGGTCAATCCACGCGACGATCAGGCAATCTGCACAAAACAGGAACAACAGGGCAAATAAATCAAAGACCATCCCTTCGAGCTGTTTTGATCAACCAAATTGCCGCTGCCAGCACTTCCCGGAGTGCCTCCGGTCCGGCCACCGGATGACATTCACGGTAAACCTGCTAAACTCCGGCTCTGTTACGGCACGCAATCCCTGGTGCACTGTTGCAGATGCACTGTTCCCGTCCTGCTTGTTGTTTATCGCCTGTTGTTAATGGAAGCTGCATTGTTGCCCCGCTGGTGTGTTCCAGCAGCAATGGAGAAAAAGTCGCTCCGGACAAAGTCGTTCCAGCAGGAATTCCAGGACAGATTCAGTGCTCAACCACCGCGGTCACTTCGGCCGTTGTCCGCGTACCGGCAGCAGTGTATTGCAGGATTGCATCCAACCGGATAACTCGTAGCAGCAGGTAATTGGTAACAGCCCCGTCCGTTCAGTCACCGAGCGGATTTCCCTGAGTGCAGACTTCGTTACAGGTCTCACTCGACCGGACATTCAGAGACACTGCATTTCAGATCATTTCAGATCATTGACTGGAGCTGGACGTTGTCCAGAGAAACCCCTTATACAGCTGAGCAGATACGCAGCTTCGGACTTGATCCGGATCGTCTGCCGCGTCACATCGCGATCATCATGGACGGCAATGGACGCTGGGCGCAGTCTCAGGGTCTCCCCAGAATCGAAGGGCATCGCCGCGGAGTCAGTTCTGTACGAGCTGTTGTTGAAGAGGCGTCCCGCCTGGGCCTTGAACAACTCACGCTGTACTGCTTTTCCAGCGAAAACTGGAAACGACCGCCAACCGAACTGAATCTTCTGATGCGACTGCTCAGACACTACCTGGTGGAAGAACGCGAAGAAATCCACTCGCAGGGACTCAGGTTCAGCACAATCGGAATCACAAGTGAACTTGCCCCCGTAATCCAGGAAGAGATCCTGCGGACGACAGAAAAAACACAAAACAACAGCGGAATGCGACTTTGCCTCGCCATCAACTACGGCGCCCGGGCCGAAATCTGTCAGGCCGTGCAGCAGCTTGCACGAAAGGCATGTGAAGGCAGTCTTTCCCCGGAAGCGATCACAGAGGAATCCATCTCCGCTGCACTGATGACAGGGGGTATGCCCGACCCGGATCTCGTGATTCGCACAGCCTCCGAATATCGAATCAGCAATTTTCTGCTCTGGCAGATCAGTTACGCCGAGCTGTATATCTGCCAGAAACACTGGCCTGATTTTCGAGAACAGGACCTCCGCGAGGCGATCCTTAACTTCTCGGCACGCGACCGCCGTTTCGGTGGACTCCGGCAGAAGACCGCCTTGTCTGAATAGCAGTTCTGGCCTTTGCCGACTGTGCACAACTCACTTCCATCGCTTCTTCCATCGCTCTCTGTGACAAGAAAGCAGGCCTCCCTCAATGCTGGCCGCACGACTGATATCCACTGTCATTCTGATCCCGCTGCTGGCGCTGCTCATCAGAACCGACCAGCAGTTCGGTAGTACTGCCCCACTGTTTCTGATGCTCTGTCTGGCAATCTCCGGGAGGGGGGCGTGGGAACTTAAGCAGTTGATGACCGGCCGAATTGCGACACCTCCGGTGGTGCTGACGATTCTGCTGAGCTGCCTGGTGGTGCTCTCTGCGTGGCTCCCGGTCATCAGCGATGCAGTGCCGCATACCCTGCCAGCACAGCTTGCTGGAATCAGTGCAGCTCTGATCGCCAGTCTGTTACTTCTGCTCACATACGAGGCGGTCCGTTTTCGCACACCAGGCCACTCCCTCGAATCACTCGGCAGCGGGCTGCTCACTGTTCTGTATTGCGGTGGACTCACAGCGACAACAGCATTGCTCAGATGGGTCCCGAACGAACAATCAGGATTTTTCGCGCTGCTGTCGCTGATGGTCTGCGTCAAATCCGGAGATACAACCGCCTACTGCTTTGGAAGACTCTGGGGCAAACGAAAAATGGCGCCCTTTCTGAGCCCTGGCAAGACGTGGATGGGACTGGCGGGTGCCGTCTGCGGCAGCTGTGCCGGAGCAGTGTGCTGGTTTCAGTTTGCCACCCGAACTTTTGTCACCTCAGCCAGCTCTTCCGGACTTCTGAACGTGATCGCCTTCGGCGTCGTCCTCGGACTCACCGGACTTCTGGGAGATCTGTGCGAATCATTGCTCAAGCGAGATTGCGGAAAGAAAGATGCTGCTGCACTGATGCCCGGCTTCGGAGGTCTGCTCGACCTGGTCGACAGCCCGATTTTCACCGGTCCTGTGGCTTTGCTCTGGTGGCTGGTGATCCCTCCAGTTCAGTGACAGACAGCGATCATCTGACGCAAAAAAAGGGGAGCTGAAACCGTAGTTTCGCTCCCCTCTGAAAAATCGTGTGCTGTTGCAGCGTCGCACTGCCGTCAGCAACCCCTGCTCGTCTCAGAAGACGTCAAGAATGAAGTGATGCCCAGTATGGTAGGGCTTCTCTGTCGGGTAGAAGTTGTACCAGCCGGTGTTGTAAACCGGAATTCGCATCGAAGGATCGTATCTGTAATACAGATGATCGTAAGTCTTCGGCTTCTGGAAAGCGTGCGGATAGTAAATGTATGGGTAGTAGTAAAACCTCTGCCAGTCAGAAGGTTGTCCTGGTGGCGCCGCAGTTGCCGGCTGCAGCACGGCAGTAACAGCGACAAAAATGACTGCGATAGCAAACAACCTTTTGAGCATTGCTGAATCCCTTCGAAAGCCAGCTCGTCGAGGCACCAACTGCGACTGGTAGTCTGACGGCCATCGACAGCAGTCAGCTCAGCACCGGAAAAAGTACTGACGAGCTCGGCAGGCAGATTACTTACCGACAACGAATGGTTGTCTGTATCGCCCCCGGAACCAATAGATGCAACCTGCGTTGCCGAGACTCGTTCAGTGACTGAATTGCGGTCACAGTCCACTATCAGCGAACTCCGACCGCAAGGAATTATTCACTGCAGAGGTGTATCGGCATCCTCTTCCTTGAAAATCAGCTCATTCAGCAGAATCGTCAAAATCCATGCACAGAAGAACCAACCAGATTTTCTGGAACTGAGCCCAGAAAGCGCAAAACGTGTGCACGAAGTAAAAAAAACAGGAAAGCACGCCACAACGAGTGGCAACAATGTTACTAAACAAGGTAAAACACGGGCAAAAAACTGGCTTCGCGATTGCCACCCTGTCCAAAAATCCAGCACTGCAGATAAAACGCCCAAAAAACAGGCAAACCCCATGAATATGGACGCAGACAAACTCTCACTCGGCGGGCTGATCGGGGAAAGCCCAGCAATGCAGGATGTCTATCGCATGACCCGGAAAGTTGCGCCGACGTCCGCAACCGTGCTTCTCACAGGCGAAACCGGCACAGGAAAGGAACTAATCGCCCGCGCCCTCCACGAACTCAGTCCTCGTTCCTCAGGCCCCTTTATCCGAGTCAACTGCGGAGCGCTTTCCGAAAGTCTGCTTGAGAGCGAATTGTTTGGCCACACTCGCGGAGCATTCACGAGTGCTGTTGAAAACCGTACTGGACGCTTTGAAGCTGCTCACGGGGGCACGATCTTTCTCGACGAAATCAACAGCGTCAGCTATCAGTTGCAGGTCAAGCTGCTCCGAGTACTGCAGGAGCATGAATTTGAACGGGTTGGAGATACACGGACCATTCGCGTCGATGTTCGCGTGATTGCGGCGACCAACGTTGATCTGCAGGATGAAATCACTGCTGGAAACTTCCGTGAAGACCTGTTCTACCGGCTGAACGTAATCCCCATTTTTCTGCCTCCGCTGCGGGACCGTGGGAGCGACATTGCTGCACTTGTGCGATTCTTCGCTTGGCGCTACTCTCAGGCCAACAGAATTCCGTCCGGTGAGGTGGATCCGGAGGCAATTCGCTTCCTTGAACAGTACGAGTGGCCCGGCAACGTTCGAGAACTGCAGAACTATGTAGAACGGGCGCTCGTACTTTCTGAAGACGGTACAATTACCTCCGATCTGCTGCCGACGCATGTTCGAGGCCTCGCCCCTCAACGGATTGGCAGACGTGGCTCCGATGACCTCGCCGACATCTGCTCGCAGCTGGTGAGCAGAAAGCTGGGAGAGGCGAGTGAAGACAACATTGACCTCTGGAATTACGTCATGAACTTTGTTGAAAAGGAACTCATCCTGCAGGTGCTGCGTCAAAGCCAGGGGGTACAGACTCGCACCGCCACTCGACTGGGAATCAATCGCAACACGCTGCACAAGAAGATTGAGGACCATCAACTGGCTGACGAGGCTCGCTGATCCCTGCTGCTCTGGAAGATTTCTGCTGCTCTGGAAGATTTCTGTTCCGGAGTCCTCACTGGAGCACCAGTTCAGCCTCGCTGCACCTGCACCAGCAGCCGTTCAGTGTCCGATGTACTCAAACAGGCTCTGAATTCGCAGAATTGCCGCATTCCCCGGGAATGTATGGACGGAATGGACAATCACTCCATTTCTCAGCGGATCGCTCTGCAGGAATGAAAGGCAACAGGGTGCGGCACTGCTGGTCCCTGGAAATTCCACCGCCAGCGGAGACTGACGTGCATCCATCTGCATTTCACGGTGCAGGTCGAGAAACAGCTCCGGAGCAATCTGCTCCAGCTGATAACTGCAGAAATACTGGATGCGACCTGAACGAAACTCGTGCGTTCTGTAGCCAATGAGTCGACGATTGATGAGTCGACCAAAATATGGCAACTCCAGGTGACGACTGACGGCTGTCTCCGTCAGTGAGTGGTTTCCGGCTCGAAACTCAATCGCATGTCCGTCTCGGCAAAGACGCAGGCTCACACGGCAACTACCGACATTAAACTGTGAGTCCGCGACCGTCTCCAGTAGTTCCGGGTGGACGGAACGGTCAAAGACTCGCAGCACCATATCGGTGACATCCGGACGTGCAAAACTTACCGTCATTGCTTCAGCTCATTTCACGATGAATTCATGGTGTGAAGCGACCAGCTCGCTGAAGGTGGCCCGGCTCCACGCCGCCGACCTGTGAGTATAGTCTGATCTCTCATTTTATGGAAACTCCGATGTGGCAATGCGGCAGAACCAGTGGATGAGCTGCACCGCAGCCAAACACGACGCCAGACCACCTCATCTGAATCGCCTGCTGTGAATTTGTGACAAAACCAGTCACTCCGTTTGCACATGGCTTTCTGCCGACTATCATCCGCTCTCAAGCTCCGATAGCTCAGTTGGTAGAGCAACTGACTCTTAATCAGTAGGTCCAAGGTTCGAATCCTTGTCGGAGCATTTTTTCTGCAATCTGGCCATTTTTTGCTCGTTGGCCGGACATGCAAGTGCCGTCCAACGCAGACTTGCATTCGTCGCCACCCAGACTTGCACTCGTCGGCCACACTGCAGGGCCACACTGCAGGGCCACACTGCCCAGCAAGTTCCCCTGCGCAAGGCCGCACCGCCAACTGGCGTTGTGCCCCCGGCCACTGACTTTCCCGGCGGCTGACTTTCCTGGCGGCTGACTGATTCCCGGCGGCTCAACACTCAGACCCCAACTCCTGGCACGCCGACAAGTGCCCTCGCAGAAACAGGCTGCCCGCACCAGCGATATGCGCAGCCTCACGGGAACAGCCTCACGGGAACAGCCTCACAACTGTGGCGAAGCCGTTTTGAGTCAGAGCGAACATACCGGCGATTCCCCGGAACTGGCTGCGAATTTTCGTGCCAGCATCCAATCGCTCACAGCTTCCTCCACGCCCCAGAAGAGCTCGTTCTGAAAGATCTTTACGCAACCAGCGTTTTCCGCAACAGACTTTGCTCCATTTCGAAGGCACGCCCCCCTGTACCAGGCCCGCAATCCCCCCCGGCATCACTGACGTCTCAGTGATCTGCGGCCGGAATCACCAGGGCCGGAATCACCAGGGCCACCCGACACAACAAACGCCGCTGATACATCAACCTCGGCCTGCCACTGCAATCGGAACAGGCAGCAGAAATCGTATGACCCGGATATCTGAGTTGGCTCGCCGGGACATACAAGATTACCCGAAGATACAAAGTTCGCGGTTACGGCTACGGCAAAGGTGGGGATTCCCCTATTCCAAATGCTCTTAACCTGCACTTCCGGGCACTCCCTCATACCGTCGCATGCTCAACTGAGTGAAGTTCGTGCAGCTCATGACGGTTGCAACAGTCAAGGGCTGCTTGCAGGGCTCCAATGCAAAAGCCCCGGCTTGCTTCCGCCTATGCGGGTATACCAGCATGCGTGAGGCACCCCCCTTCTCCTTTGGTGCCGATCCTTTCTATTCTGAAAAGGTGCCACCATCATGTTCATGATGCATTCGCGTTGGATTCTCATTTTGTTCATCAACCTGGCCCTGTTGACTCGCTCCTCGCTGGGTGAAGTAATCGGCTTTGATATCGCGCTGTCAACTTCCAGCCTCACCAGCAGCCAGCTGGAGATTTTTGAAGCTGCGGCGACAACGTGGACATCGCTGATCAGAGGTTACAAGGGTGATATCAATCTCTCGAAGACCAACACCACTCTGAGCATTCAGGTGAATACCGGCTCGCTGGCCACTGATGAATATGGCTACGCGACGATCAACAGCAGTTACTACAAACCCACGACATCCTTCGACTACCTCTACGCACACTCCGGCACCATCACAGTCAACTCGAGTAAGATCAGCGCCCTCGAGGCGGGGACTCTGGGAGCAACGCTCTACGACGTTGCCCTGCATGAAATTGCCCATGTCATGGGGTTCGGCCTGCTCTGGAGTGGCACGGCGCGAGCAAAGTCAGGCTATCAGGAAGTCTACATTCCTGGATCAGGGCAATACACGGGGACTGAAGCACTTGCCGCTTACCAGGCTGAATTTGATCCGACAGCAACCTTCGTTCCCGTTGAGCTGGGCGGTGGGGTCGGCACGGCAAATTACCATTGGGATGAGGTCAACGGTGGCGGTGCAACCGGTCTTGTCAGCAGCTTCAACGGTGTCGACAAACAGTATGAAGTGGGTACAGGCTGGATCGAAAGCAATCTGTTCATCAGCCAGACGACGCTGGCCAGCTTTCGAGATATCGGCTACCTGACTGTAACAAACCCTGAACCCGGGCACGGGATTGCTCTGATTCTGCTTACGCTTTCAGCCGGTGCCCGCAGGCTGCACAGGAAGCGTTCAGACAGGAAGAGTATTGGCTCTGCCTCTGCTGCAAATGTCCCCTGAGGCAGAAAGTACCGGGAAGGCAAATAGACACAGGGAAGCCCTGCGCAGGATCACGCACCGTCGGGAAGCTCTGGTGGGATCTATTCCGGCAGCTCCGCTCCACGAGTTTCCGGGAGCACTGGCAGGATGACCAGGCCCAGCAGAAACAGCCCCCCCAGCACAGTTACTGCCCATTGCAGCGATAGTTGTTCCTTCAGCTCCCCGGAGATTAACAGCATCGGTGCTGCAAGAATGCGCCCGGTATTGAAACAAAAACCGGCCCCCGTGGCTCGCAGATGTGCAGGGAACAGTTCCGGAAAGTAGATCGCATAACCAGCATGAATCCCCTGTGCAAAAAAACCAAAGACTGGCAGCAGCACAAGCATCAATTCATACCCACCGTACTGCTGGGGCAGCCAGCAGATCAGTGGCGTCATCACTACGGCCCCCAGATGCATCAGACTGAAGGTGCCTCGTCGCCCCAGTCGCTGGCTTAATGGTCCGAATGCCAGCATGCCAATTCCGGCTCCGGTCGTCTGAATGAACCCAAATGCAATCTGAGCACTGCTTCGCGCAGAGTCCTTATCCACCCCCTGCGTCAGCAGCAGTTCCCGCGTGAGATCCTGTCCGGCAATTACGACACCCCAGAACGTTGCCAGCCCAATCATGGCCAGCAATGCACCGAAACAGGCCCGCAGTCTCCACCGAGGATCCCCGAGCAGCAAAGCGCGATAGCTGCCCAGCTCATCTGACTTCGCTGTTCGGGCCGCAGTCCAGCTTTCCGGCTCCGTAATCCCTGATCGCACCCAGAAGACCATCAGCGCCGGAACAATGCCGACCAGATATGCCC
>JALQUR010000663.1 GCA_023260695.1 Planctomycetaceae bacterium
TCCTGAGCACTGGCAATAGCGGTGTTCAGCAGCACTCCATCGCAGCCCAGTTCCATCGCCGCTGCCACATCGCTGGCAGTGCCCACGCCGGCATCGATGATCACCGGATACTCCGGATCGTCCTCCTTCAGATATTCCAGACAGATACGGATATTGTTCGGATTCAGCACACCCTGCCCGCTGCCGATCGGACTGCCGGCCGGCATGACAGACGTTGCACCAGCCTGTTTCAGCCGCCGGGCCACAACGGGATCGTCCGACGTGTAGCACAGGACCTGAAACCCATCCTGCACCAGCAGCTCGCAGGCTTCCACAGTGGCCACGGGATCGGGAAGCAGTGTGCGAGTATCCGCCAGCACTTCCAGCTTGACCCAGTCGGCACCGGGGTTTTCCAGCCCACGCAGGATTTCACGGCCCAGTCGAGCGACTCGCACTGCGTCTTCGGCGTTAAAGCACCCGGCTGTGTTGGGCAGGATTGTGTAGCGGCTGAGGTCAATGAAATCGAGGATATTACGGCCATCCTTGTCCACCAGCCGCTCTCTGCGAACGGCCACCGTGATCACATCCGCACCACTTGCCTGAAGGCACTCCTGCATCTGCTCAAACGAAGCGTATTTCCCGGTGCCGACAATCAGTCGGGATCTGAGCGTATGGGTCCCGACGACAAGCGGCCGTTCGGCCTGTTGATCACTCATTGCTGCTGATCTTCAATTTCAGAGTCTGTTTCCATGAGGTGTGACGCTGTGCCGTTGCACAACGCAGCGGCGTTCTTCAGCCACCACCAACCAGTGTCACCACTTCAATCTCGTCAGATTCCACCAGCCGCGTTTCAGCATGCTGTTCACGTGGAACCACCTGACGATTGACTTCCACGGCGCAATAGCGATGGTCAATCTGAAGCCCCAGCAGCAACTCCGCAATGGTGCACTGATCTGAAACTGTGGTGTCGGTTCCATTCAATGTGATCTGCATGGTGTGCTGCATCTTTCCAGGTTCGAATCCTCCGGCCAGCCGGGCTGCACGCCAGGTTCGAACCGCTGATCATACTCCGGCGGCTCGGCGTTATGCGAATTCGCTCAGCATCGTTCGCTGAATTCTCAAAGCTGTCGCCCAAGGTTCCGCAAGGTCAGGCAGGGCACACTTGCCTCTCACACCTGCAGATCCGGGTCCTGGCCACGGCCGCGGCAATACAGAGCAACAACGCACATCTGCGTTCGTCTGAAACAGGACGGGACGGCAACCTGGACTCGTTGCCGTCCCGCATGATACTGGATTCAGCGAATCACCTGAGAATCAAAGTTCGTACGGCTTTTCCGTCTTCGCGTCACCACCAAATGAAGCGCGGAATGCATCTGCCTGAGCTTTGATCGTGGCGTCAGGTCCGGTGAGCTTCAGGTAGAACACATCTTCATTCTCCAGCACGATGATCGCAGCCAGCATGCGGTAGCCTTCGGCAGCTTCAGTCTTGCGGAGAATCGGTGGACCGATCGGTTTGTTGAATGTCCCGGCAATGTCGGCCAGATAGTAAGTGGACTTCGCGTTTCCGGTGCCCTGCGTCACCTTCATGGTGCGTCCTTTGGTACTGAACTGTCCCACCCAGCGGTCCAGGTTGGCAGCGACTCCACCGCCCCCGCCCGCAAACGTGAAGACGCTCAGTTCCCCCTTGTCCTTGTCACCCTCAGCCACCGGGATTTCGTAGGTCGCCAGTCGCATGGAACTGACTGTATCTGACTTTGCCCAGGTCTTCGGCAGCTTGAGTTCGAGGCCCTGCAGCTTGACGGACACAGTTTCCGCCTGCACTTTTTCGTCTTCTGCTCGAACTGCAGCAACCACAGACAGCAGCAGCAACATTGGCAACAGAGTTTTCAGCGATTTGACCACCATTCAGCTCCCGATTTTCAAGTTGAGTTCAGATAGCAGCGGAAAGCAAAGCCCCGCCCTCGCCTGCAGACGCAGAACGCCCGCGGAGTAAATATTACGAGCTGCAACGCTCGACAGTTATTTCGAATCTTCCTTGTTGGCTGCAGATTCTTCTGCAGCCCGCTCAATGCGACCGAACATATGTCCGCCTACGGCACCGTGCTTCCAGGTGCCTGCGTACTGATTTCCATCAAACAGCACACGAGCAGAAAAACCAGCCCCCAGGCCGGGGATCGCCGCATCCGTCAGCGCCACCATCGGCGTATCGCCCGCCCATTCGAGCGGTACAGTCACCGGCAATTTCGTATCCAGGTTGCCGTACTTGATCCGCACGGTGAATATCCAGAGCTTCCCGGAAGCCTTCACAGCGCTGTCAATTTCGTAGCGTTCCGGCTTCAGTGGCTGTTCCTCACGCCCCCCCACCGTGAAGAAACCGACCAGAGTCGCGTTTTTCATGGAATCAGAAAAAGCCTGCTCTGCCGGTGACATTTCATCAGCCAGACAACTCGGGGAGCCTGCCAGCAGCAGCACGGCTGCCAGGGCGACTCCAGAAACACATCCATAGTTGCTCATCAGCTTCACCCCACACTTCATGGGAATCAGGAAAACGCAGGCAGCGGGATCAGACGGTATCGGCGAAATTCACAGGTGGATTCCGCTGATCGCGTTGCATGGTTACGACCAGCGAACAAATCAACTTCTCGCGTTCTGCCGCACCTGCGCCCGGAACAGCCCTGACCGCCCAGCGTTGCCAGCAGTCGGCAATTCGCTCGCTCTGCGGCCCGACCTGTCTGAGTCCGGACGCCGTCATCACCGCAGCATGATAGACCTGTCACTGCTGATGTTCAATTGGCTGAGCAGCTTCCGATCCGGTGGAAAACGCTCCGCCAATGGCCCTGATGGACTCCGCCACTCCATTATTCTTCATGCCTCATGACACATGTCATCGGTCGCCCGGGGCAGTTTGCTGGCGTTGGAGCACCTGATCAGAAACCACAGGGCACTGGATGCAACCCCGCGAAGCTGCCGTTCTACAGTGTGAAAATGTGTCTGCATCCATTAGACTCAGTGGCACGATCAGAACTCAACCTGCACTGCCAGCCTGTCTTGCTGATGACCATTACCTCGCGACAACTGATTGATTCCCGACTCACGGTGGAAACCCCGGAAGGCGTTGACTTTCAGTTCCGTCTTGCCGGTGCAGGGCTAAGGAAGCAGGCGTGGATTGCTGATCAGTTTGTCAAGATCCTCATTCTGGGTCTGTTTTTCGCAACGCTTGTGCTGATCACCTACTCCCTTTCGCTGGAGCTTTCCTTCCCGGAATTCAGCGGCGGAATGATGCTGGTCGCCTGGTTTCTGCTTGACTGGTTCTACGGAGCGATCGCCGAAGGCATGCTGGATGGCCAGACGCCGGGAAAAAAGCACTACAAGCTCCGCGTCGTCCGCACCAATGGAACTCCAGTGGACCTGCTGGCAGCCATTGGCCGCAATTTCCTGCGTACCGCAGACTTCCTGCCGGTAGGATTCGCCACCGGTCTGCTCTGCATGGTCTGCACACGTCGCATGCAGCGTCTGGGAGACCTGTTCTTCGATACGATGGTGATTGAGGAACGCAGCCTGAAAGTGATCCGCCCGGAAAAACTTCTGGATGGTGTTCCACCACTGGATCGTTCGGAGTGTCGGCGGCGTTTTCACGTCCCCGACCGTACACTCAGCATCATTGAGCGTCTCTACGACCCGCTCCGCCCGATCTCTGACGCGCGGCGGGAAGAAATTGCAGCGCCGCTCAGCGAAGCTCTCCAGAATTACATGGGTTATGAAGATGCCGGCCCGAACCACGAGAATCCGTACCTTTACTTCCAGGAGAAGGGACGCGGCGCAAACTGGTTCCTGCTGCGGGTCCTCAAGACGTTCTCCCTGACGGACAAGGACGCCCAGACCGCGCCCAGGGCTGCGGCAAGGGCCGTGCCGCCGGAACTTCCATCGAGCCACCGTCGCAGACAGCCTCAGGACACTCCCGGAGGTGCAGCATGAATCGGGAACGATATGTCCGACTCAGACGCAGCGACTGGAAGGACTTTGAACTTCTGCTCGCCAAACTGCAGAAATCCCGCGACGGCAAATGGACTGCAGCGGAGGTCAGCCTGATGGCTCGACTCTACCGCTCCGTCTGTTTTGACCTGTCCATGGTGCAGTCGCGTGAATGGGGGACACAGCTGGATGAGTATCTGAATTCACTGGTCGCCAGCGGGCACAATTTTCTGTACCGGTCACCGCAGGGTCAGGCACTGCCATCACTTTCATTCCTGCTGATTGGCTTTCCACAGCTGTTACGAAGCCAGGTTCGACCGTTTCTGCTGGCACTGGCGTTGTTTGGTGTGCCGCTGGTGGTCTGCACAATTCTGGCTGCGGTGCGACCGGATCTGGCGGAATATCTGGTGGATCGCGAAGTGCTCGAGCAGGCGAAGAAGATGTACTCGACTTCGCTGTACACATCGGAGAGCCCTGAGTTTCTGGGGCAGCGCAGCTACATGTTCGGTTTCTATGTCAACAACAACGTCGGTATCGCCTTTCGTGCGTTTTCTCTGGGGGCGCTGGCCGGAATCGGAACCGGCCTGGTCCTGCTCTCAAATGGAATCAACATCGGGCTGGTACAGGGCTGCATGCTGGCTGAAGGTGGCGATACGGCGAACAACTTTTTCAGTTTTGTAATCACGCACGGTTCCTTTGAGCTGACAGCAATCGTCATTGCCGGAGCTGCCGGACTCATCCTTGCTCGAGGCATCGTATTTCCTGAAACACGAACGCGGCTGGAATCACTTCAGCACCATGGACGAATCGCCCTCCGGCTGGCTCTTGGTGCTGGTGCGATGCTGGTTGTTGCGGCGGTGATTGAAGGCTACTTCTCCCCCGCACCGATTGGTTCCGGGATCAAGTACTTCACTGGAACGCTGGCCTGGATCACAGTCATCGCATGGCTCAGTCTCGCCGGTCGCGGGAGGGTTTCCCAGTGAGAGTGGAAGACTGCATCGTGGCCGTGGAGCGGCGGACTGCGGGACAGAATTTCGATCTGGCCTGTATGCTCCTGCGACATCATCGCGCGCCTGTTTTTCAGCTCTGGCTGCTGAATGCCATACCGTCGTGCGTGCTGGTCTGGCTGTACGCCAGATACAACACGGACAGCCTGATCCCGTCGCTGCTGATCTTTCTGCTCTTCTGTTCTGCATTCAATGCTCAGCTCGTGGCCGGGCTCGGGCCTCTCGTCTTTGGCGAATCGTTCAGTCCACGTCGTTCCATCCAGCGCTGGCGAAAGCGACTCTGGGGCTGGATGTTCCTCACGCTTGTAATCCGTACAGGCCAGATCCTGGCGTCCTTTGTGCTGCTCTTTCCCGCCTTGATGGTGACTGCCCAGAGCGGCCATCTGAATGAAGTTCTGCTGCTGGAACAGAGTCCGCTGAAAAAATCGTTCTCGCGTCTTTCCTGGCTGACGCAGGCTGGTGGGTACGGACGCAACATGGGTTCGCTGATCACGCTGGCGATGTTCTGGCTGGGACTGTCTGGGGGAATCTTTCTGATCATTGATCTGCTGGTCAGCACGCTCCTCAACTACCCGCTGTTTCTGGGCCGAATGTTTTCTGAATCCGGGAATTCTGCAGCCGGAGCAAGTTCCATCCTGATCGACTCACCGGAGTTTCTGACACTGCTTCAGGTCTCACTCTGGGCGGGCTGGCCGCTGATTCGCATTGCCTGGTTCTTCTGCTATCTGGATCAGCGAATTCGCAGTGAATGCTGGGATCTGCAGGTGCAGTTTCGTGCCGAAGCGGTGCGACTGGAAGGGGCGACCGCATGATCACAGATCGCCTCAGAATCTCTGCGGTGCTGCTGTTTCTGCTTTGCGGATTCGGCACTGACAGCGCCCTCGGCCAGTCACAATACAGCCAGCCGCAATTCGGCTCTCCCGTCGCCGATCCGATCAGCTCCGGGAAGATCAACGAGGTCGTGAATGAAGTAATGCAGGGGAACGATTTTCGTTCCGTGCGACGGCGTGTACTGGAACAGAAATCCCTTCCCACTGAAGAAGTCTCCAACAGCTTTCTGCAGAACGCGCTCAGGTCTGCCGGGAATGTCATCGGCGATGTCTTCCGCAGCATCGGGGACGGGATCGGCTGGATCTGGGATTCCCTGTTTGGCGGATCGAACAGAAGAAACGCTCGTGGTGGTGGCAGCAGCAGCAGATGGTGGGAGTGGGGTTCAGGTGCAGACGGAGGCAGTGTCGCTCAGTCCATCGTGCAGCTGCTGACAATTATTCTGGTGATCTGCCTGACCGTGTTTCTGACGTGGCTGGCAATGCACATTTACCGTCAGCGTGAGCAGCGGAACCGGGACAGTCGTATTCCGGGAACACTGGGTTCGGCAGCGCTGCCCGAGCTCGATGTGCCGCCCGGAGAGTTACCGGCCTCGGCCTACGAAATGCGTGCGGAACAGTTTGCCGCCACAGGAGATTATTCGTCAGCCGTTCGGGAACTGCTGCTGGGAAGCATGAGCTGGATGGAACGTTCCGGGCTCATTCTGTATCGGCGCGGGCTGACAAATCGGGATTACCTGCGTTCGATCTGGCGGAGACCAGAACAAAAAGCAGCGTGGGAGCGAACTTCATACGTGTTTGAGCATGTGTTCTTTGGTCGCAGGAAGGCATCGGAAAAAGCTTACCAGTCCTGTCTGCGCAGATTTCAGGGAGCATTCCGTGAGGAAGAGCCTTCAGCTTCAGAGAAGTGACCTGCTGTGGGCAGGGGCGGCACTGTTGCTGGTGCTCCTGCAGTTCTGGTGGCTGCCCGGCTCATCCGGTTCCACTTCAGATTCCACCAGCAATTCACTCAACGGAACACTTGGACTCTGGCAGGTCTGCCAGCAGTTGTTTCCGAACGTGCGCCGGGAGCGGCTGACACTGATCCCGGAAGCTTCGGCTGCAGTTGTCATAAATGGCCCCGCGCGTCTGCCGACGGAACGTGAACAACAGCAACTGGCCCGGTTTGTTCGCAACGGGGGCAGCCTGCTGTTTGCACCAGACACAGCAGTTGCTCGCCGCTCCCCGGATGCGGATGACGAAGTAACACCTCGTATTTCTCTTGCCGAGCTGCAGATTCAGCTGGTGCAGACGCAGAGCGAGTGGGGTGGACCGGGTGATCCGGAACCGTTCTCTCCTCCTGTTGCCTCATGGCAGTTTTCCAGCACCCCCACAAACGCACAATTTATTTCCACCTCCGAATCCTCCGCCGCATGGTGGCCGCTCGGAAACGGGCGAATTGTGGTGTGCCTGACTCCGCAGATCTTCTCCAACCGCAGCCTGCTGGATCTGCAGCAGGCAGAAGCGGCAGTGCGGCTGATCGAAGCCACCCGCGATGGAGTTGCCGGGGCCGCAGATACACCCGTACCACTGATCTTCAGCGAATACCTGACTTCCTCGGAAGCATGGAGAGGGACTGGAATTCTTTTCTCCCCGTCGCTCCGACTGGCATTCCTGCAGTTGACGCTGGCTCTGACTTTTGTGCTCTGGAGAGGATTCTATCGCTTTGGTCCGGTAACGAATCACGAACAGGCAGGTCGACGCAGCCTGACTGACAGTGCTCGAGCGATGGGCAGTCTGCAGTTTCGCAGCCTGGGAAGGGGTTCCAGCGTTGGCACATACCGCAACTACCTGCTCAGTGTGCTCAGAAAACAGTTTGGCCGCGGCAGTGCATTGCAGGCGGATGAAACTCTGGCCAGACGCACCGGAATCCCGTTGCAGAAACTTCGCCGCTGTCTCCAGATCAGTGAACAGGTTTCCGTGAATCGCAATTGCAGTCCGAGTGCAGCAGCGCGGCTGATTCGAGACCTTGCAGAAATCCGCGCGGCCCTTGGCACGGGGCACAATACAGTGAATGAAAGCGAGGGTGACACCGAACAGGGTCATCCACCCGACTGACGTTGGGTCAGCTGTCAGTCGCCACCAGTACATCTCAAACAGTCCCGCTGAAACAATCCTGCCCCGCCAGGCGGAACGTCAGAAACAACTCAGAGACAGGCATTGAACATGGAAATCAAAGACGTTCAGAGACTCTTCGACAGTCTTCTCAATCAGATTGGCCAGGTGGTGGTCGGTCAGCAGGAATTGGTGGAAGGCGTCATCGTGGCGTTGTTCTCGGAAGGCAGTGTGCTGATTGAAGGACCACCGGGGCTGGGAAAAACGCTGCTGGTCAACGTCCTGTCACGGAGTGTGTCCTGCGACTTTCGTCGCGTGCAGTTTACGCCGGACCTCATGCCTTCCGATGTCACAGGCCACAGTATCTACGACATGAAGGAACAGAGTTTCCAGTTCAATCCCGGGCCGGTGTTTACAAATATTCTGCTGGCCGATGAGATCAACCGATCGCCGCCCAAGACCCAGGCAGCGTTGCTGGAAGTGATGCAGGAGCACCAGGTCACAGTCGACGGAAAGACACGCAAGCTGCCGCCACCATTCCTGGTGATCGCCACGCAGAACCCGATTGAACATGAAGGAACCTACCCGCTGCCTGAGGCACAGGTGGATCGCTTCATGTTCAAGCTGCTGGTGGACTTTCCTCCACCGGCAGACGAAATGGACATCCTCGGGCATTATGCGGCCGGCCGGGATCCGCGTGATCTGACTGGATTTGATCTGCAGCCGCTGCTGGTCCCCGAACAGATACTGGAGATTCAGCGGGCTGTCTCCAGTGTCATCATTGAACCGAAGATTCTGGAGTACATCGTCAGAATCCTTGCCGCCAGCCGCTCGTGGGGCACTGTGACAATCGGCCCCAGCCCGCGTGCCGGAGTCAGTCTGGTGCTGGCAGCCCGCACACTGGCGGCGTGCCGCGGGCGAGACTTTGTTATTCCCGATGACATCAAGGAGCTCGGTCCATGGATTCTGCGTCATCGACTGCGACTGCGTCCTGAAACCGAGCTCGAAGGAATCACTCCCGACGACACGATTCGGGCAATCATGGATTCCGTGGAGGCTCCGCGGAAATGATTCCGACCCGCAGACTGATCCTGCTGCTGGTTGTTCTGGCACTCCCGCTGCTGCTGGCAGAGGTGGTGCCGGTTGTCGCGGACATTGCGCTGCTGCTTAACCTCGGGCTGCTGGCAGCAGTGACCGCTGACCTGCTGATCAGCGCACGCCCGTCCCAGCTGCAGGTCCGTCGCGAAGTCTCAGATGTGCTCAGTCTGGGAGACGACAATCCCGCTCGGCTGATTGTCACAAATCGCTCCTCCCGTCCGATTCAGCTGACCGTGCATGATGACTCCGGGCCACTCTGCAGAACCGATCGCCTGCCGCAGACGCAAATGGCACCGGTGGACAGAAGCATTGAATACGCCTACAGCATTCGCCCGCTCAGACGTGGTCGCTCGTCTCTGCAGGCTGTTCATCTGAGATTCCCGACACGACTTGGGCTCTGGAATCGTCATCATGTCCGGGAGCTTCCCGCTGAGATCAGGATCTACCCCAACATCCGAGCGGTTTATCGGTATCAGCTGCTCGCACGACAGAACCGTCTGGCAGAACTGGGAGTACGGAATACCAGAATGCCCGGCCAGGGCAGTCAGTTCGAACGGCTCCGCGATTACCGCTATGGTGACGAAATTCGCAACATTGACTGGAAAGCAACCGCACGTAATCAGCGTCTGATCAGTCGTGAATTCAATGTGGAACGAAACCAGAATATTGTGCTCATGGTCGACTGCGGTCGGTTCATGCGGAACGAAGTGGACGGCATCAGCTATCTGGACTACGCCCTGAATGCCGCGCTGATGCTCAGCGATGTTGCCCTGGGTCAGGGCGACAATGTTTCGCTGCTGGCGTTCTCGGATCGAGTCGAACGATTTGTTCGCCCGGTCCATGGTCGTCCGGGCATGCAGCAGATCCTGCAGTCCACCTTCGACCTGCAGCTCTCCGACCGAGTCTCAGACTTTCCGGAGGCATTTGAATATCTGACGCGGATGCAGCGGAAACGCGCCCTCGTGATCCTGATCACTTACGCCGCAAATGAACTGCAGTTGCGAGTCATTGGTGAGAGTCTGCGGCTAAAGAGCCTGTCCTGGCTGCCTTTATGTGTGCTGCTGCAGGATGTGGGCCTGCAGAAACTGGCAAACAGCTTACCACAGACCGACGTCGACGCCTTTCAGACTGCGGCGGCCGCAGAGATCATAACGATTATGCACGATGAAGCGGAACGTATCCGCGACCGTGGCGTCAATCTGATCGATACTCCGCCGCAGCTGCTGACGGAACACGTGATTAATGAATACCTCCGCGCCAAAGCCCGCAATCTGATGTAATCCACGCCCACAAAACGGGTTACAACAGATCTCAAATGCCTCCGCAGGGCTGCTCCAGAGCGTTTGCTGTACGCCAGGTTGCAGAGTCTGGCGAGGAATTGCACTCCCGGATTCGGGGAAACCAATGGAATTCCACCGCCCCCAGCGCTTCTGCTCGATCGTCTGCCGAATTGGATTTACAATTGCCGCCCGCACGTCAGCAGGGATGCTGCGCGCCGCAATCAGGTAATGCAGATCGGAAAGTGAACCGCTATGGGAAAGCCAACAGGCTTCAAGGAATACACACGTCAGGTCCCGGCAGATCGTGAGCCGCTCCTGCGCGTGCTGGACTGGAATGAATTCCACGAACACATGAGTGTGGACGAACTGCAGACGCAGGGCGCTCGCTGCATGGATTGTGGCGTCCCGTTTTGCCACACCGGTGATCTGATGGCCAACATGGCCTCAGGATGCCCGGTTAATAATCTCATTCCGGAATGGAACGACCTTGTCTTTCGTGGCCGCTGGAAAGAAGCTCTGGAGCGGCTGCACCTGACCAACAACTTCCCGGAATTCACCGGACGGGTCTGCCCGGCCCCGTGCGAAGGGTCCTGCTGTCTGGGTGTCAACGAACCGCCCGTGACGATCAAGAATATCGAATGCTCAATCATCGACCACGGCTTTGAGCAGGGCTGGGTTGTCGCAGAACCACCGCAACAGCGTACCGGCAAATCAGTGGCAGTTGTCGGTTCCGGACCCGCCGGACTGGCTGCCGCTGCACAACTCAATCGCGCCGGTCATCTGGTCACAGTGTTCGAGCGGGATGATCGCATCGGTGGTCTGCTCATGTATGGCATCCCCAACATGAAGCTGGACAAGAATGCAATCGTGGACCGACGAATTCGACTGCTGGAGGAAGAAGGAATTACCTTCCGTGCCGGTGTCAGTGTCGGAACAGACATCAGCGGCGACGAACTGCTCAGCCAGTTTGATGCGGTCGTGCTGGCAACCGGTTCCACCCGCCCACGCGATCTGCCGATTCCTGGCCGCGAACTCCATGGCATTCACTATGCCATGGACTACCTGCGCCCCAACACGCGCAGTCTGCTGGACAGCGAACTGCAGGATGATCAGTTCATCAACGCGAAAGACAAGAACGTGGTGGTCATCGGGGGCGGTGACACCGGAAATGACTGCCTCGGTACTTCTCTGCGACACGGCTGTAAGTCACTGGTCAACTTTGAGATTGTGCCACAGCCTCCACAGGAACGCACCGCCGACAATCCATGGCCACAATGGCCAAAGATCTTCCGCGTGGACTACGGTCACGAAGAAGCTGCGGCACGCTTTGGACAGGACCCACGGCAGTTCGCAATCCAGACCGTCGAATTCGTCGATGATGGTCATGGAAATGTGAAAGCCATACGCACAATCGATATCGACTGGTCAAAGCCTGTTGCAGGCGGTGCTCCGTTCAGCCCCGTCCCCGGCAGCGAACGAGAATTCCCTGCGGACCTTGTCTTCCTCGCTCTGGGATTTCTCGGCCCGGAAAACCCGGCCGCCGAACAGCTGGGTGTCTCCATCCGCGAAGGTCGCGGCGGAATGAGCTGGTACGAGGGTGAGTTTGAAAAGTACACCACCAGCAACCCCAGGGTCTTTGTTGCCGGTGACTGTCGCCGCGGTCAAAGTCTTGTGGTCTGGGCCATCAACGAAGGACGTGGGGCTGCTCGGGAGGTCGACCGCTACCTGATGGGAAGCACTGAGCTTCCCTGATCAGCGGATTTTGGCTTTGCCGGCCATCACTGCCGGGTGGGGAAGTCGCTGCCACACCACCTCAAGGACTCCAGTGGACGACTCTCCGGCAGAGCGGACTTCGCAATCTTTGTCTTCTGCAGCGTGCAGAAGGCTGTTTCCGGAATCTCAGTACAGATCGCCGACAAAGCATGTCTGCCAACGAAATCAAATCCGTCACGGCTACCGGTATTCCGCTCCTGCTGGACGACATCGACACCGATCGCATCATCCCGGCACGATTCCTGCGTTGCGTCACATTTGACGGGCTCGGTAATCACGCGTTTGAAGACGACCGTGTCCAGGACCCTGCTCACCCCTTCAACCAGGAACAGTTTCAGGGTGCCGGAATACTGATCGCCGGACGCAATTTCGGCTGTGGATCTTCCCGTGAACACGCTCCACAGTCACTGATGCGCTGGGGGATTCGAGCAATCATTGCGGAGTCATTTGCTGAGATCTTCTTCGGCAACTGCAATTCGCTGGGGATCCCGGCCGTACGAGCTTCCCGCGAATCACTGCAGCAGCTGACCGACGCTGTGCAGCAGAATCCCGGCGTGGAAATTACTGTTGACCTGATCAGCCTGACCGTCAGCTGCGGAGAACTGCAGATCTCCGTCGAACTTGCGGACAGTGCCCGCGAAGCACTCACCACCGGACAATGGGATTACCTTGGCCGCCTGCTCAGTGCTGCGGATCAGGTGCAGCAACATGCGTCCAGTGTGCCCTATCTGAACAGTTTCAATACCACAAAGTGACGTCGCAGCCGATCGAAATGCCGCTGGCCGAATGCTTATTCAGACCAGCCGTATCCGATCCCGCCACCTGAAAGTACTCACCGCCCTGCCGCCGCGACACCGGCAGTCACCTGCGGAAAATCTGCTCTTGCTGAATGATCTGCGGCCCGGGATGCAGAGCACCCCGGTGTCAACTGAATGGCCGGTAAAAGTCAGCGGTAGCCAGAGACGCTCCTGAAGCGTTCCATCACACGCGGACGACGGAAATGGCGCTGCTGCCGCTCACGATCAACCAGACGTGTCAGCCTGGCCACGGAATTGACCCGCATCTTTTTCATCGCATTGCTGCGATGCCGCTCCACCGTCTTCTTGCAGATTCCAAGTTCCGCTGATATTTCTCTGTTGGTCGCGCCGTCGCAGACCAGTTCCACGACCTGAGTCTCACGGCGAGTGAGCAGAGAAAGGTAGGAACGCCCTTCCGGAAGAATCGGAGGCAACAGCAACAGTTCCCGCTGCATTTCTTCCAGTCGGTTGCGTGCCTGCTTCAGAGCCTGCTGAAAACACTCCCGTTCCAGCGGCAGGCAAAGCACATCGACGGTCCCCATTTGCACTGCATTCACAGCCACATCAATCCGTGGTTCCGTGAGAATCAGAATTGTGGCAAAAACGCACCGTCGCTCACGTATCTTCTCGTACAACTCAAGGCCAGACATCTGCAACATGAAATGATCAAGAATCAGGATCCCGGGACGCAGCGAGTCGCACGATTCCAGGAAGCCCAATGGCGAATCCCAGACCCTCATCTCCTCCACCAGGCCTCCGAGTGCTGCCTGCAGTCGTTCCCTGATGCCAGCATCCTCTGACAACACGTGGGCTATACAGTTTGCATCCACCATCACCATCTCCAGCTCCAGCTCCAGCTCCATGCACACATGTGAGACTGACGACAGCAAGGCTGACAGTCGGACACCTGCAATCCCGGAAATCAACCACCCCGGACTACAGTCCCACGTGTCAGAAATACGGTCAGCTTTGCTATCACAGTCTGTTCTCTCTCAAATACTCAAGGCCTGATTTCGCGTCAGACGCGCCAGCAAACGGGTAAAGATCCGGGGTTTTCAGCAACTCTGGTAAATTGCAACCGGGGGCAGACCCGCAACTCAGACCATCGCAAAACGCGAGACAACACACCAGTCATAGCAACCGTGCAGCCGCATAGCACTACCTCGGCGGTACATGGTAACCGCCAGCAGACAGCAGGCTGCCATCAGGAATCCCGTTCAGAACCTGCCTGAACACTGCGCAACCCGGTGCAGTTCACAACGCAGGCAGACTCCGCAGTTCGAGCGGTCCGGCAGTCCGGCAGCGACAACCGCAACCAAAAACAGCTGCCTGCAACGCTGATCGACTCTGTGATGATGGTCGCTGAGCAGTTGCCCGTCGCTGAGGTGGCAGCCAGCATTCCCTGCTGCGGCCGCAGAACTTCCCGCCGCTTCAGTGAACAGGGCAGGAGACAAACGTATCCAGCCCGGCCTGATTTCACTCAGGCGATACGGATCTGAATACAAACAGCTGCGGTCAGACGCAGATGCAACGGGAAGCGATACCTCAGGTCAGCTGGCTGATCGTGGCGCTGATCCCTTCCTTCATGAGCAGACCGTCATTGCCGAAGACGACGAACCGCGCTCCCTGATTGAGTGTCCGCTGCATCTGATCGCGTTTCCCGAACCAGCAGCCTGCAGCAACATGACTGCGGTCGGCTGTATCGATGATGGTCTGCAGCGCCTGAATGAGCTGTGGAGAATCGTACTCGTTCGGAATGCCCATGGTCGTGGTCAGATCATTGGGGCCGACGAAGACCGCATGCACTCCCGGGACACTGCAGATCTGATCCAGGTTTTCCATGGCCTTCAGCGATTCAACCATGGGAACGAATACAGTATTTGCGCAGCGTTGTTCTTCGATGTATTTCTGAGCGTCTGCGGAGGGCCATTCGCCCGTCTGCAGCAGTGTCTCAAGAGCAGCCCCCTTGAGTGGACGGTACACGGCGGCGGCAGCCAGCCGACGCAGTTCTTCGATATCTTCGACGTAGGGCACGACCACGCCGTCAAATGTATCGCACACTTTGGCAACATCATCAGGGTCTCGACTGTGTGTGCGGGCCAGACAGGCAATACCGCGACCCTGAAGTGCGTACCGCAGCGGCAGAAAATCAGCCAGCTCGAGCGCATTGTGCTCGCAGGTCACGATGACGAAATCCAGCTGGTTTTCAGGCAGCGCATCGACGATGGCGGGATTGGTCGTGTACTGAATGAAGGTACCGAAAACGCGTTTCCCGGACTGCAGCTTTTGGCGCAGCACACGACCTGGATCAGGATCTGGCATGACATGAATTCCTTTGACAGCGCCGCTGCAAGTTCAGGGAAATCGCAAAAACTCAACACCGACGAGAGTTGGTTCAGCCCCGCCAATCTACCACACGACTCGTCAGATCACACTGATCAGGACGCCACAAAAACTGAGGGCAGCACCAGCAACTGCCTCGGCCAGCAAAAAGGCGACAGGTCAATCGACCTGTCGCCCCTGTGATACCGCTGATTTGCCCCTGGTGATGCTCCGACACCACCGCAGCCTGCTGATCAGATATCAAGCTCCTTGACATCCAGTGCATGCTTCTCAATGAACTCGCGTCTCGGTTCCACGGCATCCCCCATGAGCACTCGGAAGATCTCATCTGCCGCCGCCGCATCCTCCATGCGGACCTGCAACAGCATGCGTTTTTCAGGATCCATACTGGTATCCCAGAGTTCTTCTGAGTTCATTTCACCCAGCCCTTTAAAGCGGGTGACGTTGAGTCCCTTCTTGCCAAGTTTGCGGAGTTCTTCGAGCATCACTCGCAGGCTGGTGAGCGGCAGGATGTCGGATTCCCGCTGCAACCGGAACGGATAAACCGGTTCGGCATTCTTCATCCCCGCCGGCACGAAGTCCCTTGCGTAGAATCCATAATCCCGCAGCGAGTTCAGCACATCATTGATCGTGGCGATCTCATGCAGATCCACAAGCTGGGCATTTGTCTGCGCGACCCGTTCGGTTTCGCCTTCAGCCTCTTCGCTGCCGGACTGCAGTCCGCGGATGAATTCTTCCGCATCAGTACGGTCAAGGAACCAGCGTTCCGTGTCAGCATACAGCACGCGATACCGTGGCAGCCGCGACTCTTCCCCGTCAACAGCCCGGAGCAGACTCCGGAGTTCAATCCCACGGCGTTCAAGAAGTTCCATGGGATGCTCAATTCGCTCCAGCAGCCGCACCAGTTTCTGAAGGTTTTCACCCGCGAACACTGTTCCGTCCGCCTTGACAACCAGTTCAGTCTCGTGCATGCCGAGACTGATCAGTTCTTCCATCATCTGTGGGTGCGTCTGCACATATCGCACCTGCTTTTTCTGGATCACACGAAACAGCGGCGGCTGAGCAATGTAGACATGGCCCTGCTGCACCAGTTCTTTCATGTGTCGGAACAAAAACGTCAGCAGCAGGGTACGAATGTGGCTGCCGTCAACATCGGCGTCGGTCATGACAATAATCTTGCCATAACGACGCTTGCTGATATTCATTTCTTCACCCGCCGCTGCAGGTGACAGCCCAACCGCACGAAACAGATTGCTGATCTCAGCATTGTCGAGCACCTTGACCAGCTGGGCCTTTTCCACGTTCAGAATCTTGCCTCGCAACGGCAGGATGGCCTGAATACTGGAGTCACGTCCGGTGTCGGCCGATCCACCGGCCGAGTCACCTTCCACCAGGTACAGTTCAGTGGATTCCAGATCACGGCTGCGACAGTCGCGAAGTTTCTCCGGCAGCCCGCCGGTGGTCAGTGCTCCCTTGCGGCGAACCATCTCACGCGACTTGCGAGCCGCCTCTCGGGCCTCAGCGGCCATGATCGCCTTGGCGACGAACTTCTTCGCAACTGCAGGATTCTCTTCCAGATACTGGCCGAATGCCGCACCGAGCACAGTCTGCACAGCACTTTCAACTTCGGCATTGGTCAGCTTGACTTTGTTCTGTGAAGTGAATTTTGGATCCGGCACTCGCACCGAAATGACCGCCGTCAGGCCTTCCCGAAAGTCATCCCCGACCGGCGACACGTCCTTGAACAGATTCTGTGCCTTCGCATAGTTGTTCATGGTTCGCGTCATGGCCGCCCGGAATCCACTCAGGTGAGTCCCTCCGTCCGGATTGAAGATATTGTTTGCAAACGTGAGCACATTCTCGGTGTAGCCATCGTTGTATTGCATGGCGACTTCGACAACGACACTCTCTTCCTCACCCAGACAGCGGAAGACGTCCGGTGTGAGCGTGTTCTGAGTGCGATTCAGGTGTCGTACAAACTCCACCAGCCCGTCTTCAAAATGGAACACTTCCGACTGCTGGCTGCGTTCGTCTGTGATCGAAATCCGAATACCTGGCGTCAGGAAGGCAAGCTCTCGCAGACGCCGAGCCAGCGTATCGAACGAGTACTTCGTCTCAGAGAAAATCGTCGGGTCCGGCAGAAACGTGAGCATCGTGCCGGTTGTGTCCGAGCGGCCGAGCTGTCGCAGTGTCGATGTGGCACGACCCTGCTCAAAATCCATCATATAGACAGACCCGTTACGACGAACTTCTGCCTGCAGCCACGAACTCAGGGCATTCACAGCCGTGATCCCGACACCGTGCAGACCACCCGTACCAACCCGATAGCCGCTCTCGCGATTGAATTTCCCGCCGGCATGGATTTCGGTGAGCACCACTTCCAGCGCTGACCGACCGTCCTGCTTCACGAAATCCACCGGAATGCCGCGCCCATTGTCGCGAATGGAGACGCTCTCATCGACGTTGATCCTGACCTCAACCTCGCTGGCAAATCCGTTCACGGCTTCGTCGATGCTGTTGTCAACAACCTCATACACGAGGTGATGCAGCCCCGGAGCACCAGTGTCGCCAATGTACATCGCCGGTCTGGTGCGAATCCCCTCAACACCCTTCAGGTGCTGTATCGCATCCGCTCCATAACTGGATGCCGAAGAATCATCAGATGGCTGTTCGGAAGTCGTCTCTGACACGCTTGCGCTTTCATGCTAACCGCTGAAGAGATACGGAATCGGCTGCGGATTCACTATGAGCATGCAAGCCACGATCTGCAGTACAGAATCTGCCTTGCACCCAGAATGGATCGTTAACTGTGTTTCATCCCGAAACACAGCGACCGGGGCTGCAGTCGTTGCAGCACCGGACGCCCGAATCGCGTCTTTCAGTCTGACAAAATCAATATGTTTGTTCGTAAACCCGCTGTTCGTAAACCCGCTGTTCGTAAATCCGCTCCTGGCACTGCCGCTTTTGGCACTGCCGCTGCTCCTATACCGAGTTCATGAACGTTCTCGGATATACCGAATACTGCGAATCCCGGAATCCGGAAGCCGTGACTGGAGTTGTTCGAGCACCTGGTTGTGAAGGAACCCACGCAGCTCTTCCAGTACGGCAGAGTTGCTGACAAAGACTTCCACAACACCGTTGCGGATTCGTTTTGCGTGACTGCGACGAGCCAGTGTCGGCCCGACGATCTCAGCCCACTGCGAATTGAGCGAATTTGTGGCACCACGATTCATCAGCCCCTTTTCACGGATGAGCCGAAAGACCGCGTTGCCAACCTGCCCCGGAGTTCGCAGGGAAGAATCATCGTTTGCTGCCACGATCGCAAATCCCTTCGCACGATCATCAGGATGCTGCCGCCCGAACCGTACCCTTGTCGGGCTGAGTCCGGTTGGAAACCATCAGCGATTCTGAGTCAGTGGCATCACCACATAGGTATAGGAATCGTCAACCCGGAACACTGCGGCGGTATCCGCATCGGTCAACTGCAGGTCAACTGTTGCTTCTGCCTGCAGAACCTTCAGGAACTCCGCCACATAACGCGGATCAAAGGTGATCACCAGAGCATCATGAGTGTACTCAATCGGCAGATCGATGCGGGAATCACCAACAGTGCTGGCTTCACTGCTGAGCGACAACTGGCCATCTTCAAACTGAAAATCCACACCCCGACTTTCTTCGTCGGTAATAATCTGAGCCTGCCGGACTGCGGACAGGAACTGTCCAACCGGCAACGCAACATTCACAGCCCCTGATGCCGGAATCACGTCGCGATAACGCGGGAAACGGCCTTCCACAAGCCGACTGTAAACCACACAGGTCCCTGCTCGCATCATCACGTCGTTGTCACGCAGAGCGATATCCACGTATTCCACGGCCGGATCAATTGATTTTTCCAGCAGTGCCATTGCTCGAGTCGGGATCACGGTTGTGCGTTCCGGAACCACCGGTTCCCCCTGCTTTTCACAGGCCGCACTTGCCACCGCCAGACGACGACTGTCAGTGGCCGCCAGCGTGAGCTGTCCGTCTTCGATCTCCATGAGCAGACCACCGAGTGCGTAGCGGGTGCTTTCCGTGTCTGTGGCGAATGACGTGCGTCGCACCATCTGACGGAACACCGGGGCCGCCACGCGGAAATAGCTTTCGTCAGTAAACTCAGGTACCGGCGGAAATTCGCGAGGATCTTCGGAGGACAGACGGAACCGTGAAGCCGCTGCAGTGATTGTCACCTGCTGTTCTTCCACATCAATCTCAAACTGCTCCGCCTGCAGTTCACGCATGATCGATGAAACACGCTGAGTCGGAAGCAGTACTTCGCCTTCAGAACTGGTTTCGACTTCGGCTACGGCATAGCGAATGCCCGTCTCCTGATCAGTTCCAACCAGCTCTACCCCGGCACCACCAACAGTCAGATACACATTTCGCAGCACGTCTCTGGGAGTTCGAGACGGCACGGCTGATGCAACAATTGAAAACGCCGCGGAGAATGCTGCGCGATCACACGTGAGCTTCATTGACAATCCTGTCCAGACCGGAATCCATTCGTCCGATCCCTCGAAATCATGAATGTACTAACAGCAAAAACCCTCGGAAATCAGCGAAAAAACGCCGACCCGTTGAGGAGCGTCCTGAGCATTGCTGCGGGAACCTGTTCGCTTGTGAAAATCGTAGCAGATCACCTCGTTGGCTGATACTCCAGGAGGCCCCCTTTCAGCAGCGTTTTCAACCGGATTTTCAGGGAAAATTCAGCATTCCGGCATTGCCTCTCAGCGGCCATTCGGCCACCTCATTCAGCTGTCCCCCTGCTCAACTTCCAGCTCCGGCGGGATCCTTACATCCTGCGGCTGCTGCCGCGCTGCCTGACGCATTTTATCCACCACGAAATACTTGTGATTTGCGACCTGCTTTTCCGTCAGCCCCAGCTCTTCGGCCACCCGCTTGTTGCTCCAGCCACGCACCAGCAACAGCTCAATGCACTTCAGCCGTTCCCATGCTCCCTGCTGTATGCAGCCGGTGACAAATTCAGTCAGCACCCGGCCGATTAATTCTGCCTCGGTCCGATCACTTTCCCGACTCAGATACATGCTGGAGGCACGGCGACCGGGACCTGTCACGTCCGCAACACCCTGAGACACCAGCCCGGGAAGGGCCAGAGCCGGACGACGCCCGCGGCGACGTAACTCGTCAATCAGCTTGTGAGCTGCAATGGAAAACAGCCACGATTCCAGCGGAGTCGTTTCGTCGTACCCCGGCAGAGCCCGCAGAAAACCAACAAATGTCTCCTGCACCAGATCCTCCGCGGCACTGCTGTCGCCGATCCGTGTTCGCAACCACGCCAGCAGACGCCCTTCGTACTGATCAATCAGAGACTGCCAGGCATCCGCGTCGCCCGCTCGAATCCTGCCAACCAGCTGCTGCTCTGCTGCTCGCGATGACATGCCTGCCTCTGCTCCCCGAAAACTACTTACGCCGTCAATCACTCCGGCGCCTGCAATCACTCCGTGCGATGTGCCACAGGATCCACTGCCCGCTGACAGCCCCGCTGCCAGGCATTTCCGTACTACGCAGACTACCAGGCTGAATTCCTCGTGCAACCCGACAAATTCGTGGCTCGAACGCCCATCCTGCAAATTATCTCCAGCGAAACTACACCAAACCCAATCCACGGGAACCAGCGTAATTCCCCTCGCTGCTCGTGGGAAAATGCCTGACCGCCATTACAATCCCGGCTGCGCGCATTCACTCCGGACGATCTGCCCTGTGGCCTTCGTCCACCGGATCGCACCGCAGGACCGCCAGGGCAGACGTTGCGTTCACCGTCGATGCCACAGCGGTCACAGACGCATCAGCAAACAAGTTCTCATCCAGATACAGCGAGTATTTCCGTGCCGGCAACTTCAGTCATCGGTTTGCAGTGGGGCGACGAAGCCAAAGGGAAAATTGTCGACCTGCTGACAGAACATCACCAGATCGTGGTTCGGTATCAGGGCGGGAACAATGCCGGTCACACCGTCAAATTTGACGGCAAGACCTATAAACTCAGCCTGCTGCCCTCCGGAATCCTGCAATCCCACGTGATGTCTGTCATCGGACCGGGCGTCGTTGTCAACCCGCTGGCATTGCTCGGAGAACTCGACAGCCTGTCCGCCGGCGGACAGGAATGTTCCGCTCGCCTGCTCGTCAGCGAACGAGCACACGTGATCTGCCCATGGCACCTTGCCGAAGAGGCAGCTCTGGAAAAATCACGCGGCAGTGCAGCCATCGGAACGACCATGCGCGGAATCGGGACCTGCTACCGCGAAAAAGTCGGACGGTCTCACGCCATCCGTATCGCAGATCTGGTCGACACGGATGCTTTCGCAGCAAAGGTCCGCGAGATCGTTCCCTTCAAACAGCAAATCCTGAACGCACTCGATCCACAGGCTCCTGTGCTCTCCGCTGATCAGATCATTCAGGAATACTCCGCCGCAGCAGAACGCATTCGCCCAATGGTCTGCGATACCACGACCTATCTGCTTGACGCTCTGGATCAGGGCAAAAACCTGCTCTTCGAAGGTGCTCAGGGAAGCCTGCTCGACATCGATCATGGCACCTTCCCATATGTCACTTCCTCCAACAGCTCCGGCTGCGGAATCCACAATGGCAGCGGTGTCCCTGAACGCGCAATTCAGCGGATGATCGGTGTCGCCAAAGCCTATACCACTCGCGTCGGTGGCGGCCCGTTCCCGACAGAACTTGACAACGAAATCGGAGAACGAATTCGCATTGCCGGAAATGAATTCGGTACCGTCACCGGAAGACCGCGACGCTGCGGCTGGTTCGATGCTGTCGCAACCGGCTACAGCGCCCGCATCAGTGGTGTCGACTCCATCGCCATCGCACTGCTGGATGTCCTCAGCGGACTCGAAGAACTGCACATCTGCGAGGCATACGATGTGCGAGGAACAATCACTCGGACTCTGCCAGCCCGCTGCGAAGATCTTGCCGATGCCGTGCCGGTACTGACACGGGTCCCCGGCTGGCAGGAAGATATCACCGGGATCACCGAATTCACAGACCTGCCGGAAAACGCACAGCAGTACGTCCGCACCGTCGAACGAATCGTCGGACGTCCCGTCGAATTCGTTTCAGTCGGGCCGGATCGATCCCAGACCATCCGCATGAATCTGAATTGATCGCCCACGCAACTGATCGCCCACGCAACTGATCGCCCACGCACTGATCGCCCACGCACTGAGCAATCACGCACTGAGCAATCACGCACTGAGCAATCACGCACTGAGCAATCACGCACTGAGCAATCACGCACTGAGCAATCACGCACTGAGCAATCACGCACTGAGCAATCACGCACT
>JALQUR010000693.1 GCA_023260695.1 Planctomycetaceae bacterium
GCTTCTCTTTCATCCTTTTTTGCAGGCGCGCACTGCGCGTCTGAATCGCTGGCTACTCACCTTAGGTGTCTTTGCGCTCATAGGGCTATCGGTGCTTCTGCCGGTCAAGGGCTGGGTGGTACTCAAGATGTTGCCCTTCGACAACAAGTCAGAGTTTCAGGTGGTGGTCGACATGCCTGCGGGCACCTCGCTGGAGCGCACCGCCGCAGCCTTGCAAGAGCTGGGCAACCATTTGGCCACCGTGCCCGAGGTCGAGCACTACCAGGTGTATGCGGGGGTGGCCTCGCCCATCAACTTCAATGGCTTGGTGCGCCAATACGGCATGCGCAACGCCAACGAGCTGGGTGACATCCAGGTGAACCTGGTGGACAAGGCCCATCGCCAGGCACAAAGCCATGCCATCGCCACCCGTTTGCGCCCCGAATTGCAACGCATTGGCGCACGCCATGGTGCCAATGTGAAGGTCGTGGAAGTGCCCCCGGGGCCGCCAGTTCGCTCGCCCATCGTGGCTGAAATTTATGGGCCACAGGCGGCCGGTCGCGAAGCCGTGGCCAAGGCCGTGCGCGCGGTCTTCGAGCAAACGCCAGGCGTGGTCGACGTGGATGACTCCAGCATCGCCCACGCGCCCAAACTGCAATTGAAAGTGGACCGTCGCAAAGCGGCCCTGTTGGGGGTGCCTCAGCAAGCCATCGTCACCACCTTGCGGGCAGGCTTGGCCGGTGAGCCTGTGACTTTCTTGCACGATGGCAGCAAATACCCAGCACCCACGCAGCTGATGTTGCCGGCCGAACGCCAAGGCAGCCTCGACGAGGTTTTGCAATTGACGGTGCGGGCCAGCAATGGCCGCTTGGTGCCCATTCGTGAGTTGGTGCAAGTGGTGACGCAATCGGTGGAGCAGCCCATTTTTCACAAGGACCACGCTGCTCACATGCCTCGTGATTCCCACGATCTATCCGTGGTTCGCACGCGGGCTGCGAACAGACACCCTTGCTGACTGAACTGCAATCTGTTCGCTCGACACTCTGCAGCCGTCCGGCTCGGCGCCGGCCCGCCGGATTCGCTGAATTCACTCGCTGAATTCCGCAGCCTGAATCCCCAGAGCTTTGAGCTTACTGCGGAGCGTCACCCGCGAAATCCCCAGCAGTTCCGCAGCCTTCAGCTGATTGCCGCCGGTGTACTGCAGCACCTGCCGGAAGAGTTGCGCTTCGGCAACGGAGATTGCCTCAGAATAGAGATTGCCGGTGCTCGCCTGAAGAAGTTCGGCAATGTACTCGTCGGAAAGAATCCGCTGGCCGGAACCTTCTTTCACCCCGACGGCATCGCCAAGTTCCGGCAGAAAATCGGGCAGCAGGACATTCCCGCGAGCGCTCAGCAGTGACTGCCTGATGACATTCTCCAGTTCACGTACATTCCCCGGCCAGTAATGCTGCTGCAGCAATGACAGAGTTTCGGGGGCCAGGCTGCGGACGTCCTTCTGAAACGCATTGCTGTATTTCCGCAGGAAATACTCGGCCAGAACGCCCAGATCATCTTCGCGGTCTCGCAGCGGAGGCAGTTCGATGCTGACGACAGACAATCGAAAATACAGATCCGCGCGAAACAGCCCCTCCGAGACCAGCCGTTTCAGATCGTGATTCGTTGCAGCGATGACGCGTACGTCCACTTTGATCGACCGGTCACCACCGACTCGTTCAAAGGTCTGCTCCTGCAGCACGCGAAGAATCTTTGCCTGCGTCATAGGAGACATATCACCGACTTCGTCAAGGAACAGTGTTCCTCCATCCGCCTGCTCCAGCTTGCCGATGCGCTGCCGATGCGCATCCGTGAATGCACCTTTCTCGTGACCGAAAATCTCGCTTTCCAGCAGTGTGTCCGGGATCGCAGCGCAATTGATGGCCTGAAACGCTTCGCTGCCACGTTTGCTGTGATGGTAGATGGCCTGAGCAACCAGCTCCTTGCCGGTTCCACTTTCCCCCAGCAACAGAACCGTAATGTCCTGCGGAGCAACACGGCCGATGGACCTGTAGACCTCCTTCATTGCTCGGCAGCGACCCACGATTGCATCGCCTTCCGCAATCTCATCTGTCTCTGCCAGTACAGGCTGCACCCGCACCATATGACTGAGCTTGAAAGCCTTCTCGACCAGTGCCTGGATTTCCTCCAGTTCCAGTGGTTTGAACAGATAGTCATAGGCGCCCAGCTTGGTCGCTTCAATAGCCGACTCAACGGTCCCGTGCCCCGTAATGAAGATCACCGGAATCCGACTGTCAACCTCCCGCAGACGTCGGAACAACTCCAGCCCGCCAGTATCAGGAAGACTCAGATCCAGAATGACAACGTCCGGCTGCGCCTCCGCAAAAATACGTTCCCCTTCGCCACCATTCGACGCAGTGAGCACCTGAGTCGACTCGGAAGAAAACGCGCGTTCGAACGATCTGAGAATTGAAACCTCGTCATCAATCACCAGCAGTGTTCTCATTCCGTCAGCCCAACTGGAGTATTCAGATCAGGATCTCCGGCATGCGACGGCGCAATCCCGCTGCCAACCCGGAGCAACGGCAGCTGCAGACAAAACTCGGCACCCTGTGTTTCCCGATTGAATCCCACCAGGGTTCCACGATGCGACTCGGCAATTCGTCGGCAGATTCCCAGCCCCAGCCCGACACCGTTCTGCTTCGTTGTCACAAATGGTTCGAACAGGCGGTCTTCCAGACCCGCACTGATCCCATGACCGGTATCAAGCACCCGAATCTTCGCCAAACCCTGATCTTCCAGCAACTCCACCGTCAGAGTTCCGCCGCCGGGCATCGCGTCCAGCCCGTTCAGAATCAGATTCAGCAGCAGCTGCTGGATCTGTCCGCCGTCACCATGAACCAGAATCGCCGCTGAAGGAACCTGCAACTCAAAGTGCACCCGTTGAGACTGGCATCGCCCTTCCACCAGCAGTTCTGTGCTGGCAATGACCTTCTGCAGCGTAAGTTCACCAAAATCCGATTCCTCCGGACGTGCATACTCCAGCAGACTGTTCACCGATCGCTCCATCCGGCGAATCTCGTGTTCCACGATTTCCAGATCGTCCGTCGGCAGCCCTTTCTCCGCAAACCTGAGTCGATTGACCTGAATCATCATTTTGATGGATGTCAATGGGTTGCGAATCTCATGAGCAACCCCGGTCGCCAGCTGAGCCAGTGTCGCCATCTGCTGAGATCGCAATGCCTCCTGCTCCCGCGCCATTGAGATGCGCTCATCCTCTGCCCGCCGTGCAGACCGAATCACCACCCACAACACGGGTGCGATCACAAGAGTCAACAATGTTCCATCCAGAAATGCCTCTCCGCCTTCTCCCAGTCCCCCCGGAAGCAGGTAGGGCAACACCAGCATCACCACCACTTCGGTTGTGAACACCAGCACCAGGATAATCGCCAGCATGCGAACTGGTGAACGCAGTGTGGAAGAGAGAATTGGTCTGTGATTGGCCATCACTGTGAACTACCAGAACAGGTGTTGAAACATGCTCGTCGCAGGCAGCTTCCTGCGGCAGTGCCACAGAACATGCTTCGCCCTGACACCACTCAGCGGTCCTCAGGAAATCACCCTGACCAATTGTACACCAACACAGCGCAGAGCCGCCGCTCCTGTCACGGAAACAGGCACCTGACTGTCAATTAGCTCGCAGAAAGCAGGAGGCAAGCAGTAATCACTCCCCGCGAACATTCCTCACAGAATCAAGCCTGTTTATCAGTCACCAATCAGTCACAGTCCCTTTCAGCAGGGCCATCCTGATCCAGTTCGTCCGGATCAATTCCCATTTGCACGAGCCGCTGCCGCATCTCTGCATCCAGTTCTCCCCCGGCGGCTCTCAGCAGTCTGCGATACGCCCGCTGCAGCGCACGCTGCTGCTGGACCAGAATCAACGCCTGAGCTGCCTCTCTGACAGCGACCGCTTCCACGGAATCATCTGCAAACTGACGCGACACCCGCTCCAGAACCGAACAGGTCTGCTGCAGCCGTATCTGCCATTGAGCCGATTCTGAGTGATCTTCTGCGGACGAATCAGTGGCCACGATCAATTCTCCCACGGGCTGCTGCTTACAGACAAATCCCTCACACAATCGTCAGTCGGCAGCTATTTGCGTGGCAGCAGTTCAAATTCAATCTGCACCGTAGCATTCAGACTGATCTGACCGGGTGAGAGCAGCAGGTCGCGTTTTTCCCCCACTGCCTTCCGCCCGGGCTGAGGTTCAATCTGAGCCGGCGACTCATCAAAACTCAGGCTGACAGAACGAACAGTTCCCAGCGCTGACGACGATGCCTGCTTGTCCCGTGATGCCAGGCGACGTTTACCCGCCGCACCAACCACACGGGGAATCACGTCCTCTCGATCAGCCCGTGCCAGTCCACCGCCAAAGCCTCCAAACCCGCCAGCGTCATCGTTGTATTCAACGTCCTCTGAGATGCTGACTGCATCCCCGATGACCATATTATTGAGTTCGGCAAGGTGCGTTGCCTTTGCCCGAGCATATTCCACCGCCAGACGCCGCGCCTCCACCTGATGCTCGCGCTGATCACGAAGCTGCAGCTTCAGCTCATCAATCGTGATGTCGTCACCGCCAGCATCAACAATGCCGCTGATGAGTCGATCGACCAACGCAAAGTCCGGCGTGCGAACTTCAAAGGACCGAGTAACACCGTAACCCACAGGCTGACGATTTCTGTCGTAACGCGGACCAATCTGCAGCGCCGTCACTCGAAAACTGTCTTCACTGATCTGCTGTTCCTGCACGAAATCGAAGATGTCCCCTGTAATCGCATCATTCTGAACCTTGGCGGCAGGCAGTTGCCGATCCTGTGTCTCAACAGAAAATGCGATGATCGCTTCATCCGGAGTCACCCGAAATTCGCTCTGAGCCGACACAGACACAACCCGTACCGGATCTTCACACCAGCCCTGCTGCGGGAGAAAAAGGCCGAACAGAACGATCCCCGACAACAACAGATTCCAGCTGCCACACAACCTGACATCTGACATGAGCAACTCCCGTTTTGTTCAGGAAAAATGAATCAGAATCGTGCTCTGCAATGCACAACCACAGCCGTCAACGGCTTCGGGCCACCGGCAGGATCACAGTTCCCCTCCGGCACTACTGAATCTCCCTGAACGTGAATTCCCGGTGAAGCTCCGGAACAAACTGTGCAGATTATTCCGTGGCGAACAACTCCGCATCAATATCCGCAAACGCCTTGAACTCCAGCGCGTTTCCGCTCGGATCTTCAAAGAACATGGTGCACTGTTCACCCGGTTGTCCGGCAAACCGCACATACGGCTCAATAATGAATTCATTGACAAAGCCACGCACCCGCTGCTCCAGCTGCTTCCACTCGGGAATCTCCAGCACCACACCAAAATGCGGTACCGGAACCGCATGCGCATCAACCGGATTGCGATGACAGGTAACTTTCCCCGTCGGCCCCAGCGACGGATTCAGGTGCACCACCACCTGATGCCCGAACATGTTGAAATCGATCCACGTTTCGGCACTCCTGCCTTCCGGAAACCCCATCCTGTTTCCGTAGAACTCCCGAGCTTCAGCGATATCGCGGACCTGAATCGCCAGATGAAACGGCGTTGGCATCAATGCACCCTTCGATGAAAGAAAATGCCCGTCAGAACGGGGAACAGCTGCTGACGACAAGTTCGCCCTGCGGCCTGTCACCACAGCGTTCTTCCTGTGAATCGTGAATTACAGCAATCGCCTGCGACTATGCAAGAAGCGGCTCGATCACCTGCCCGCCAAACTGACTCAGCTGTTTGAAGCGACCAGCGTGGTAATACGTCAGCCTGTTGTCATCCAGCCCGAGCAGTCGCAGCAGCGTGACATGAAAATCACGCACATGGTGCACTTCTTCAACGGCAGTCATGCCCGTTTCATCGGTGGCTCCGATGGTATGGCCTGCGCGACAGCCGCCTCCGGCCATCCAGATTGTCATCGCATTCGGGTTGTGGTCGCGTCCGTATGCCGTTCCCCCGCGAATCCCATTGTCCGGCGTACGGCCGAATTCTCCGCACCAGACCACCAGAGTGCTGTCCAGAAGGCCGCGTTCCTTCAGATCAGCAATCAATGCGGCTATTGGCTGGTCAACGCCCCGCACCAGATTGCCGTGCGCTCGAGCAATATAGTCGTGACTGTCCCAGGTGCCGTTGTACAGCTGCACAAATCGCACACCCTTTTCAACCATTTTGCGGGCAAGCAGACACTTGCGGCCGAATCTGTCCGTCACAGCATTGTCGATACCGTATTGCTGCAGCGTCTGCTCAGTTTCCCCGGAAAGATCAATCGCATCCGGCACTTCCGTCTGCATCCGAAATGCCAGCTCATAACTTTCCAGTCGGGCAGTCAGTTCTTCGTGTTGCGGATGCAGTTCCGCATGCCGCTGATTCATTCGAGCCAGCAGATCCAGGTTCTGTCGCTGACGCTCCGGTGTGACTCCGACCGGCGGCTGCAGATCCAGCAATGGTGATCCCTGCGGGCGCAGTGGAGTCCCCTGATACGAGGCCGGCAGGAATCCGTTACTCCAGTTGGCAGCTCCGCCCTGAGGCCACGAAACCTCCGGCAGCACCAGAAATCCCGGCAGATCCTGATTGGCCGACCCCAGCCCGTATGTCACCCACGCTCCCAGTCCCGGATCACCACCAAACCGATTGCCGCAGTTCATCTGATACATGGCCGTCGGGTGATTCACACTGTCGACCTGACAGCCGCGATAGAAACAGAGCTCATCAGCAACCTTCGCCAGGTGCTCCCAGTTTTCGGCCATCGTCGCTCCGCTCTGCCCATGCTGCCGAAACTGAAACGGGCTTTGCACGTAGTAGCGTTGTCCGCTCTCCATCGCCGACTTCTGCTCTCCGTTGCGGACAAATTCCTGCAGATGCAGATCGCGCAGCTTCGGCTTGGGATCAAACGTATCAATGTGCGACGGACCACCCTCCATCATCAGAAAGATGCAGTTCCGAGCCCGTGCCGGGAAATGACCGTCACGCGGTGCCAGCGGTCCACGCTGTCCAGCGTCCACAGCTTCATCGGCCAGCAGTGATGACAGGGCCACCGCTCCGATCGAGCTGCCCAGGCCATAGACAATTTCACGTCGCGTTTGCATTACATCAGCTCCGAGTACTTTCGTTCGGCATTTCCACTCCGGCGGAATTCTCAGTTCGTTCATTCTTCGGCAGGCAGTCCTGATTCCGCCAGCTGCTGTCTGCTGAGCAATACCGTCCGCAGTTCCTGCAGACGACTCCCCATTTCCGGCATCCCGGCAAGGTTTCGTTTTTCCTCGGGATCCAGCTGCAGATCATAGAGTTCTTCACCATCCGGCCAGCTTGCATACCTCCACCGCTGCGATCGAACAGCTCTGCCCAGCTTCTGGCCGCGGCGAACGACTGTATACGCATACTCCTTCCGACCAGCCAGTTCCGGACGCTCCAGCAATGGCCGCAACGAGACGCCCTGCAGATCTGCTGGTCCCGTCAGCCCGGCCAGATCGGCCAGCGTTGGAAACACATCCACCAGCTCCACCATGGCTTCTGAGCGACTGCCCGGCGTCGTGATACCAGGGGCTCGAACCAGAAAGGGAACTCGTGTCCCGATATCAAACAGTGTCACCTTGCCCCAGAGAAAATGGTCACCCAGATGATAACCATGATCAGACATGAAGATGATCACGGTGTCGTTCCAGTGACCGCTCTCGCGCAGAGCCTGCAGCATGATCGCCAGCTGGGCATCCAGAAATGAAATACAGGCGTGATAAGCCTGCATGTATTCGCGTCGCAGCGGCGGATCCTCACGCCCCAGCTCAAAACCGAAAGCCTCAAACCGCCGTGAAATCGCACTCTCCGGCAACGATTTCCACAGATCCGGACGATCAGCCGCAAATGGAATTTCCGCCACCGGATACAGATCAAAGTAACGGTCAGGTGCCAGAAACGGCACGTGCGGTTTCTGGATTCCGCAAGCGATGAAGAATGGCTTTTCCCCGAAGGCTCGCTGTTCCAGCCAGCTGGCAACCTGCCGCACATTCTTGCCATCCTTGTGCTGTGCGTCAGTCAGTCCGCTGCGACCATGTCCCGGCGGCGTCTGCGCATTCAGTGCGTCAAATTCCGGCTTCGGAAAATCCCGCCAGCGACGACGATTTGAAGCCAGCTCAATCGAACCGAACTCGGCCTCAAATTTCTCACGAGCATGCTGCAGTGCCGGAAGCTCATCGTTCTCAAAGCGAACGAATTCATCCCAGACTTCCGCGCCAGATTCCTGACGCGGCGAGTGAAATACCTTGCCGGTGCTGGCCGTCCAGTAGCCGTGCTGCCGCAGGAACTGAGGCAGTGTGATCGTACCTGGCCGCTGTTCCCTCAGATCCGATGTATTGTCAGTGATCCCCGTGGATTCCGGATAGAGTCCGCTCAGAAAGGATGCCCGCGAGGGACCACACACAGGATACTGACAGTACGTGCGGTTGAATGCCATCGATTCCGCTGCCAGAGCCGACAGCGTCGGGGTCTGAATTGACGGATAACCTGAAGGCTGCACATGAGTATTCAGATCATCACAGACAATCACCAGAATGTTTGGCCGCTCCGCCGCCTGCAGCGATTCTGCAGTGACGAACGGCAGCAGCACACCGGCGCAGCGCACCAGCATCCCGCGACAGTCCGCAGAATCCAGCACTCGGATGACCAGGTCACTCAATGCATCAATACACATAAACAAACTCATTACAGTTGAACAGAACCAGACAGACATCCGCCAGTGCTCGCGTGTGGCGATCCACATCAGCCGGCTGCAGGTCAGGCACAAAATCCGCGTTGGCAAACAGCGTCTCTGTATAGCTGAATTTCTCGCCCGTGTTCTCCTCGACAGCATCTCGAGTCACCTGCAGTGGAGCAGCCACTGCGGGCGAGGGCTCCTCGGGAAGCGATCGTTCCACCTGTTGCCAGTGCTGCAGCAGTTCCTCAGCTTCCTCAGCAGACGCCTGCCGTCCCAATGCAAGCTGCACACAGCGTTGTACAGCCTGCACATCGGATTCCGCCTCGCGCAGTGATCGAGCAGCCAGGGCCAGAGCGCGGGAGTGTGAATTCTGACCATTGAACAGGCTGAAGACCTGTGGCGTCACCGTGGAAACTTCGCGCCGCTCGCAGGAAAAGTCAGGTGCCGGGGAATTGAACACTTCCAGCATCGGATCCATCAGACCACGCAGCCGGAGCACATACAGGGAACGCCGATGACGCTGCTCAGGAAGCGGACTGGGGACCCAGGCCGCAGCAAATGTCCCCATCACCATTCGTGGCTGCAGGGCCACCTCCGGATTGATCTCCGGCCGACAGGGGATGCCACCGAGGGTCAGATTGAGCTGGCCGCTGGCCGCCAGCATCGAGTCTCGAAGTTCTTCGGCTGAAAGGCGTCGTGGCTGAAACACAGCCAGGCTGATTCCTGTCGGGTCCAGCTTCTGCAACGACTGCGGATCCGGGTGCTGCGAAGAGCGACAGTAGGCGTCCGACAGCATAATCGTACGATGCAGCGCCTTGATGGACCAGCCGTGGTCGATGAGTTCTGCAGCGAGCAGATCCAGCAGCAATGGGTGCGTCGGCCGCTGTCCGGTCGCCCCGAAATTATTGGGATTCCCTGCGATTGCACGGCCGAAATGCCATTGCCAGATCCGATTGGCTATCACACGCGGCGTCAGCGGATTCCGCGCATCGGCCACCCAGCGTGCAAACGCCGCTCGTCGCCCCGCCGGGGTTTCGGGAACTGTCGCCGGCACAAGCGAATCAACGACACTCAATGTTCCCGGACGCACCGCTTCGGCAGGAGAAAATGGATCGCCACCCGTCAGAATCGCAGTCTGCTCATGCTCGCCACGCTGCCTGTCAGCGGCTGGAACTCGAGTCGGTGCGGAAACATTACGGGCGTTGGGGGTGAGCCCGTTATACACCGCCAGTGCAAATGGCTGATAACGTTCAAACTCCCACTGCAGTCGCTGCAGCCCTTTGCGAGAGACACGTTCCAGTCCAAACTGCTGCGGGGTGAATCCAACCAGTTTGGGCGGATACTGTTCCTCAGCAAGGCCCTGTTTCTTCATCGCATCCCGTGCGGCAGCAAAGATCCCGCTGCCACCTGCAGTCTGCTGCAACTGCTGCACCGTCATCAGCCACTGTTGCTGCTGTTCAGACAGCTCCGGCAGTCGTTCCGCAAACCACTGTTCCGCATTCCGCAGCATCACGTCGTCCAGCGTTTCCAGCGCCGCCTGATGCGTCTCCCGGGCCTGTTCCAGATAACGCTGCTCCGCAAACCCGTCTGTGTTTTCCTGCTCCAGAAACTCCGCGCGCCGTTCTGCCAGCTGAGTACTGCTGAAAACCGCCTGAATGGAGTAATAGTCACGCGTCGGAACCGGATCAAATTTGTGATCGTGGCAGCGAGCACATTGCAGTGAATGGCCCAGAAACGTCTCACCAACACTGTTCGTCACATCATCCAGAAATCGCTGTCGCGCCACTTTGGCAACTTCCATGCCGGTGAGTTCCCACGGGCCCATCCGCAGGAATCCCGTTGCAATGATCTTCTCAGGATCGTCCGGATCAATTTCGTCACCGGCAATCTGTTCCTGAATGAACTCATCGAATGGCTTGTCGGCGTTGAATGATCGCACCACGTAATCGCGATAACGCCACGCATTCCCTCGTTCAAAGTCATTCGCCAGTCCCGAAGAATCTGCGTAGCGAACGACGTCCAGCCAGTGCTGAGCCATCCGTTCGCCATAGTGCGGTGACTGCAGCAGACGATCCACCAGCTCTGCAAACGCCGCTGCATCGGATCGCGCATCCCGCAGAAATCCGGCCACCTCGTCCGGCGTCGGTGGCAGTCCCGTCAGATCAAACGTTGCACGGCGAATGAGCGTCTGCCGATCAGCGCGGGGAGCCACCTCCAGCCGCTCAGGCAACGCCCGCTGAATCAGCATGTCGATCATACTCACGGTGCTGCCATCAGTGTGCTCAGCAGCATCAGCCGGTCTTTCGAAAGGCAGCAACGGCTGATAAGCCCAGAGCCCGGCAGGGTCGTAGCGACGCTCTGTCCAGGCAAGGTCCAGTCCGCCTGAGGTTACAACTGACACCCCGTCTTCTGCAGACCACTGCTCTGCGAATTCGGCTGCGATCGTACGCTGGCGATCCGGAGTCGGCCAGAGGGCTTCGCCGCTGATCCATTCACCCAGCCACTTCAGCTGCTGCTCTGTCAGACGTTCTGCCTCCTTTGGTGGCATTGCTGACCATTCGTCGTTGCTTCGTGCAGCAGCAAGGTACAACGGGCTTACATCCGGACTGCCTGGCACAACGGCCGGCTTCCCACTATCGCCGCCGGCACTCAGCCCTGCAGCGGAACGAAGGTCCAGTCCGCCTTCAATGTCTGCAGGATCTGCCCCATGACAGGCCAGGCACTTCTCTCGCAGGAGTGGCTGGATGCGCCGCACAAACAGGATCTCTGCACTCGCAGGAGCTTCCTGTGCCGCAGCGAATCCGGAACCAATGGAAACGACTGCTGCTGCGATGCTGCAGAGGATGCCCACGCTCCGCATCAGCACACGCTGCATGGCCAGGAAACGCTTTCCTTTGAGTCCGAAAAAATCTGATTGATAACAGCGTGTCATGGCGCCCCGCCGCTCCAGTCCTGTGGATCCACCTGTCTGACAGCCCCGATCAGAGCTGATCTGTTGCATAACCGATCGTGAGTCTAACGCAGATCGTGACCTGATTGCAGCCTTCGCTGCATGTTTCAGGCAGCCACGGAGCATGGGCGGACTACGACTTCTCGTCGACTGCAGTCATGTCACGAAGTCGAGACTGATTTCGCAATCCGGATGGGACGGAGCTGCCGGATCATGAATAACAGTTGCGAGTAAACCGCCGGAGCGTCAATATACCGAGACAGGTGAATCACCGTCGCTCAGCTCCTTACGGCTGCTGGATCGTTGCAGTTACGCCTCTTCACACGCATTTCCTCGGTCACCGCAACTGTGTTTTTTCTTTTTGCTGCGCCTGTCGGCAACTTGCATGCAGGCATTGCCGGGGATTTGTCCGAAAACAAAAAAGTGGGGCGGCTCATTGCAGCCCGCAGCAGGACTGGTTTTCCTGATTGGTTCCTGAAATACAAATTGCTTTCAACAAGGCAACCAACATGCTCAATCGCCGTCAATTGCTTCAGGGTCTGGCTTCCGGCACCTCTGCTGCTCTGACAATGGGTGGAATCTCACCTGGTCTGCAGGCTGCCCCGGGTTTTGCCACGACACCCAGACGCATCATTTTCTTCATGCAGAATCAGGGGTTCGATCCGAAAACCTGTATTCCCGAAGGGATGACCAGCAGCGGCTCGCTGGCGGGCGTAAAACTCCCGGAACCAATCAGTCCGCTCGAACCCTACAAAGAGCGTATGCACATCATCAATGGACTGCATGGCACGCACACCAGTCCTTCTCACAGTGCCTTCTTTGGTGCTCTGGGTGGCTACCGCGGCGGTGATGGGGTTCCGCCCAGCGGTTCAACCATTGACTATGAACTCAGCAGGGTCCTGCCGCAGACGCTGCTTCCACACCTGTGCATCGGCATGGATTCCATTGAGAACATGACCACCAAGCCAACCATCGCCACGCT
>JALQUR010000032.1 GCA_023260695.1 Planctomycetaceae bacterium
GGCCCTCCCCAGACACCGATCAGGAAGTACATCGGCAGCAGCATGACTTCCCAGAACACGTAGAACAGGAAGAAGTCGAGGGAAAGAAAGACCCCCATCATGCCTGCTTCCAGCATCAGAAACAGAATCAGGTAGCCACGGACATGCTTTGTAATGCTCCAGCTGGCTGTCATCGCCAGCGCGCTGACGAGTCCGGTCAGGAGCACCAGCGGCAGGCTGATTCCGTCGACGCCAAGTCGGTAGTACACATTCCAGGATGGAATCCAGTCCTTGACTTCGGCGAGCAGCATGCCCTCCGACGGTTCGTACTGGCACCACAGGACTACCGACAGGATAAATGTCACCAGGGTGACGCCGAGCGACCAGAATCGCATCGCATCCGTATTCTTCTCATCAAAGATCAGCAGCAGAACTGCACCGATCAAGGGAAGAAAGATCAGCATTGAAAGCAGCAAGAAAGGATTCATGATCGATTCACAGCCTGATCTACAGTCCGTCCGCCGCAGGAATCGCTCGAGCAGTTGACGGTTACCAACAAGGAGTTTCAGTTCCGCAGAACACACAAGGAAGTCCGGACGTACCGGACTACTGCCACACACGTGGCACGGGTCAGCGTGGAAAAGTCGTCAGCACCACTGCAAACAACGCCACGACACCGGCCACAATAAACATCACATACTGTCGGAGACTTCCCGTCTGAACTCGCTTCAGAGACAAGCCTGCCGAATAAGTTACTCGACCAATCACATTCACCAGTCCGTCAACTACAGTCTCGTCGAAGAGACGGTCCCATTGTGACACCAGCTTTGTGATTCGGGCGGCACCATGCAGGATGCCGTCAAACACCGTGCGGTCAAACCAGGCACAGAATTTTCCGATCACATGCATCGGCTGCATGAACACGGCATCATAAAGCTCGTCGAAATGCCATTTGTTGATCAGAAATGAGTGCACTCCGGCAAGCTGACGCTGAATGTTCGCTGGACTGATTCGACCGGAACCATAGAGCAGCCAGGCGACAAACGTCCCGGACAACGCGGCCAGAAGTGCCAGCATCCCGGCGGTACCATGCACATCATGAATGGCGTGATGATCCGGAAGTGTGAGCGAACCTGCGATGCCGTGGGCAATGTAATGTGGCTGGTCACCGGTAATCATCAGGTACAACCACCCTTGCTCCCCACCCCAGGCACAGTAGGCTGCCAGCACTGACAGAGCCAGCAGCGGTGCTGTCATGATTGCCGGGCTTTCATGGCAGTGGTCATAAACATGGTGATCGCGAGGAGTACCGGCGAAGGTGTAGAACCACAGCCGGAACATGTAGAACGCTGTAATACCGGCAGTCACAAGCGGCAGTACGAACAGCAGAAAGTGTGCCGGATTGGAGTTCACGAAGGCCAGCGCTGTGGCCACGATTGCATCCTTGGAGTGGAAGCCGGAAAACGCAAAACCGAATTGCACCAGACCCGGGATCGCCAGACCGCTGATGGCTACGACGCCGATCAGCATCGTGTATGCCGTGATTGGCATTTTGTGCCGCAGGCCGCCCATCTTTGGCATCTCCTGTTCGTGGTGGCACCCATGAATCACACTGCCAGAACACAGGAACATCAGGGATTTGAAAAAGGCGTGCGTTACCAGATGGAACAGTCCCGCTCCCCAGCCGAACACACCCAGTCCCAGCATCATGTAACCCAGCTGGCTGATGGTTGAGTAAGCAAGTACCTTTTTGATGTCCGTGGCAACCACTGCAATCGTCGCCCCGACAAAGAGCGTGATGCAGCCGATGTAGGCGATGGTAAGCAACACCTCCTGAACAAACATCGGATAGAAGCGGCCGGTGAGATAAACACCGGCGGCCACCATGGTCGCGGAATGCACCAGAGCCGACACCGGAGTCGGTCCCTCCATCGCGTCCGGCAGCCACGTCTGCAAGGGAAACTGAGCGCTCTTGCCGATGCAGCCTGCAAAGACACCGAGTCCTGCCACGACCAGCAGGAAGTAGGGAATTGAGTCTGAGCTGTTTGCCGGGGCGTTTGCCTGGGAAATGAGTACGTCGCCAGTTTCTGCATCACGCGGAACATCGCCACTTTCACCGCGAGCGAGCAGCTGGAACAGACCCGCCTCGACGACATGTCCCGCTCCGTCCGTTGTTTCACCGAAGCGGAAGGTACCGAAGAAGGTCCAGATGACCATCAGGCCAATCAGAAACCCGAAGTCGCCAACACGATTCATGATGAACGCCTTGTTGGCGGCGTTGCTGGCAGACTTTCGTTCTGTGTAGAAGCCGATGAGCAGGAAACTGCAGATACCAACAA
>JALQUR010000042.1 GCA_023260695.1 Planctomycetaceae bacterium
TCTGCCGCTGCTCATCCGAGAGACTCTTGTAAAGCTGCATTGCCAGCGAATCAGTTGCCGGGGGATCCACTGCAAAACCGGCATGAATTCCCAGCCCGGGTACGAATGCCGCCGCGGAGGCAGCTCCGGCAAACCTCAGAAACCCACGACGATCCAGGTTGCTCATGACAGTTCCCCTGCTCTGACTACGAAATGGAATTCCCCGATCCTATCCGCAGAAGATACCGCGAATCAAGAAACCTGGCCCCTTCCGGCCTCTGAAGATCCAGACGCGACCCGATCGCAAATCACTCCCAGACAGACACAAAGCCCATTCAGAAATTCACTTACATCGTTTTCATAATGTGATTTCGGCCCCCTGACCGGACCTCGTACTTCCATTCACTGCTCGAACCGCATGAACACGCCAAACTGCTGCGGAATCACTTCATTCCCCGGTATTGCATCAGTGGGCACTGTTTTCTGCGGATTCTCCTGACCGCTTTCGCCTGAAAACACGCGTTTTCATCTGAGTAGAGTTCCGCTGGCTGGGACCGCTCACAACAGATTTGTCCGGGGAGTCGACCAATGAGTGAATCCAGTTCGCAGCCGCCACAGTCTCTGAACCAGAAACACTGGCAGTGCTACCTCGACAGCCTTGAAACAACTCGTGCCTGCATCATGCAGTGGAAGCAGAGCTTCTCGCTGGAAGAACCGATCATCTCCAGGATGCTGGATCAGCTGGCTGCAATGTCTGAACTGGCTCAGCATGCCAGGCTTCACAACCAGCCGATCACCGTTATCTCCGGGTTACTACCGCTCCAGGCTCTGGAGACGCGCGGAGTTCGCGGACTGCGAGCAGCAATCCAGATGCAGTCTCTGCTGCAGCATCTGCGTGACGCACGGCAGATCCCCGAAGATCTGGCAGATCAGCTTGAGCAGGACTGGAATCGCCGCTTCGAACTCGTCCGGAAATGCCTTGATGAAGAACAACTGAACGCCGAGGAGATTCTGAGTTCGGTCAGTGCACTGGAAGTTCAACTGCCAGGAATGGAGCCTCCAGCGACTCCTGCTGCGAGCGCTCGGGTGACTGTCAGAGACACCGAAACGGCTGCCGCCGCTGAATCATCTCCTGATCCCGACTCTGCACCACGCGGCAACGCTGCACAACGGGGTCAACGGAAGCAACCAGCGGCCACGAAGCCGGCTGTGCCACGTCGATCCATTCTGGAAATCCTGCTCGATCCCCGCAGCATTCAGGCGTTGATCGGAATTGGTGGAAGTCTGATTACCATCGGACTGGTGATCCTGCTCTGGATCAATAATTACCTGCAACCACCCGTGATGGCTGTGCTGCTTGCCACCAGCAACACCGCTGTTCTTGCAGCCGGTCTCCTGACCATTCGCTACACCAGGTATCGCCTGAGCGGTCGCGCACTGGCGTTGCTGGCCTGCCTCGTCATGCCCCTGAACCTGTGGTACTGCCACGCCCAGAGTCTCTTCACCGTTGACGGCAACCTCTGGCTGCTGGCTGTCGTTATCAGTGTTCTGTATGGAGTCTCGGCATGGCAGCTGAAGGATGAGATGTTCGTCTACGTCTTCAACGCTGGCGTAACGATGACCGGGCTGCTGTTTGTGGCCAGTATGAGCCCTTCACCACAGCGGTTGCAGGAAATCGCCACCCCCGCCACCCTGCTGGTTGTTCTGGGACTGATTGGCATTCATCTGATTCGCGCGTTTGCTCCTGATACGGAATCACCGGAATCGCCCGGTGCCTTCAGCCGTCAGAGATTCGGGATGGCATTTTTCTGGTCCGGCCATATTCAGATTGCTGCAGGCCTGCTGCTTGTACTTGGTGCTCAGATCGCCGGCGACTGGTGCTATCACCTGGGTTTCGCACCAGTCTACGCTCGGTTCAATGCCGTTCCGTCTCCCATCTGCGGCGAACTTCGCTGGCTGGCTCTGCTCCTCGTTGCACTCGGAGTCTACGCGTGGGGCTATTCCGATCTGACAGTTCGCAGACGTGGGATCTTCCTGCAGCTGGCAGCATACGGTGTCGTCTGGGCGGAACTGATCGTTGTGCAGATGCTGGACCTGAACCTGGGGCGTGACCTCGTCATTGCCGTGCTCGCAGGGACATCGCTGCTGACACACCTTGCCATCGCAGCAATGGGAAGAGAACGAAGCAGTACCGGGTCACTGCCTTCCATCGGACTGTTGATGGGGGTGTTGCCCGTCGTGATCGGGGCCGTCTCATTTGCACAGCACCTGAGCTTCCCCATGATCTGGGCCGGCACACTACCACAGCTGAGCTTCGTCGCAGCAATGTTGTTCACTGCCGTTGCCTGCCGTGTGGGAGCTCACAGCAGTCGCCTCGAGAGCTCTCGAGTGTCCGAGTACTATCTGTTTGCAACTGCGGCAGCGACCATGATCGCCGCGGTTTCACTGCTGGTCTGTCTGGGTATCAACAACTGGGAACACCACGCCCCGGTGCTCATGCTGATCCCCCTCGCATGGTCAGCCGCTTCAGCGTGGTATGGCAATTCACCACTGGCCGGATCACTTTATCGCGTCGCGCATCTTGCTACAGCCGCCATGCTTCTCCCGTCGACGCTGATGCTGTCGATTTCAGTCTTCGGCAACCGGGCAAACGCGGCCGGCACAAGCAGTCTGTTCTTCGCTGAAGCGGCCATCTTCTATGGTGCAGCATTTGCACTTCACAGCAGGCTGATCTTCGTGCATCTGTCAACTGTATCCTGGTGCGTCGCATTCGCTCAGCTGCTGAACACCCTCGGCTTTCAGGAACAGGGGCTGATGCTTGGATTCTCAGTCTTCGGTCTGCTGATGTTGCTGGTCAGTCGCTTCTCGGATGCAGGTCTGATACCCGCTGCTGTCGGAAAGATCCTGTATCCTTCAGCAAATGGAGTACTGGGTGTTGCGTCATTGTCCGCATTCTTCAGGAATCTGTTTCTGTCAATCCAGCTCTCAGAAGCCTCAGCGATTCCGGGACCTGCTCTGATCCTGTTCAGCTGCAGCTTTGTTCTGATCAGTATGCTGGCCTGCTTCCTCTCCGGTACATCACCGCTGCGCCGCTGGTTCATGGTTGCGACGGCCGCACATGCCATGGTCACGACGATCCTGCTGTATCTGTATATCGACCTCAGTTTCTGGCAGAAGCTGGAAGTACTCAGCGTTGTTGTTGGATTGTTTGTGCTTGGGTCCGGTCTGATGGGCTGGTACCACGAGCAGGAAGAAGAGGCCGAATCGGTTTCAGCCGCTCTGTCCCTCGGTTCGCTCCTGCTGGTTGCCCCGCTGGCCATCGCCACCATGGTGAATCGTGCAGATGGTAAATTCCTGATCCTTGATGAGCTGGGCTTCCTGTTTTCCGGAGTGATCCTTCTGGCCACAGGTGTGCTGCTGAAACTTCGAGCCTGCACACTCATCGGTGGAATTGCCACGGTCTGGTACTTCATCAGCCTCGCTGTCCTGGTGCCCTGGGGCCAGCTGAACACGGTTGCCGTCGCATCCATTGCTGGTGGCGGACTGCTGTTTGGAAGTGGTCTGATTCTGGCATTCTTCCGCGACCGCCTGCTGGCAATTCCAGAGAGATACCAGAAGAAGGAAGGAATCTTTCGAGTGCTGACATGGCGTTGAAGGGGCGGCGACTACTGCCTTCAATCCTCAGAATTCTGCTGCTGCAGAATTTGAGGTTACCGGCTGTGGACCGTACAGTGTCGGCAGCAGGTTTCTGATGACCGGCTTCGGACATTCTTCATCTGACTTGTTTCTTCCCGAATAAAGCTCAGAGTTGGCTTGCAGTCTGAAAACAGTCGCTGCTGCATCCCTGCGCTGACGATGCAGCAGTCTGCAGAATTCCATGCGGAACCTGCCTGCACAGCGTTTGTCTGAGCAACCAATGAAGCAGGATCCAACTCAGCTCACACTGAATCTGTCACAGGGGGACAGTACTGCCGCTCAGGATCTGTTGCCGCTGCTGTACGAAGAACTGCACGCTCTGGCTGTCAGCAGCCTGCGTCGTGAACGTCCCGATCATACCCTTCAGCCCACGGCATT
>JALQUR010000048.1 GCA_023260695.1 Planctomycetaceae bacterium
GGTGCTGAGAATTCCCCAGCGACAATTCTGCTGACTCATGTCAGACTCCATTAATGCTTTTGTCTGGACGAAACAATGTTGTGTTCTGAAGCGAATCCTGTCGGAATTATCCGGTTGGCACTATCCGGCCGGCGGCGGCATGACAGACTCTTCGCCGACGTAATGCTGCACCGGGGACCGGCCGCAGAAATGTTCAGTACACTCACCAGTCGGTTTCTGTGGCAGTCTGCTCGCGGTGAGATCCACCGACAACCGGCTCACATTTCTAACAGAACTTTACAGGCAGACAAGCTGCTGCCGGTCCACCACAGCTGCTGTACCGCAGACTGGACTGTCCGACTGACTCAGCAACACTCCATCAACATTCGTCACGATCACCGCATCACGATCTCCGCAACACTCCGCTGCGGCAGCACCTGTTCGTCATTTCTGGAACCGTCTGCACAGTTCTTTTCACAGCCATGCCCAACGAATCTGCTCTCCCGGACTCATCCTTGTTGCTGCTCACAGCAGGATTGTTCTTCCCCGTTGTGAGCCTCGTCACACTGGCGCTCTCCCGTTACACGCAGCACAAGACAGGCAGGAATTCCTCGGCTGTCCTGATTCCGTTCGCTGGACCGTTACTGCTCACCGCATGGCTCAGTCGGTCTGCCTGGCCGCAGATTCTGATCCCCGTGGCCTGGCTGGCTGATCCGGGAACGCTCTGTTTTCTGGTGGTGCTCCCACGCCTTGCACGCGAGTGGTGGAACACCTCGCGGTTCACAAAACTGATCGCATTCTCCGGACAGAATGGCTCCCTCACCGTCCAGCTCAGCCTGCACCGTTCCGGCTGCTATTGTCTGCAGCGACGCTGGTCTCCGGCCGCACCGAACGGACTGCTCATGTCGTCAGAAACCGGGCACTGGCAGCAGCAATCCGGCATGATCATGCTGAGTAATGACAATCAGAAAATGCAGCTGCTGCACAACGAAGCGGACAGCTGGCAATTGCGGTTTCCGGGCGAGCAATCAGCATCGGCTGCCAGCGTGCAGCCAATCATGCTGCAGGCCAGCGGACAATTGATGGAATTTACCGGCAGATAACCAGCAGCATGAAAAAAGGCTGTCGACAGATGTCGACAGCCTTCGTGTTTTCTGGCTTCGTGTTTTCTGGCGCACGACCGACTGCGACGGCATCGGCGTTCCAGAAGCGTCGCCTGGTAGCGGGCAGGCGATACGTGATCAGGCAGAGAAACTGCTGCCGCAACCACAGGATTTGACCGCATTGGGATTGTTGAATGTGAATCCTCGACGGGACAGGTCGGTATAGAAGTCCACCTCTGTTCCGTCCAGGTAGAGGTCGCTTTTCTTGTCAACCACAACACCCACGCCATGATGTTCTTCGAAGAGATCCTTCTCTTCGTCGTAGGCATTGGTGAAATCGAAGGAGTACTGGAAGCCGCTGCATCCACCACCGACAACACCGATCCGCACGTACCTGAGTTCCGGGCGGTAGGTCCGGTAGTTGATCGTCTCCGGCTTGCGCACTTCGCCAAAAGACCAGCTACGAATGTCATTCGGACTGGCCAGCGAGATCTTGACCGAACCGTAGTCATTAATCCGATCGTAGATATTGC
>JALQUR010000120.1 GCA_023260695.1 Planctomycetaceae bacterium
TGGCCATGTTTATCGTGTCGATCATCGTCTTTATCGAAGGCCACCCCCCGTGGCAACTCAACTGCAGGCAGACGACTCAGCGACTGCCGATCGGCAACAGCGAATGATCTCCCAGCTGATTGCCCACCGCGGAGCGAGCGCGGAGCGACCGGAATGCACAGCCGCCGCAATTACTCGCGCGATCGAAACCGGGGCCACCGCCGTCGAAGTGGATGTTCGCACCAGTGCCGACGGGCAGCTCTTCATTCTGCACGACGCCACGCTCAATCGAACCACAAACGGCACGGGTGCAGCTTCCGAGCGCACGCTTGCCGAACTGCAGGCACTGGATGCAGGCAGCTGGTTTGATCCGAACTATGCCAACCAGCGAATTCCTTCGCTCATTGAAGCAGCAGAACTCTGCAGCGGCCGTATTGACCTGCTCCTCGATCTGAAGGAACAGGGTGAGGCGTATGATCGGAAGGTGGCTGAGATTATTCAGCAGCACGGTGATCCCGCTCGCACCATTGTCGGTGTTCGAAGTGTTGCGCAGGCACTCGCATTTCGCCGGTTATTGCCGACAGCTCGGCAGCTCGGACTGATTCCTGAGCTGGAACAGATTGAAGCCTTCGCCGCCGCCGGTACAGAAACCATTCGACTCTGGCCCCGCTGGCTGGATGATGAATCGGAGCCCGTACGGCGGATTCGTGAAGCCGGCTGCAATCTGCACCTGAACGGGACGCTCGGGCTTCCTGAAGAAACGCTCACTCTGCTGCAGCATATGCCGGACTCTCTGTCGTCAGATCATCCGGCAAGACTGCGTCATACCCTGCAGAGCATTGCCGAGCAGAAACTTCCCGGTCAGCAATTGCAGCAGCTGGTGGAGATCGTTGACGGCACTGACGTGCAGATTTCCTCAGGTTTCGCACGGGAGCGATCATTTCTGAACCGCGATTACCAGATGCTGCAGCTGCCACCACAGACCTCCGGATTACCGCGATACGTATTCGCTGGTGGTGCAGGTCATCAGGTTCGCATCCGATTTCGCAGCCCTGCCGTCGTGCTGGCTGTGTTCGAATACAATAACACCGGCTTGTGGTCATTTCCCGACAAGCTGTCACCCGAGAAAGCAGGATGGCATCGGCTGCAGCGGCAGGTGTATCGCGGCTCAAGCAACCCCGGTAATGACAAACAGCCCAATTTCGCCGATATCTGGTACCGCGAGTTTGCCCCGCAGCAGGAACTGGCACAGCTGCCACAGTGGTGGCTCTGCATTGGTATCCTGTCGCCGGAACAGGCTCAGACGTTGGCTGGATTTCAGCCCGGCCTGATCTCCCGCAGCCCGGTGTCATCACCGCAGTATTCGTGGAGCACAGTGGCCGCAACCCCGGAGCCACTGCTGGTGCCGGAACTCACATCTCTGCAGCAGTTTCGCGACTGGCAGACTGCGCAACGAAAGAAATTTCGGGAGCAATTTCTCTATCCGCACGATGGTACCATCGAACTGCACGCCCACGAACCTGCCGTACGGGCGTTTGGAACACAGCAGCAGATTGATGTCACACTCAATGGTCAGCGGATCTTTCGCTACTTCCGCCTGCAGCCACGGCACAGACAGGCCCCCGGACCGGCCGTCGTCTGTTTTATGGGACATGGCCAGATCGCTCAGCTACTCGATGAAGATGACAGCTACCAGCATGCCTGTGCCCGCAGACTTGCTGAACTCGGCTATCTTGTCTTCGCCATGGAGAATGCGGGCATGAGCCCGAGTTCCGACAACCATCTTGATCTCGACCAGGCATTGCGCCTTGAAGGCTACGGCTGGTACAGCCTGCTGTTTGCTCATCAGGACATCCTGCTGCAGCAGGTCTTTCGCGACAACCTGGTGGATCCACGTCGAGTGGGTGTCGCCGGTGTCTCCACCGGAGGTCTGCTGGCACTCACGGCGGCTGTCCTTGAACCCCGAATTGCTGCGGCAAGCGTGCAGGGGATTTTTGGCAGCATGCGTGTCAGCTTTATTCGTGACCGCCATCGACACTGTACCTGTGGAGCAATCCCGGGACTGCTTCCGGAATTCGACCTGCCGCAGCTGGCGCTGCTCACTGATGCCTGCCATCTGCAGATCTGCAATGGTTCCGACGATGGCTTTCCACCACAGGAAGCAGAACGCTGCCTGCGTCTGATTGAACCGGTCATGCAATTCGCCGGAGCTCCACTACCGGAACTGAAAGTCCCTGCAGGTCGCCACGAATTTCAGTTCGAACTGGCTGCTGAATTCCTGCAGACAGCGCTGCGTGTTCAGCCGGAGAATTCGCCCTGAACGCTGTCCGGAGAAGCTGTCGAACGCCCCGCTGGTGGCCCCACCAGTGACAGAATCTGCTTCGTTTTCTGACTGGTTGCTGATCTTGTCACTTCCGTTACCTCCTCGGAATCGACCCGCACAATTCCGGCCAGCCTCTCTTCACCCAGATAGGTCATCCACTGCTGCTGAATCTGAGCCGCTACAGATGCGCTGTCGGCCCCCGGAGCAAGAACATATCTGATCAGCAGCTGATTACGTTCCTGCTGAATCACCTGCCACTGGCGAATATTCATGATCTGATACATCTGTGCCTGAAACGACAACGGCTGGTAGGCCACAAAGTCATCGTTGCCCCGCTGCAGCCAGATGATCTCATCACTGCGTCCCTCCAGAATGATCCACGGTAATGGAGATCCGCATTTGCATGCCTCTGTTCCATAAGTAATCGAATCCGTCAGACGCAGTCGAATCACAGGCTGAAAACGATTGATCAGATTTGTCAGCAGAACGTGGTGAGATCGCTCACCTGCCGGAACCGCACGATCATCTTCATCCACTGCCTCAAGGACAACGTAGTCATTGTTGATATGCATCCGCCCGGAGCGACATTCATTTCCCAGAACCGCACATTCCGTAGCACCATACTGAGCCGTGATCACCGCTGCCGGAAAAACGCGCTCCACTGCAGCTCTGCCGGACGCAGAAAACCCTTCGCTGCCCGAAGAAATGAATTCCGGACTGATCTTCAGCTCGCCGTCTTCCGCACGATAAGCCAGCAGTTCCAGCATGTTGGCGTAACCATGCAGATAGTCAGGCTGGAATTCGTTGAGTTGTCGCACTGTACTGGCCATGGGAAGCTCTGCTGGAAACAGCCTTACATCTGCAAGGAATCGCCCCTGCTTTCGCCCCTCCAGACAGGTCTGCGTTGAAATACAGCTGGAAAGTCCGGAGACAACAAATCCCATGCGGTATCGCCGGCGGCCGACAAAACGACGCAGGTGCTGCCAGCCCAGACGATCTCGGAATGTCCTTGCAAAAACGACGGCACGCTGGATCTCCCAGCTGCGATCGTCATTCAGAAAATAACCGGGCTCACCTGTCGTGCCACTGGTCTGTGAAACCAGATAACGCCCTCGGACTCTGGTAATGCTCCCATCCGCTCGCTGAATCGCCTCACGAGCTTCGCTGAGCGAAATCCTCGCGCCGCATATCGTCTCCGGGAATTGATCCATCATTTCTCGATAATCAACCGGACGGATGTCTTCCAGCCGGATCCCCCTGCCTGCAGGTCTCTGGATTCTGCTCGCCTGAAATGGGCTTTGCTCTGCAGCATGTCGCAGCAAAGCGTCCAGCCGTCGCTGCTGCAGCCGCAGAATTGTTGAAGCATCTGCAGATCGCTCTCGCCGCAGCGCCGCCACTAAAGAACAGACAAAGTGAATGGAAGTCATCGAGGAAGACCTTCTGAATTCAGCTCCGTATTTCGCAAAATCCGCATCGCTTCAGGAGCAGCAATCCTGCACAGCAGCAGTTATGGAGTGAGAATAGAAAACTTCGGAAAATCGTGGCACCCTTGCCTGTTGGTTTTCGCATTGATGATGAACACGAATACAACCGACTGAAGCCAGCGTGCTCTGTCGCTTTGCATCCACGAGAGAGAGAAAGACAAACCCATGTTCAACTTCAGGTCCCTGCGAAGAATCGCCCTCACAGCCACAATCATCGCTGCAGCAACCGCAGCCGCCCCACGCACCAATGCAGAAGAAGACGGCCCCGGGCGCGGTCGACGTCCCGAAGCCGGGCAGCAACGACGTGGTGAACGACCCGAAACAAATCGCGAAGGTCGTCGACCTGGCCCCGGCGATGCAAGGGCCCAGAACGGTCCCCGCGGCCCCATGATGGGCCCCGGAATGTCCGGCAGAGGTCCAATGGGCGGACCAATGATGGGTCCCGGAATGTCCGGCAGAGGACCGATGGGCGGACCAATGATGGGACGCGGAATGTCCGGCAGAGGACCAATCGGCGGACCAATGATGGGACGTGGAATGTCCGGCAGAGGACCAATGGGCGGACCACGTGGACCAGAAGGGGCAGCGGGACCAGGACCTCGCGGACCTCGTGGACCAGAAGGTGAAGCAGGACCAGGACCTCGTGGACCTCGCGGACCAGAAGGTGAAGCAGGGCCAGGACCTCGTGGCCGCTGATCACCGCTGACCGACAAGCGTTGAAGATTAACCTCATGTGAGAGCAATCTCCCGTGAGGTTTTTTTGTTCCTCAACGATCATCAGCCAGAATCTTCAGAATCAGCAGTATTGATCCCAAAGCATCATCCGCTCACAAAGGCACCATTTACCATTGCTGACATTGGTGCCGCCCGCCATTGCATGGACCGTCAGCGATCCCGGCTTCCGCCCGAGAAGCCTTTTTGGGTGCCACCCACCGTGCCTTTTTCGGTGCCACCCACCGTGCAGAAAGCCTGTTGCGATTTAGCAACACTGCTCACTTACCACCGCCTGCAATGCCTGTCCTTGATCCCGAGCCGCTTCGATGCCACCCACCGTCCGAGCCCGTGATCCCGAGCCGCTTCGGTGCCACCCACCGTCGGAGCCCCTCCCACCGTCGGAGCCCCTTCAGCCTCTTCGGTGCCACCCACCTGCGAGCCCATCGCGATCCTTTTTGGGGATCCTTTATGGGTGCCACCCACCGGATCCTATTTTGGGTGCCACCCACCGTGCAGAAAGCCTCCCCATCAGCAGATCCCAACAGAGAATACAATGAACGATACATGATTACCCGCTCAACCAACCGGCATACAGCTTCCGGCCGGTGCCACCCACCAGCGGAGCCGCTTCAGCCTTTTCGGTGCCACCCACCTTCCGATCACAGACTGCAATGCCTGTCCCTGATAGCGCCTGATTACAGCTTCCGACCGGTGCCACCCACCGGCCGATGCACTTACCGTCGCCTGCAATGCCTGTCCCTTGATTCCAGGCCGCTTCGGTGCCACCCACCGTTGGAGCCGCTTCAGCCTTTTCGGTGCCACCCACCTTCCGAGCCCGGACTGCAATGCCTGTCCCTGATAGCGCCTGAGTACGGCTTCCGGCCGGTGCCACCCACCGGCGGCTCTGCGCCTATCGGGCCTCTGCGGTGCCACCCACCTGAGAATTCCCACCTGAGAATTCACCATTGGGATTAATCCTCGCCACCATGGCGACAAGATCACGACCAGTTCAGCAAGGCTCCGGATGCATGTTCCCGCATCCGGGCGGGCTCGATCTCCCTGTCCCTCAACAAGCCGTCCGGCATCCATATGCTCCTGCAGCGATGTTGCCGTTTGACAACGTTGCTCCAGCACCACCCGGGTGTGCTATGCCTGTCCTGACACTTGCCTGTCCTGACACCAGCATAACCTGACACCGGCAGTCATTCGCCGCAGACAACTCAGCGTCATTGACCGGCCTGATTTCTGTCCCACTCTGACTGTGATGTCTGTCCGCGGTTATTGCCTGATCAGTTATCATTTATCTCAGCAGGCCACGGGACATCTCAGAGTGTTACCCACGCAGATCAGGCAATCCGGACCACGTCTGAGCATCTGGCGGGGCTGCGTGCGTGACCGAGCACACCGCGCGGTCTGCAAACTCCCAGGAGAATCGACCGAGATACGATCGACATCAGCCTGTCGTGAGTGGGCTTTATTCGCCGCGATAGTCTTTGGTATTCGTGAATTCCGCAGCTAGACTTAGGAAGCACTGCAAGGAGGCCAACGGTTAAGCCATTCGCCGGCATTCCGAATACTCCTGCTTCAAAGGCAATTCGATGGAAGAACTCCTTGTCCTCATCGCATGTGGTATTCTGATTGTCTATCTCGTGGCTCCATTTATCATCATGAGCCGCCTGAGAACGATTCAGGAGGAACTGAAGCAACTTCACAAGAACCTGCATCTGACGCTGCAGGATTTTCGCCGAGAGGCTGCGTCCCGCAAAGACGATTCGGCCACTGCAGAATTGTCTGTTCGCCTGGGCGACACCCGCGACACCGCCACAGCACGAAGCACCGATTCGCAGAAACAAGCAACCGGCGGTCCACACTCGGCTGATCACACAAAACCCGCTGCGGCGGCATCTCCACCACCCATTCCGGCAGATAAGTCGACAACTCCATCTGCTCTGCAAACTCCAACGCAGGCGTCAACAAAGCCAATCAGACCTCCTTCGGCCGGAGCTTCGGCAATTCCGCCTGCTTCATCTGTGTCCGGAGGATCACGGCAATCACCCAGTGCTGTGACCTCGGCGGCAAAACCAGCAACCACCGTCTCCAGGACAACTCCACCAGATTTCAGCTTCAGCCTGCGGAGTTCCAGTTCCACACCTCAGCCTCCGCGAAAACTTGAAGCTGCGGCACGCGACGTTCTTCAGCGGATCTGGAACTGGATTGTCATCGGCGAAGATCGTGTTCCCGAAGGAGTGTC
>JALQUR010000157.1 GCA_023260695.1 Planctomycetaceae bacterium
CGCCCTCAGATCAGTGATGAGGTGGTCTGCACGATTGATCTGGCCGCCTCGGTTGCAGCGTTGACCGGGCAGACACTTGCGGATGACGCCTGTCTGGACAGCATGAATGTGCTGGGGGCTCTGCTGGGGAATTCGGGCGCTGCCGGGCGTGAGCATCTTGTGCAGCAGGATAATGGACGCAGTGGTTCCTATGGGCTGCGAGCCGGGGATTGGAAGCTTCTGCGTCACGATCGCGGTACCAGTCGGAATCTGGTGGTGGAACGGGAACTGGCAAACACCGATGTGCCGAAGTTTCAGTTGTTCAATCTGGCTGATGATCCGGCGGAAGAGCGGAACGTTCTGGAACAGCACCCGGAGATTGCGGAAAAGCTGCAGCAGCAACTGGCGGCGATCATCGCTGATGGACGGTCGCGTCCGACAGGTGCAGAGAAATGACTCCGGTATGTGTGGTCAGCGGGCCCGTTCGGCCAGCGCAGAGAACGCCGAGGCCGGAGGCGGTTTCTGGTTCAGAGTACATGCCATGGCCTGCTGGCTGGCAGGGCTAAGTGGGAACCACGTGATAACGTCTGCTGATGAGTGCAGCTGAGCAGGTTGGTGTGTAGCCAGAGAGGCCTGACTGAAGCTGGGGGGGGCAGTCTGCTGCCGCGTCAGGAATGCTGCCAGTGCTTATTCACCGATGATCTTGACCAGCACTCGTTTGCGGCGGCAGCCGTCAAATTCGTAGTAGAAGATATGTTCCCACGGTCCCAGATGCAGGCGACCGTCGGTGATGGCGACGACGACTTCGCGACCCATGATCTGACGTTTGTGGTGGGCGTCGGCGTTGTCTTCGCCGGTGCGGTTGTGCAGGTAGCCGCCGGTCGCCGGATCGCTGCCGGGGTTGAACGGCACGAGTTCTTGCAGCCAGCGTTCGTAGTCGGCGTGCAGGCCGCTTTCGTTGTCGTTGATGAACACGCTCGCTGTAATATGCATGGCGTTGCCCATCCCCGATTGGGACTCTCTTGATCTCCACCCGGAAACCGACCCCGCCGACACCAAAACCACGGCGACCGAAGAACATCATACCCGCTGAACTTCGAGATGTTTACGCCGAAGTCGCTGCCAAGGCCGCTGAATTCCGAGATAAAGGGAAGACACACATGGAAGTGTGCGAAGCCCTGAACGACCTTGGGTTCAGAACTCGCACTGGCAAGCTCTGGCGGCATCCACAACAGATCGTGAAGTTGCTGCGGTCATTCGCCGCCAAATGATGAGAGAAACTCTCTCGCATTGAAGTAGTATTGGTTCGGATCGTGCCCGCTCCCGATGATCGCAGCACCGACAATCTGACCTTCTCGGCAAAACGCCGCCTCGCCCCATCCCGGTGGTGCATTGACCACACCGCCAAAGAGTTCCTTGATCTCGGGCAACTGGTAAATGTCGGGTGAACCATCAACGTCCACCACAACAACTTCGAGATCACCAACTCCCATGTCGTGGATGGCTTTGGTTATCTTGGAAAATGCGTTCAAGGACGGGCCGCTCCAGAAAGCAACCAAGAACAGAACGCCATTGTGGATGGAGCGAACAATGTCGGCATCTGCATCGGCCACATACCGAATGGAGGAAGCCGGAATCCGTGAGTATTTCTCAAGAATGTGAAGGCCATCAGCGTTGCCAGTCATGGGCGTTTCTCCATCACACCTTTGTCACTCGACCACGACCGACTGTTCTGTTTCCCTCCCTGATCTCGAAAGGCATTCCCACGGTGATGTGCTTTGAGTGAACCTCATCCCATCGTTCTTGAAGAAACCGCACACATGCTCGGACAGTCGTTCCCAATTCCACCATCTGGTCGTCGAATAGGTCAGGGAAACACTGAAAGCCGTCATAGTCGTTCCCGCCGTAGTAGAACTGCCCTCTGTAGCCACTGAACACACCAGTCTTCCGGCCACCCTCTTCGGTGGTCAGATATCGGATTTCCGCTTCGATCTCGTGAAGTCCTTCGGACATGGCAAATAAACTACTCTCCAATCACTTTGACCAAGACCCGCTTGGGCCTGCGACCGTCGAACTCACCGTAGAAGATTTGCTCCCAAGGGCCGAAGTCGAGTTTCCCATCTGTGATGGCTACGACAACTTCCCTGCCCATGATCTGTCTCTTCATGTGGGCATCGGCGTTGTCCTCGCCGGTTCGATTGTGGGCGTATCTCTGGGGAGAGGCATCGAAGGGTGCGAGACCTTCCAGCCACTTCTTGTAGTCTTCATGGAGACCGGATTCGTCGTCGTTGATAAAAACAGACGCAGTAATGTGCATCGCATTACATAAGAGCAAGCCCTCCCTGACCCCGCTCTTCTGAACGATCTCTTCGATCTTCGGCGTGATGTTCTCGAACGCCATCCGAGCCGGGAGGTTGAAGGTCAGGTATTCGGTGTGTGATTTCATTCGGTTGATCTTCTTTCAACTCTGGGCATCCAACATCGGCTCATCGTCTAACTGGCTCAGTCCAATCTGCCGGTTGTGATCGGCGAATGCGTAGACTCGTGCTTCGACTGTATCCCCAATCGCTGGATACATCTCCATCGAGGTGTATGGGGTCTTGTCGGCATTTCTCAGCTTGACGACGAGAATCAAGGCTGGGAAGTCCAGTCCAATGTCCACGAAGACGCCAAACTGCCTTCGAGCCACGACCTTGCCACTGACGAGACTGCCAACCTGCAACGACGATTTCGTGTCCAGCCATGCCTGCGACTTCTCTTCGGACTCGTAGTCACCAAAACACGCCCGAAGTTCATCACCAACGTCCATTTTTACCTCCAACGCCCGGAAGGGGCTACCTAGTCGTATAAGGGAACAACACGACAACAGGCAGGGCGAAATCGAGACGGCGACACTACGATAGAGAAGAGCCACGATGCCGAGCAGCACCGTGGCCCTGAACGAGTGTCGCCCAGCGGAGACCAGACGACGATGAAGACGACTTCACCATATTGTAGTGATGACAACGGAAAATTATTTCAGGCCAATCCGGTTTTCAGCAAGCCCAGCCAGTTCAAGGCGAAGGGTTGGACGGAGACCGTGGAAGGCTACCTCAATGAGGCCAAGAAGTGGGCCATGTGCATCAACCGAAACCGAATTCTGATGAAACGCCCCTACGCATGGGTCGTTCACCTGAACCTGAACGAAGAAGTGTCGCCAGATTACGTTGCACCGATGTGGAACAAGGTCACTCGTAAGCTCAACCGGAAGGGTGTGGTCTGCCTGTGGGTTCGTGAAGTCAATCGTTACAACAAAGTCCACTATCACACAATCGTCAAGAATCGGATTTCCGCTGATGCACTAAAAGAGGCCATTGAGTACGCCATGCCACCCCGATCCGAAGTGATGTGGAGGAAACGTGTGGAACCCATCAAGCCACAATGGCATCTCGCCTACTACGTCGTCAAAGCCAAGATCAAGGGGCGAACCAAGAAGGGCAAACTGGTCAGTGACCTCTACGCTCCGAAGCGGCTTCTGTTCAAGCCAAACTTACGCTTCAAGAAGGCCGGAACCGTTGGCGACTTTTGGGAACAGGGAAAGAGCAAGACCAAGCTGTGGCATGACATCATCGACACCGAGAAACGAATCGCCGAAGGACTCGAAAATGGTGATGTTCGACGACTGATCGACCATGTTCACGGCATGTTGGGTGAATCCGTCCCACGCAAACGAATTGAGCGTGGTCTTGCAAACTGGTCATCGGAACCGCCTGTGCAAGACTGGATCGACCGACTAATAGCCGTGAACTGGGACGATGATCCGTGGATAATAACGCAAGAAACAGGTTCTTCATAACCACATGCGATGGCCACACTTAGCTGTCGTTGCTGGAGGTCTGTTGTAGTATTTTGAAGAGGCCGGCCTAGTCCGCTTACGTTACAGAAGTTGGAATAGAGAAATCACCTGCACTTTTCCCTGACGCCGGTTCCATCGAGGGGGCATCTCTCATCGGCTCCGGTCGGTTTGTTTTTATTGTGGCCGTTCTGATACATACTCCCATGAGATTGGCATCATTCATCGAGTACGTTCTATGGCGTGAAGGTCTGCTGGCTCCCGACAAACCCAGACGGATTGGGATGCCTAAGACCAACACGACCCACATGACCAATCAGCAGCGAGAAAAGCTCTATCCTAAGAAGCTGCCGAAGTCACAATCACCGACTCCGAAGGTGCCGGTATTCAAACCTTATCAGCCTGCTCAACCAGCACAGTTCAAGCCATTCAAACCGGCTCGGCCTGCGAAGATCGTGATGCAGAAGCGAACTACTTGAGAAAGTTTGTTAAGTCTGCAATCCAGTTCTGTAGGCTGTCAGCGTAGGCTTTGAATTCCCCTCTGTCGTGATCGTAGTAAAAGACAGTGGAGACGGGGCCTTCTTTCGACGACACGCAAAAGTAGTCGCCGTTACCGACTGAATCGAAGGGAATCATCGTGGGTAACCATGATGAATTCCACTCTACTTCATAGTCGTATGCAACTTCGGTTGTATCATTCCCATTATTTGGCCCCTCTCCAACATTCAGGATGTCGCCGGGAAAGGAATACTCTGTCATCAGGTCAATGAAATCCCGTAGCTCAGAAGGGAGCGTGCAATCAAGTCGGTCTTCTAGCGATCTCCATTCCTGCTCAGTTGGTGGCAGGAATCCAATTGCCTCACGTGGCAGACATTGCTCCAAAATGCTGCGAATTTCATCTTTTGTCATGCGGTTCCTCGTCATCAGTCGCTTCACATACGCTCGGTTCGTAGGATGGATTCGTACTCTCCAAACTTGGGATAATTGTCCCAGTTATGGCTCACATCCGCTTCAGTGGTTCTTGTGGTCACCCTACTTGCCTCAAAGTCTTCGGACTCAATTGTGACTTGTCCATTGGGCTTGAAGTAATACGAGGTTCCCTTTCTCACCGTATCTGAAGTGCCTTCAAATTCTCTGTGCGTAGCCATCGTCAAGAACAATCTGTCCTGTTCGAGTTCTTGGAACTGGTAGCTCAAGAACTCACGCAACTCTTCGTCGAGAAATCCAATACCGACGTAATCGTTGTTGAACTCAACGAAACAACACAATCCTTCACCGTCGCCCTCTACCTTGGCAACGTAAGCCTGCCTGTTCATGTGGGCTTCTAATGCTTTGGCACTTTCCCACTCCTCCGTGAAACGCTTTCTCGCTCGGAACCAGCTTTTGCCGAAGCGAAGTCTCATTGGTGGTCTCCTTCAAAACTGACAAATAGCATATGACGGTGCAGAATGAACAAAACCAAGCACATTTGCGTCCATTTCCCCATACCCAAATACGACAAAAAGACTTTACCCTAATTGACAGTTGGATGCAAGGTCGGTATGACGCTTCTGAATCAACACAGGAGCCGACCAAATGACCATTGCTTGTTACGTTCGAGTATCCAGCCGCCACCAGAAGGACGACAGCCAGAGGGCGGAAATCCAGAAGTGGATGGACTCCAACGGAATCGACCCTCAACAGGTCGAGTGGTATGCGGACAAGGAGTCTGGACGCACCACCAAGCGGCCAGCGTTCGACCGTCTTCAAGCGGACATCTTCTCAGGCAAGATCAGAACCGTCGTGTTATGGAAACTGGATCGTCTCTCTCGTCGCTTAGAGGATGGTGTAAACATCATCGCAGATTGGGCAGAACGAGGGTTGAAGATCGTCGTGGTAACCCAGCAGATCGAATTCAACGGAACCATCGGGCGAATTCTTGCCGCCCTGCTGGTCGGACTGGCGGAAATTGAGTGGGAGTATCGCAAGGAACGTCAAGCTGCCGGTATTGAGGTCGCCAAGAAGAATGGCGTGTACAAGGGCCGCAAGCCGGGTACGACCAAGAAGAAGCCCGAACGTGCCATTGAATTACGAGACAAAGGGCTGACCGCACCAGAAATTGCTACGGCCCTTGGGGTCAGTGAGCGAACCGTGTTTCGGTATCTCGGCAAGGAAGCAGCATGAACAGCGAAGACTTCGACCTACAGGACGGTCAAGGTGCCTACTGCATCCGAGTCAGCACAGATCAGCAGGACACCGAACGTCAGCAAGCGTCGATCCGAAAATGGATGACGAAACACGAGGTCTCCATTCCTGACCAGTTCCGGTTCATGGATGAAGGGTTCGTGCGTGACTTGCCTGATGCACGACCTGAGTTTCAATGAATGATGCAGGCCGTGGATGCTGGTCTTCTCCGTTGGATTGTGGCCGATCATCCCGACCGTTTCGGGACGAAGGACAAGTACCAGTTCATCGAATACATGAGTCGCCTTCGCAACGGTCGGTGCCGGTTCCTCACCGTGGACGGAAAGTGCTGGAATGATGACAGCATGATGTCTTTCATGGAGGGTAGTTTCAGTGCGGAGACCAGCGAAAAAGAGCAGAAGGATAAGGGTTGGCGAGTCATCGGGGCCATGATTGAAAAGGCCAAACGGGGTGAATGGTCTGGGGGCCACATCGCATACGGCATGGACGTTGCCTGCTATGGGAAAGACGGCCAAGAGAAGTGGCGAGTCATCATGGAATGTCGTGAACAGACTGGAACCAGAACTGGTAAGAACGGCAAGCCCCGTCGTGTTTACTCGACTCGCCGCATGAAAGTCTTCCCCGATGGTCGCACAGAGCGATTTGATGGACACAGAAACTTTCCGGCCACCGAAGCTGATGACACGCTTTTTCAGACGCCCACACGAGACGAATCCAAGTTGGTGACCATTCGAGAGGTCTTCACAAAATTTGCAACAGAGGACATCTCGCCCTCTCAAATCGCCACATTTCTGAACGATGTCGGCATACCACACCACTACGCCGACCGATGGGAACATTACCACGTTCGGGAGATGCTCAAAAACCCGATCTACAACGGGTATCAGCGTTGGAACAGCAACGGGCAAGGGCGGTTCTTCGAGTTCTTAGACGGTGAAGCTCGGCCCGTCGATGACACCAACGGACGCCGTGAACGTAGTGAAGATGACTGGATACTTTCTCAGCGACTTTTCGCCCCGTTGGTTCCCGAAGATGTTTGGAATGCCGTTCAACGTCGGATCGAAGAAACCCCACGGGAGACACGCTCTCCGAAGTTGCCTGAATTGTGGCTATCTGGTTTGTTGTATTGCTCTCACTGTGAGAAGCCGATGCGGGGCATGACACGCCCAACACGGCTTGAGTTTTTCTGTTCGACCTACGCACGATCGAAGGACAACGGAACCTGCCTTCGTCATGGGGTCAATCAGGAAGTCATCGTTGAGGAACTTCGTGGCTATCTGAAAGAAGCATCTGTTGAGGCGACCGCCATTCTGGATTCTCAGCAGACCGGCAACACCGAGTTGCTGAAGCCCTACGAGGACAAGCATTGGGAGAACTTCAACAGATTCCAAGCTGTGATCGGCAAGATGATCTTGGCGATTTCAAGGCACCCCGAATCGGTGTCTCTCTGGTCGAAGCTGCCACACGAACCAGAGATAGGTGGGACCACGGCTCCACCGAATGACATCGACGAACTTCCGATGACGTTGGAGAGAGATTTTCGGTCAGTCTGTGATGTCTATTCGGCCATGTTCCAGTTGGATGAAGCCGACCTGCAAGCACAACTTCGTGATCTCGACAAAGAGCATTCGGAGTTGGTTCGTAGCCTTCGGAACCTCGACCCTGAAAAGGCCAAACGAGCGATCCAGAAAACTAACGATGACATCGAAGCTCTGGAAATCGAGATGGAGGAACTGGAAGGACGGCTGGAAAATCTGACGGATCGGTTCGACCAGACATTGGAAGCTCTCAGAACGTCCTGTGACGGGTTCTACGCCGCAGAGAACGCCTTGTGCGATCCAAGGGCTGACAATCGACGCAAGGCTCGTGCTGTTCGCTCCTGCATCGAGAAGATCAACCTGACGTTCCGACCGACTGGCAAGAAGTATCCCACGAGCGAACTTGTCGAAATCGTGTTCATCCCCGTTCAGGCAGAGTATCCGGACGGTGTATCGGGTTCACAAGAATAATCCCGTCCTGCACACCGCTCTCGGCAACCAGTTGTTCAACTTCGCTGTGGATCGAAACGATGCCTCTACGACCGGGCACCTCCATCCAGAGTTCTTTGGTGAGCGATTTCATATTCGGGAGTCTTCAGATTGAGATGATCAGGACGCAGTGCGATTAAGTACAGCCCGAAGCGAAGGATGACGCAGGGTGATGACGCAGGGTGATGAGCCAAATTGCTCCGTCAGCGTGCGACTTGTGGAACAGCATCACGATAGAAGAGGAGCAGATCGTCGCGTAGTTGCTGATGCGATGGGTCATGGATGTACATCATGTGTCCGGCTGCATAATAGCGTCGGGTGATATTGGGAATCAGTTCTTCTGCCAGCCCCAGATGATCCAGCGTATAGTCCATCGATGCGGGCGGTGTAGCGAGGTCGTAATGCCCGCAGGCGGCGAAGACTTTGAGCGAGGGATTGGCAGTCATCGCACGCCGCAGGGATTCGGAGGCATCCACGTACTTGTTTTCGAATGAACTGTAGCTCCATGGCTGCACAGCGCCCGTCAGAATCTCATATACGTGCGGATCCTCAAACTGCAGATCGCGGCGTACATAGTCGTTGAACGTGGCTGTAAACGGGCCAAAGATTGCTGCTCCACTGGCATCGAATTCGTAGTTTTCGCCGGCATCGTCGCGGTCACGATTGCGATAACGGCTGTCGAAGCGTCCGATTGTCTGAGCTCTGTTTCGCAGCAGTTCCTTCCCAAATCTCTGCATACTGACTCTCAGTCGCGACTGCAGCACAAATTCCTGCGACAGTCCGGTCAGTCTGCTGACTTCTGCAGCGATGCGTTCTCGTTCTGCTGTCGCCAGGGACGTTCCCTGAAGCAGTGCCTGCGCGTAGTCTCCGCGGGCGAATTGTGCCGCCTGATCAACGACTGACTCCAGCGGCAATGCCTGGAGCTCCGGTGAGAGCGCCTTGTGGTACCACGCAGTGGCTGCAAAGCATGGCAGAAAACAGATGTTGGGCAGATCGTTGGATGTGGAGAATCTGAGTGTCTGAAAATTGATCGCGCCCGAAATGACCACGATCCCATTGAGTTCCATGTTGTATCGACTCTGCAGATGGGCACTCAGGCCAGCCGCACGAACTCCACCGTAGCTTTCGCCGCAGAGAAACCTGGGGGATGGCCAGCGCAGGTAACGGGTGGTGTAATCGTGGATGAATTGTCCAACGCTTTCGATATCTTCCTGATATCCGTGGAATTCACTGCCTTCCGTTTCCCCGGTTGGCCGGCTGTATCCAGTGCTGATCGGGTCAATGAAGACAAGGTCCGTGACATCCAGTAGTGACCATGGGTTGTTCTGCAGCTGATAGGGAGGACGCAGGTATGAGGCATCATCCGGAAAGTGAATCTTCTTTGGTCCCAGCATACCCAGATGCAGCCAGACAGACGAAGACCCGGGGCCGCCATTGAAACAGAACGTAATCGGGCGTGCTGCCGGGTCTGGAACATCGGATTTCGTGTAGGCGACAAAAAACATTTCAGCCCGAGGATCCTGCTGATCGTTCTTCAGAATCAGCTTGCCGACAGTCGCCTGAAACCTGATGTCACGGCCGCCGATCTGGATGCGGTGATCGGTTGTGACAAGATGTTCCTGCGGCTGATCGGCCGCTGCAGCAGTCGATTCTGCAGAATCAGCTTCATCAGGCAGCGGTGTTGCTGCAGCAACTGAGACTGAGATGGCGGAGCTCTGAAACAGCAGAACCGCAATGGCGAGCAGCAGAGTCGTTTTCATCAGCCGGTGATTCCTGTGTGCAATGTAAGGTCTTCGGAGTGGGAGATGCTGCTCAAAGAGAGATACAGCGACAGAGCAGGGGCGCTTAGTCGGAGGGAAGTTCAGTATCGAGATCCGGGAACTGCTGGAGTTCGTCGGTCATATCTGCGGGCAGATTTTCCACGATGGCATACTGTCCATCCCACCAGCGAAAGAAGTCAATTTTGCGGCAGCGATCGGAGCAGAACGGCGCAGCGGTCGAATCTGTCGAGGTGCCAACTGGCTTGCCGCAGACGGGACATGTCATGGAACTGATCATCAGGGGGTTCTCCGAGGCAACGGCCGGTACGTGTGCGGCCATGTTTCCACGCGAGTTTATCCGGAGTCAGCCTGAATCGCTACCGGTTCGAATGCGGAGCAGGAGTATCGCAAAGCAGAGCCTGCAGAATTTGCGCAAAAAAAAAAGCTCACTTCGAAGGTCGAAGTGAGCTTTGATTTGCTTCAGAAGCTGTCGCCCTGGCGATGTTGCCACGGCAGTGCGGGTTGATCACCTTCTTAGGCTGGAAAACGCAGGAAGACGGAAGAAACCGCTTCTGCGTTCTGGCTGCCGAGTTTCGGTGCTGGTAGTCACGGGGGCAGGCTGAGCGGCCTTCTGCATCGATACCGTGGCGGTTGACGCTGACTTTGTCTGCGGCCGGACGACAGGGACCGGAGCAGCCACAGGAGCAGGCTGAGGCTGAATATTGACGGCCACCTGGGACATGCGAGCAACCCCGGCAGCCGAGCCGGTTGTTACAGCGGCACGACGGACAGGCTGCGGTACCGCGGACGGCGCACTGATTGCAGCAGTGGGATTCGTTGAGAGTGCAGGCTGCTGACTGGTTGTCGTGTTGCTGGACAGCAGATGAGACATCAGTCCCTGGCGAGTCTGCGGGGGACAGTAGTTATTGTGAAAACCCGCCGGGACCGGGCGAGGCGGCAGCTTGTCGGAACTACTTTGCCAGGCTGGCACCTGGTGGTAGTAATATCCCAGTTGCGCGGTGTCCGTGGCCTGAGCAACAGCGGGGTGCTGCTGTACAAATCCGCCGCCCGGGTGCCCGTAGGGCTGCTGCGGTACGTAGTTGCGAAAGGTGGCGTAGTTCTGGTTCACCGGCATGTGCACTGGCGGATTGTAGCCTGCATCCGGATACAGCCGAAACTGGCAGCTGTCACAGGATGCAGCCCCTTGGCTGCTGGTGGTGACATGTCCATTTCGACAGTTCGGACAATTATGGTGACTGACAGCCGTTGCCGAGTGGGAAGAACCCCCACTGGTATTCTGAGCAAAGGCGTTGCCCGAAATCAGCATGAGTGATGCCAATGTACAGGCAGAGAAAAACAGTTTCATAGAACCACGCTCCGGATAAAGCTCTTGATCCATTCGGAGATTCAGAGGTCAGACTTCGCGAGCTAAAACCCAAACGAGGCCACCGCGAAGAGGTGCAGATCACCAGCTTTGAAACATCATGCGTGCGGGACGTGTTTGCGGATTCCAGGTGCCGATTGTAGTAATGCGGCTGGAAGGCATTCCTGCACTGTAGTTGTACTGGTAGTTGACCCCGGGAGGAACCGGTACTACGACCGGCATCCCGTCATGACCGGTCGCCCAGGTTTGTCCGTCAGCCGGGTGCAAATAGCCCGGCTGCTGGGCATAAACCGTGTGATATTTTCCAATGACAGGCAGGCCCTGTCCACAGTTTCCTGACGGAATTGCCCAGCCAAACAGGCATTGCAAGGCAGATTGATGGCAACCGGCGTGCGGATCGCAGTAACCAGAGCCGTTTCCGTGTCCATCCGGACAGTGTCCGAAGATTGAAGAACCACCATGCTGACCATGATTCAAAGCATGCGGAGACAACGGATTGTAGATTGAGCCTCCGAGTGGGCAGTCAGCTGCGTGACCTCCTGCTCCATTACCCGCATGAGCACTTCCGTCTGCTGCGGAGTCACCACCACCACCAAACAGACGGCTCAGCAGGCCGTTACGTTTCTTTTTCCCGGAGCCATCAGAGCAGCCTTCATCGCTGTCGCCGCTGCCGTTCTTGTCGTCAGAGCAGCCTTCTCCGCCGTTCTGATCTGCACAGTCGTCTTTCCTGTTTCTGCGGGATCGTTTCGTTTCCGCATCGTTGCAGCCTTCGGTGCTGGAAGCTGCATCTCCTGGTTCGCCGCAGGGGGCTTTTTCGCCACCGGCGTCAGCTTCGCCACAAGGCATTTTAACGCCGGCTTCACCGCAGGGTTCTGCAGCCTTTACCGCGTCATCCTCACCGCACTTCTCCTTGCCTGGAAGGAAGGCAATCTGACGCACAGCAGTTGCCCCGGGAGCAACTCGCAGGTCAGACATTCGTGCGACTCCGTCACCTGCGGACGCCAGTCCTGCTGATAAAACGAGGCACAGTACGCCAGCAGCTGTGAATAGATACTTTGGGGAAATCATAGTCCACCTGAGCGGGGTTAGCGGATCACTGAACAGATCTGTGTGCCGTGCGGGGCACTGACAATCCGGGACAATTCTGATGAGCTACAGACCGAAAACTACTTCAGCGACCGGGAGGTCTGAAGAGAGCAAACGGACTGATGCGTTTGCGATATTTCACGTTCACTTCGGTACCGCGGAGTTTCCAGTTTTCCTGAGTCCAGACACCGAAGGGAGTGACAACCCATTCCCCTTTGACTTCGTAGTAAAACGGAGCGTAGAGGGCCTTGTACTCATGTTCGTACATCAGTTCATGCGGGTGCAGAGCTGGATTGGTAATCGCTGTGCCACCCATCTGGGCCGGAATTCCGGCCACGGGAGCTGGGTACAGAGAGGCACCGAGTTGTGGGTAACCGGCGGCCTGAGGCGGTGCAGGCGGTGTGGCCGGGGGCTGTGCGGGAGCCCAGATCGCGGGAGTTGCCGCGACAGTTCTCAGTTGCTGCTGGCCGGCTGCCGGAGCGTTCTGCTGCACGAGGGGCAGCGGTCGAAGGGGCTGCGGCTGAAACTGGACCGGACCAGTTTCGGGAGCGATCGAGGTAACGGGCAGAAGTGCCTGCTCGGGTACCGTTGAGGTGACCACTGGCCGTGGAGCGGTCTGCTCTGCAGCAGTTCCACTCTGTCCTTCGTCAGCCATCAGACTGCTGTTTGCCAGCATTCCGATGACCAGTGCAACCAATCCTTTCCGCAGCATTTCCGCCCCTCCGTGGCCTGGCTGAGTTCATTGCCCGCGTCGCTGATCACCGCATCCTCGGATGATCCGTAATGACTGACGCTGCGTTCTACGGACTCTTTCACCAGTCCGATAAGACTGAGTTGTCGGAGCATCATTCACGCAGACCAGAGCGAACGAGCTGGTCCGAAGACTCAGTTTCTGTCAGATCGGTCGGTCGGGCGAGCAGTAATCAGCGAATACGGATTTTGACGCACTGCGGACTGGCGGGAAAACAAACGAATTGCAATTAGTCTTCCCAGCCTTCCCATTTTTTGCACAGGGAATGATCGCTGCAGTGCTCAAACTCACTCGATTTGGCGAGATGGCTGCCTGTGTTCTATAGTCCGCACCGGCAGATGACGTCTGAGGGTGGAAAGTCCCGCGACGTTTTGCCGGTTTTCGCTCTGCCTGACGGTTTGTGCAGTCAGCTGCGAGGCCGGCGCTCTGCGGTTTTTTTTCAAACCAGCAGAGAGATTGCCGCAGCATGGGAAGGCAGGCTGCGAACATTTCGTAGTCAGATCTCGATACAGTCAGGCAAAGGATGCCATTGTGGCGCGAAGCAAGAAGTCAGCATCAGATTCTCGCAATGGGGGGGCAGAGGAACTGCCACCGGATCATGGTGTTCAGTTCGTGCCGATCAGTGAAGAGACTCGCCGCAGGTACCTGAACTATGCGATGTCGGTGATTACATCGCGAGCGTTGCCGGATGTACGTGACGGTCTGAAGCCGGTTCAGCGGCGGATTCTGTATGTGATGTACGACCGGATGCGCCTGCTGGCCGATGCCAAAACGAGCAAGTGTGCCAAGATCAGCGGGAATACAACCGGTTCATTTCACCCGCACGGTGAGATGGCGGTCTATGAAGCCCTGGTCCGCATGGCTCAGGATTTCAGTCTGCGTTATCCCCTTGTCGTGGGGCAGGGTAATTTTGGTTCGGTGATGGGGCTGCGGGCTGCTGCAGCCCGCTACACGGAAGCTCGCCTCTCGCGGCTGGCTGAGAATCTGATGACCGAGCTGCGGTACGACACCGTGGACATGCGGCCGACCTACGATGCTGCTGATGAGGAGCCTGCCGTACTTCCGGCGCGTTATCCGGCGCTGCTGGTCAATGGTTCCTCCGGGATTGCGGTTGGCATGGCGACGAACATGCCACCGCACAATCTGGGGGAGGTCATCAGGGCAGCTGTGCATCTGATTAATCACCCCGATGCGACAGTGGCGCAGCTGATGAAGTACATCAAGGCTCCGGATTTTCCGCTGGGCGGACGGCTGGTGACGGATCGGGCTGAGTTGCGATCGATGTACGAGACCGGACGCGGTGCAGTCAAAATGCGCGGCGAATGGAGATTCGATACTGACGGCAAGAAAGAGGTTTCGAGTCGGCTGGTGATCTATTCCATTCCCTATGGAGTCACAACAGGTCCGTTGATGACTGAGCTGGGAGAACTGATCGCAGAGCGGAAGCTGCCGCAGCTGGAATCGATCAACGACGAAACCAACGAGGAGAATGGTCTGCGCATCGTACTTGATCTGAAATCCGGCGCTGACCCGGAGCAGGTCATGTCGTACCTGTACAAGCACACCACTCTGGAGCAGAACTTCAATTACAACGCAACGTGTCTGGTGCCAGCGGCCGATGGGCAGATCGTGCCTGCTGTACTCAGTCTGAAGGAACTGCTGCAGTATTTTCTGGATTTCCGCTATCGGACTGTTGAACGACGGCTGAATTTTCAGCTGGAGCAGCTTCGTCGTCGCATTCACATGCTGGAAGGGTTTGCCATCATCTTTGATGGCCTCGAGAAAGCCCTGAAGATTATCCGTGCCAGCAATGGCAAGAAGGATGCTGCAGAAAAGCTGATGGCGGAGTTTCCGCTTGATGCAGTGCAGACCGATGCGATTCTTGAGCTGCAGCTGTATCGCATTTCGCGACTGGAAATCGGACGCATCCGTGAAGAACTGGCAGAGAAGCTTGCTGCCGCTGAAAAAATCGAAGCGACGCTGCGATCGCAGGCAAAGATGTGGAAGCTGATCACAGCGGAGCTGGAAGAGACTGCAGAGGAGTTCGGGGACAAGCGACGAAGTGGACTTGGATCGGCTGAGGAAGTCACGGATTTTGACCCACAGGCGTTTATCATTCGCGAAAACACCAACGTTGTTGTGACACAGGAAGGCTGGCTCAAACGCGTGGGGCAGTTGTCTGCAGTGTCACGAACTCGCGTTCGTGAGGGGGACTCTGTGCTCACCGTGATTCCCGGAAGCACGCTGGATAATGCAGTCTTCTTTGCATCAGATGGTGTTGCATACACGCTGCAGATTGACCAGCTGCCGGTTTCATCCGGTTATGGAGAACCACTGGCGAAACGTGCAAAACTGAAGGATGGTGTCAGCATTGTGGCAGCATTGACCACAGATACGCGATTTATCGCTGACGCCTCAGCTTCCGCAGATGGTGTTGGTCTGACGCTGCTGATTCTGACCAAACGCGGTCAGGTCATGCGGCTGCCATATGAGCTGTTTCGTACTGCATCAACCCGAGCCGGCCGCAAGTACTGTCGGCTGAGCAAGGGGGATGAAGTCGTCGCCGTGGAGCTGGTGCAGGAGGCGGAGACGCTGTTCATCGCAACGCGGCATGCCCGCGTTCTGCATTTCCGGATTGATGAAATTCCAGTCCTTGGCGGTGCCGGCAAGGGGGTGCGGGGGATTCGTCTGGACAGTGGTGACGAGGTACTGGGGATGGTACAGCTGAGTCGCCCTGGTGATACAATGCGGGTGAAGAACGAAAACGGCAACGTACTGGGTTTCGGTCAGACCAAGTATCAGGTGACGTCTCGTGGCGGGCGTGGTGTGAAAACGTCCGCCCGCATCGGCTTTTCAGAGATTCTGCGGCCGGAAATCGAACTGGTGGACTGGAGCACTCTGGAAGAGGCCTGAGCCCTGCGGGTCAGCATGCAGCTTTCGAAGGCAGAGCAGGTCTGACAGGTCGAGTTGATTCGTTCAGCGGACGTAGAGGAATTCGTTGCTGTTGAGCAGGACCCTGCAGAGTGCCGGGAGGCCCCACCTGGCAGAGAACTCCCGGGAATCCTGCAGTTCATCTTCGGAAAACGGTCTGGCCCAGAGCAGTTCTGCGAGCAGCTGCAGTTGATCCGGGTCAGCAGCTTCGCGCTGAATCCGAGCGGCAAGTTCATCAGCCATACGAAACACAAGTTCATTGTTGAGCAGTGAGAGCGCCTGCAGCGGAGTGGTGGTTGCCGGTCTTACCTGTGCCGCAGAAGACGGATCCGGGCAATCGAACGTATCGAGAAACGGGTTCGTACCACCGCGTGGAATGAAACGGTAGATTGTTCTCCGCCAGGGCGAATTGTCGCTGCCCTCAACGACGGGCTCATAGAAATTACTTCCCTTGAACTGGAAATGTCGCATGTCGCGATAACCACGTCCGCCAACGGTTCGGTCGAGCAGACCGGTTGCAACAAGCATCGCATCGCGGACCGCTTCGGCTTCCAGACGCCGAGGGGATTTTCTCCACAGGAGGGTGTTTTCGGCATCCTGCTCCAGACCCTGCTGAGTTGGGCGGGACTGCTGTTTCCACGTTTCTGATGTAACAATCAGCCGGTGCAGCTGCTTAATCCGAAAACCCTGTGCACGGAACTGTGCTGCCAGCCATTCCAGCAGCTCAGGATGATCAGGTCTGCCCCCGTTGAACCCGAAATCACCGGGAGTGGCCACCAGTCCGCGGTCAAAATGGTAATGCCAGAGGCGATTGACCATGACGCGTGCAAACAGCGGGTTTGCTGCGTCTGTGATCCAGTCGGCAGCAGCAGTGCGGCGTTCTGCATCAGCCGCATCCACGGGCAGCCCGAAGTCTGCGTCGAGCGTGGCGATGGCACGGAGTCCGGCAGGGGCAGCCTGCTCACGCTGCTGTGTGACATCACCGCGAGAGAGCACGTGGGTGATTCCCGGATTCGCAGCTGCCACGCAGGTGTACATCTTCTGCGTTGTCAGCGACTGCAGCTGATCTCGCTGTGCAGCAGATCGCCGAATGGATTCATCAAGACCGGCAAGCTGCTGCTGTTGTGCTTCTGAAAGCTTCTGCAGCACCAGTGATTCCGGCACGAAATGGCTGCCGGCGGCGAAGGCAGATGCTGCAACTTCGTCGGCAGATAAGGCTCTGTTGTGGAGTGCGGCGCGTTCGATGCTTCCCTGCAGCATTCGATTTCCGCCTGGCTGTCCGTGTCGCAGCCCGAAGATGACTTCGGAGCGGCCCGCAGGGTACTCCTGAAGATCACCGGGGCGATAGGCTTTCCCATAGGGTTGCCCGTCGCGATACCCGGTGATGGTTCCGTCCTCACTGTGGACAACTGCTACATGTACGAAGCGTTCCGTTGCTTCGGTTTCCTCTGGACCTTCGAAACTTGATGTGCGCACGAAGCCATTACTGCCGGCCATCCAGCGGTGAGGTTCGCGTTCTCCGAAGACAATGGCGTCGAAGAGCACGCCGTCGGTAGTCTGCAGGCTGATGACGCCACCACCACGCTGATCAAGGTTGTCCAGCCGTACCCAGGCTTCCAGTGTCAGGCTGCGAATTGTCTCGGGCAGGGGGGCAGACTGAGCCCAGGCATTCGTTCCATCCACGACGAGTGCGCCATCGGTCAGGCGGGCGTTGCCGTGAAGTTTCAGGTGCAATGTTCCGACGGAGTCCTGCAGGTCGTCAGCGAACTCCCATGCCGCAAACGGTGCTGGTGGGGCCGGGCCTTTTTGTGCACCTGCGAGACGTTCCTGGAGCAACCGCTGGCGAACCGGTGCCAGCAGCTGTTCTCTGGACCGAGTGGAATCTTCAAATTCCTGCCGTGCGATCCGGAGCAGTCGCTGTTGTTCCGGATCAAGTTGTCTGCTGACATCACGTGTGCCGTGGCGAACTCCGGCAAAGGCAGCCGCGAGCTGGTAATACTCCCGCTGCGAAATCGGATCAAATTTGTGGTCATGGCAACGGCTGCAGTTCACTGTCAGGCCGAGGAATGTCTGGCCGACGACGGCGAGCAGGTCTTCCATTTCATCCTGGGCCATCGCCATCCGCATCTTCTCGCTGGATGGCAGGGTGGTGTTATGCGGTCCGGCCACGAGGAATGCTGCAGCGGCTGCAGCGTCGGCATCGTTCGGGTGGAGGACGTCTCCGGCAAGCTGCAGCCGGGCAAATTCATCGTACGGCAGATCGCTGTTGAATGCATTGATCAGCCAGTTGCGGTATGGCCATGCATCGTCCCGTGGCTGGTCGTATTCGAATCCATTGCTCTCTCCGAACCGAACCACATCGAGCCAGTGTCGTGCCCAGCGTTCGCCGTAATGCGGCGACTGCAGGACCCGATCAACAAGGTGCTCCCAGGCAGCATCCGAATTGTCCGCCAGAAACTGCTCTACCTCAGTGGGCGTGGGCGGTAATCCCAGCAGATCAAAATACAGTCTGCGGATCAGTACACGTCGATCGGCCTGCGGTGAACGGCTGAGTCCAGCCTGACTCAGCGGGCCGGCGAGAAATGCATCGATGGGGTGCTGCGCGTGAGCTGCCCCCGGGGGAAGTACGTCACGGATCGGCTGCAGAGACCACCAGTCCAGTCCAGCTCGTGAATCAGAGCTGTAGCGAAACGGATCCACTGGTTCAGAACCACGAATCGCGCCGGCTTCGACCCATGATTTCAGCAGTTCTTTTTCAGCGCTGGAAAGTGGCTCCTCGGGGGGCATTTCATCGCTCAGGATTCTCTGCAGCAGCAGGCTCTGGTCAGGGTGTTGAGTGTTGATGGGGGATTGGCCGGAATCTCCCCGGCTACCGGAAATTCGCAGATCCAGTCCGCCCTCAGGTTCGACTTCTCCATGGCAGGTCAGGCAGCGTGCCGCCAGCAATGGTGCAATCTGCTGCTCGAATCTTTCCGCGGTCCACTCTTCAGCCACGAGGCGGGCAGGTGCAGCAGACAGGGAAAACATCGCACAACCGAGGATGACTCGCAGCGGCAGGGAAATGTTCCTCGGTTGCGACAGAGGTTGCGACAGAGTGAAGCACGATCTGCAGGCAGGATCTGGCGAAGCCGAATTCATGTCTGAGTCCTGAATGATGATCTGGCATTGCCTTACAGGATTTCCGGAGTGCAACGCAGTGGTGAACGGCGTGTGATCCGGAGCGGGAAAGTGTTCGTCAGAAATGGCACTGATGTCCATCGCTGCGATCCCGCTCACGGCACGCTGCTGCGAATGCGTTGTTCAGGGGCATGCATTCTAACGTGCCGACAGTGATGCTCCAACTGCGCCGGTGTACTGATTCAGGCGGAGTCACGTGTGTAGCGGCTGGCGTCGCTGGCGATGAACCAGTCAACAAAGTGACCAGTGCCGTCGGCGATCGAAGTGTCCGGGCTGAATCCGACGTCGGTCTGCAGAGCAGAGATATCGGCGTAGGTCGCTTCGACATCGCCGGGCTGCATAGGCTGCAGATCCATAATCGCCGGGATTCCAAGTTTCTGTTCAAGGCAGGAAATCAGCTCCAGCAGTGGTACCGGTGTATTGTTACCGATGTTGTAGAGTCGATAGGGGGCAGTTGACTCTGAGTCGCCGGGGTCATCAGTGTTTGTCGCACAGGCTGTGGGAATACGGTCACTGGTGCGAATCACTCCTTCGACAATATCGTCGATATAGGTGAAGTCGCGACGCATGTGTCCGTGGTTGAAGACACGGATAGGCTTTCCTTCAAGGATTGCCTGTGTGAACAGCCAGAGCGCCATATCGGGTCGTCCCCACGGACCGTAGACCGTAAAGAAACGCAGTCCGGTAGTCGGAAGTCCGAAGAGATGGCTGTACGAGTGGGCGAGCAGTTCATTGGCCTTCTTGGTGGCCGCATACAGGCTGACGGGATGATCCACTCGATCCGATTCATGAAAAGGCAGCTTGCGATTGGCCCCGTAAACGGAACTGGATGAAGCGTAGGTCAGGTGAGCAATCTGGTGGTGTCTGCAGCATTCCAGAATATTGATGAAGCCAGTGAGGTTTGAGTCGGAGTAGGCTTCCGGATTCTGCAGTGAATAACGAACACCCGCCTGAGCTGCGAGGTGGATCACGCGATCAAAGTGCTGAGTAGCAAAGAGATCACGCATTGCGTCGCGATCCTCAAGCGAGATCTTCCGGAACTGGAATGCAGCGTGGTCCTGCAGCACGGCCAGGCGATCTGTCTTGAGTTCCGGGCTGTAGTAGTCATTCAGGTTGTCGATACCAACGACTTCATCGCCACGCTGCAGCAGTCGCCTCGCAGTATGCATGCCAATGAAGCCTGCGGCTCCGGTTACCAGTATTCTGGGCATCTGTGTATTGTCCTGGCGACTTTCGTCGCATTACGTCAGCTGGACAGATGACGTGAGTCCTCTGTCTGGTACAGCTGGATGATATCGGTGTTTGCGGAATGCAGAAACGCTGAAAAAGAACGGGGCTGAGAATCAACGGGGGCCGGTCGGGAGAATCTCTTTGTTACGTCAGTTTTTCTGCCACGCAGCAGACTTCAATGTGGTTTCGTTCCGTTTCAGCCGGTTCAGGAAAGTCCGCCCGGAAATGGACTCCGCGACTTTCCCTGCGTTCGAGGGCGGCTGCCGCACTTGCTCTGGCGGCCAGGAGCATATTCTGCAGTTCCCAGCCTTGCGGAGTATTCAGGGTACGACGACAGACGTAGCTGGCCCAGAAATCAAGCTGGCTGCAGGCCGATTCGAGGCCCGCTGCGGTGCGGACGATGCTGACATCTCTGCCCATCAGGCTGCGGAGTGAACTGCGCAGGTCAGCGACATCCAGTACTTCACATTCTGCGGTCTTCTCAGTGCCTCCGGGTACAGAACCGATGACCTCCCGGACTGCGGTCTGTTCGGTGGCTGCCGCCGCGGCGTTCAGCCCGCAGCGAAGTCCAAACACGACACCCTCAAGAAGACTGTTGCTGGCAAGTCGATTCGCCCCGTGAAGACCGCTGGAAGTTACCTCACCAGCTGCCCAGAGCCCGGGAATGGAGGTTCTGCCGGTACTGTCCACAGCAGCTCCGCCGATCATGTAGTGTGCACCAGGTCGAACCGGCACACGATCGGTGGCCAGATTCAGTCCAAAGTCGGCACAGACTTTTGTGATATGCGGAAAACGCAGGGCCACGCGCTCACGTCCAAGCGGAGCAAGGTCGAGATAGACGCAGGGATGAGCCGTCTTTGCCATCTGCTCCGTAATTGCCTGACTGACCACGTCTCTGGGTGCAAGTTCGCCATCGGAACTGTAGTCGAACATGAAGCGGTGTCCTCTGCAGTCGAGCAGGTGGGCGCCTTCTCCACGGACGGCTTCGGTAATCAGATGGCGACTGCTGCCGGCGATATACAGCACCGTGGGGTGGAACTGCATGAATTCCATGTCCCGCAGAATGCAGCCGGCACGCAGGGCAGCCGCATGCCCGTCGGCAGTGGCTATGCTGGGGTTGGTGGTTTCGCGATAGAGTGCACCGGCTCCGCCCGTTGCCAGGATTGTCTGACTGGCCTGAATCAGGACCATTCCGCGATCCGGATTCCATGTGAGTGCACCGCGACAGATTCCGTCAATGGTCACCAGATCGAGAATAAAGGTCTGCTGAAACAGCTCAATCCCCGGGCGCGACATGAGCTCAGTGGTCATGGCCCGCATCAGTTCGCGACCGGTTGCGTCACCAAGTGCGTGAGCAATCCGAGGGTGACTGTGTCCGCCCTCGAGCGTCAGGGCAAGTTCACCTTCAACCCGGTCAAATTCAGTGCCGAATCCGATCAGCTCACGAATTCGCTGCGGCGCTTCGTTAACCACGAGGTCCACAATGTCAGGGTGACAGAGTCCCTTGCCGGCGCTGATCGTGTCGGCCACGTGATGAGCAAATTCGTCCATCGGGTCGAGCACACCGGCAATTCCACCCTGAGCCCAGGCGCTGCTGGAGATCTGCACTGAGTCCTTGGTGATCAGCTGTACTGACAGATTGTCCGGAACCGCGATGGCTGCTCTGATACCTGCGATTCCACCGCCGATGACAAGAATATCCGTGAACAGATGGGGGATACGACGCAGGTCTGTGGGGTGCAGCCAGCGACCAAAGGAGGGAATTGAAATCCTGCGATCGTTCATGTTGCCGGGCAGCAGGACGGTTCCGTCCTGTTTCAGAGTTGAGCGAACACAGCCGGTCCGGAACTGGCTGCAGTTGTCTAGAGGTGTGGCGTGAGCGGTAGCAATGCATCGGTACAGCGTTCTGCAGCGAGTCGGGCCACGGCGAATGCCGGGGCACAGGTGCTGATGTCCCTGCGATACATCTCTGACAGCTGCATGATATCGCAGCGGCGCTGCCCTGCAATGTGCTGCAATGCCTGCGAAATCAGCCAGCCACCGCTGCCGCTGATCAGGACCGGGAGGGGGGCCTGACTCGCCGGCAGAGTACCGATGACGCGAGTGATGGCGGCCGCAATCGTATGCAGCTGCGAGTCGCGTATCTGCTCCGCCGCCAGCAGGACCTGTGCCGGAGTGATTTCGTTAAGATCACTGCAGAGCTGTCGAGCCAGTCGGCTGCGCGCCGCCAGTTGCGTACAGGGGCGACCGTCTGCCGTTTCGAGGTCATTCTCGTCTTCAGCGATGTTCCCGGTAAGCAGATGAATGTCAGCAGCCGTCGCAAACAGCTCGCCCGCCAGAGGTATGGAGTGCGGAAGATCCTGTTCGTTGAAGGAAAGCTGCACGTTGGTTGCCAGAGCGCAAACGGGAGTTCGCCGTACACCGCTATAGACAAGTTCGGATGACGCAAGACGCTGCAGGTCCGTCCTCCCCTGAGGAATGGGGCAGCCATCGAGAAGCGGGATCAGATCTGTTGTGGTGGATCCGCAGTCTGCGAGTAACGCGGGGCCCTGAGGCACTGCACGACCTGCCCACGTGGCAAGTGCGTGCCAGTTGGCAGCAGCAACCAGTTCGGTGAGATCATTGGCGTCTTCCGGAGTAACGAACTCACCGGATGTGAGCCAGACCTGAATCGGCAGACTGGGAAACACCTGCTGCACCGCATTCAGAATGTGACAAACACCGTTTTCGCGATCGCTGAAACAGTCGGCCAGTTCGCCGGTCATGGTGAGGGCAACCAGCCGGGGGCGGCAGCGGAGCTGCTGGAGCAGAGATGAGAGCCTGTGCGGCAGCTGGTCCGGGTTCTTCCACAGGGCGAACGAATGCTGGAGACACTCACCGTCGGCTGTTGCTGCCTTGATGTTCGCCCCACCAATATCAAGCCCAAGTATCTCCACCGTCATCTGACCTGTTCCAGCTGTTGTGGTTCTGTCCTGTTTCCCGCAGCAGTGTCAGTGTCAGGATCCTGAAACGCAACCCGCTGCTGTCGGCATTTCGGAATTCCGAATGGCAGATCCATAGCTGGTGACGAGCAGGCATCGCTGTCGCGTGGCTCTACAGCGGCGGTTTCTGCCGGTGTTCAGGCAGAATCGGCAGAGTCACTTTGCCGACGGCAGGCAGGAGACAATCGTCTTTGCGGTTCGGGACGATTATTCCGACTCGGGTGAATCAACGGGGGGTACCGGGGTCGATACCTGTGAGACAGCAGGGGTTGCGCCTGTCTGCACGCGGCTGTCACATACCGTCCTGCCGTGATGATGCGGGATGAACTGCTTTACCTGAGAGATTTCCGCTGGAAGATCTCTGTTGATTGAGTGAAGTAATGCACTACTCTCGGTTCCTGATTCTGACACTCGTTCTGCAGTTCTGCTCTGCGGCCGCTGCACCGGCAGCTGACAAGCAGATCGAGTGGTCGACAGACATCGAAGGCTCACTGCGACAGGCGGCTGCCCTGGGAAAACCTGCACTTCTGCATTTCACGGCGCCGTGGTGCACCTACTGCCGCAGGATGGAGCAGAAGACGTACTCGGATTCGCGGGTGATCACACGAGTCAACAGCCAGTTTGTTCCGGTAAAAGTCGATGCCGATCGTAATCGCAGTCTGCTGAAGGAACTTGGAGTGCAGGGCCTTCCGGCAATCCTGGTTGTTTCTCCGGAGCTGCGTCCCCTGAAACGTATCAAGGGGTTTCAGACGCCGGATGGCTTGCTGGGGCAACTGCCCGCAATCCCTGCGTCACGCACAGTTGCGGTCTCCAGCCAGCGTCCAGCGACGTCTGCGTCCTCTGCTGCTGCCAGAACCACTTCGGAGAGGTCAACTGCACAGTCGGCTCCGTTGCCGTGGCCGCGACGCGGCGTTGCGGCCGTCAATGCATCCAGTTCAGAATCGTTGCCAACCAGCGCGATGGCAGACTACGGAGCAATGCCCGAAGCTTCTGTGGCGACTGCAGAGCAGAGCAGTTCAGCACCAGGCAGCGATGCTGCGGCAGCGCAGACTGCTGCTGCCGCAGTGCAGACTGCTGCTGCCGCTAATCCAGAACCTGCCGAGCGAAAGCGTTTGTTCGGTGACCTGTTTGCTCGAGTCGCTGCCCGGAAGCAGGGTGAGACTGCCGAATCACGTACCGAATCACGTACTGAATCACCCGCTGCCGAAGCGGTAGCGTTTCGTGGTGCGTCACTGGTGACCGCGGTGGAGCAGCGTGCTGTCGTGCGAGGATCCGCGCAGTATCAGATGCGCTGGCGAGGAAATGTGCTGTGGTTCGAATCTGAAGCACAGTTGCAGACGTTTGCTGCCAACCCGGATCAGTTCTGGCCCATGCTGAATGGCATCTGTCCAATTACGCTGCTGCGAACGGGTGAAAAGGTGCAGGGTGAACTGGAATACGCGGCGCTGTTTCGTGGTCGCGTATGGGTCTTCAGCTCAGAAGCCGATATGCGGGAATTCCTGAGAGATCCGGCAGCAGTTGCATCAGCGGTGGAATAACCCGCAACTCTGAATTCTACGGCGAATTCATGGCCTCGAAGTCTTGCCAAAGCGAGTTCCTGGCGGCATGATGTTGCGGTGCCTTCAGGGTGATGTTATTTATCTCCATGTGCTGTCGCGGATCGTGCCGGAAGGTTGCGGCTCATGAAGACTGTTCTGCTCATGCGACACGCAGAAGCTGCGGATGCCATCAATGGCATGCGTGACTTTGAACGTCCGCTGACCGACGCCGGCTGCGTCATGGCAGCAAAGACCGCTGCTGTGCTCAAAATGGCTCAGATTCAGCCAGCTCTGACGATCTGCTCCGCGGCTCACAGAACTACTCAGACCGCACAGATACTGCATCAGCTCCTGGCTCCGGATTCGCCACTGACTCCGTGCGAGGAACTGTATAACGCCAGTGCAGAGCGTTATTCGCGGCACATTTCTGCGCAGGGCAGCGACGACTGTTCAACGATTCTGTTTGTCGGGCACAATCCCGGACTGGCGATGCTGCTGTGTTACTGGGCCGGTCGAATAACCAGCGTGCCTCCCTGCACCATGGGGGTATTTGAGTTTGATACGGACGACTGGTCTCAGATTGCTCATGTTGAGCGCAGGCTCAGATTTCTGATTCGAAAAGGCAGTGAGGAGACTGCTGCCTGAACACTGACCGGCAGGTGTGTTCCGAAGGAGTCGGTACCGCAGCCCAGGTATTTCTGCGGAGGCCGACGTGTCTGAATGCAACGATGTCAGCTGCAATGAGCAGCTGAACAGTGCGATCGCGCTGTCACAAATTGTCGGTGTCGGACCACGACAGGCGACACTTCTGACTGAATATGCAGGCTCAGCTGAAGGCGTCTTCCAGCTGACGCGTGAGCAGCTTGTCGGCATCCCGGGGATCGGCGGGCGTACGGCCGACGCTGTCCTGGGCGCGTTTCCTGAACAACTGGCGGCTTCGGTCAGGGCGGAGTGCGAGCGTCTGCAGATTCGCATGATTCCGCGCGGTCAGCCGGATTACCCTGAGCGGCTGGGCGAGATCTGTGATCCACCGGCTGTGCTTTACCAGCGAGGAGTTCTCCTGCCGACGGACAGGCTGGCCGTTGCAATCGTAGGATCCAGACGTTGTACGGCCTATGGTCAGCGGCACGCAGAACGTCTGGCCGGGCAGCTTGCGCGAGCCGGTCTGACAGTGATCTCAGGACTTGCACGGGGAATTGACCAGGCAGCTCACCGCGGTGCATTGACTGCGGGCGGGCGAACGATCGCAGTGCTGCCGGCTGGCGTGGGCAGGATTTATCCACCGGAGCACCTTGAGCTGGCTCAGGAGATCTCTGAGCAGGGGGCGTTGATCAGTGAGTATCCGCCGGCACAACGGCTGGTGCCGGGACTGTTTCCGCAACGCAACCGGATTATCAGCGGGCTGAGCATCGGGGTGATTCTGATTGAGGCGGGGCGTCGCTCGGGTGCTCTGCATACGGCTCGACACGCACTGGAGCAGGGCCGTGAAGTGATGGCACTGCCGGGGCCGGTGGACAGTCTGGCCAGCGGCGGATGTCACGATCTGATCCGCGATGGTGTGGCACTGGTTCGAAATGTGGATGACATACTGGAGTCGCTCGGGCCGCTCCCTGCACCGGTAGCCAGATCTTCAGGGATAACGGTGAGCAGTCCACGGGAGCTGGTACTGAATGCGCTGGAAAGCAGGGTGCTGAATGTCGTTGGGTTCCAGCCGTCTGCCGTTGACAGCGTGCTGGCAAACTGTCCGGAGGAGGCTTCTCAGGTGCTGGCTACACTGACCGTACTGGAGATGCGACGTCTGATTCGCAGGCTGCCGGGAAATCAGCTTGTGCGCTGCAGCTGACTCTGCACTGAACCATGCAGCGGCCGTCCCCGAATTCAGCCCAGGATCGGGAGCATCGTGGAGCAGCCATGCTGCATTTCGCGAGTGACGATGGAGCCCATCAGTGTGGTACTGGTGCAGTCGTGGACCTCAATTTCGGCAAACGAACCAACCAGGCGTGGGTTGCCATCAAAGACGACGATTCGATCACAGGTGGTGCGTCCTGTCAGCTGGGCTGTCAGCGGATCCCCCGGCTGCTGTTCCGCGGAGGCATCTTCATCGTCCGAACGGGATGGATCATCCTGACCGAGGCTGACCAGTTCCATGCCGGCGGCATCTGCAGGGATACCGTTCCGTCTGGCTCGTCGTGCGGCCGACTTGCTGAGCCCTTCGACCATCACATCAACGCGACTGCCGATGAATTCTGCATTGTCTTCCTCAGAGATACTGTTCTGCAGGTCCAGCATGTCATTATTGCGTCGTCGCTTGACTTCGTCCGGGATATCGTCGGGATAGAGTCGGTCGGCGGTTGTTCCGGTGCGAGCGCTGTACTTGAAGATGAAGCTGTTCTTGAAGCGGCATTCCCTGATCAGGTCCATACTCTTCTGCCACGATTCTTCCGTTTCACCGCAGAAGCCCACGATGAAGTCGCTGGATACGGAGCAACCCGGGATGGTTTCACGAATGCGGTGCATCATTTCGCGATAGTCGCCAACGGTATAACCGCGTTTCATTCGACGCAGAACATCATCGCAGCCTGATTGTGCCGGTACATGCAGGTACTTCATGACCTTCGGAAGATCTCTGACAGCCTGGAGCAGATCGTTCCCCATATCCTTCGGAAAACTGGTGATGAAGCGAATCCGGTCAATTCCCTGAACATCATGCAGGCTGGCCAGCAGATCTGACAGCCGCGTCTGGCGATCTCCATCGCGGTACAGATAGCTGTTGACCGTCTGTCCAAGCAGCGTGATTTCGCGAACGCCCTGGTCGGCAAGCACTCGGGCTTCCTGCAGGATATGCGCCGGTGACCGACTTTGCTCGGGTCCGCGGGTGGCCGGGACCACGCAGTATGTGCAGAACTTGTCACATCCGATCATGATCCGAATGAAGGCCTGAAACGGCGTTGGTCGCATTTCGGGATCACGGAGCGGATCGTAGCTCTGAAAACTGTCGGATACCTCATTTCGCGAACCATCGCGGCGTCCGAGGCTGACGGCCTTGACCTGTGTTCGTTCTTCGGCAGCACGCGCTTCGTCGATGAGCCGAGGGATTTCAGCCAGCTGTCCCGTTCCGACCACAATGTCTACATGCGGGGCCCTGCGAAAGATCAGATCCTGATCCTTCTGCGCCATACAGCCAAAGACCCCGTCATAGCGGAGCATCTGACAGAGCGCAAGCCGGGGGCGCTATTGACCATGCTGCGCAAGCGCCAGGTCGACCAGTATATCGCCGTTACGGAAGATGAGGCGCGCGCCTTTTACGATGCCAATCCACAAAAGTTCATTCCCCCTGCGACCACCACTGCAGCCGAAATCCTGGTGGCCAGCGACACGCTCGCACAACGCGTAAAACGCCTGCTGCAGGAGGGCGAAGAT
>JALQUR010000396.1 GCA_023260695.1 Planctomycetaceae bacterium
TGGGCTGCCGTCCGGTCAACAGCGCAGAACGCGACGGGCCGCAGACTGTCTGTGAGTAGAAGGAAGTGAATCGGGTTCCTGCCGCGGCCAGCTGATCAAGGTTCGGCGTCCTGTGCACCTCACTTCCATAGCACCCGAGATCCGCGTAGCCCTGGTCATCAGTGAAGATGATGAGAATGTTCGGGCGGTCAGCTGCCTGACAGATGCTGAGGAATGTCAGGAAGTAATACAGCAGGAAGCTTCGTCGCAACATCAACCGAACCCTTTCAGGAACTCCAGACCCGTCGCAGCAGCCGGAAATCTTGACCAATTCAGTGAATCAACAGTCGGAACCCCGGACCCTCGGAATCTGCTCCGGAGAAAACACGCTCGCGACCAGGAGACTACGTCAGTTGCCGCTTCACTGCGGAACCGACTGCCGGACATATGGACGCAGCTGAGCAGAAAGCTGGCGGACCAGACGCCGATGTGTTTTCAGTTCTGCAAGGTTGTGTACCTCATCCGGGTCCGTCTGGTGATCTCACAGTTCCCTGCCCGCTTGTCCATTCAGCCATTCTGTGTAGCGGTATTGCTCTGTGCGGAGTGAATATCCCCATGCATCCGCACTATGCCAGACCTGAGTCACAGCAGGCTTCTTCCAGCTTGCTGCAGCGGGATTCTCAAGCAATGGGCGCAGCGACAACCCTTCCAGATTGTCCGGAGGCACGAGTCCGCAAAGATCTGCAAGTGTGGGGTAGATGTCGAGCAGTTCGACGGGCTTTGTGGTGTTTTTGCCACTGCTCAGTCCCGGTGCCGCAATGATCAGGGGCATACGGGCAGAACGCTCAAAAGCCTTACGCTTGAACCACAGCCCTTTCTCCCCGAGGAAGTAGCCGTGATCTGACCAGAATACAATGACTGTTCTGTGCAACAGATCATTTTCTTCGAGGGCATCCAGCAGCCTGCCAATCTGAGCATCCACGAATGAGATTGATGCATAGTAGGCCAGCTTGCATTGCCGCGCCTGGTCCACGGATACGTCCTTGAAATAGTACGGCCAGTTGCGGGAATCGCGTTGCCATGCCATAGCCGGAACGTCCAGAAGATCCTGCGCGGCATCATCCAGGTCCGGGATCGAAATCTGATTCAGGTCGTACAGGTCGAAGTACCTGCGGGGGGCAACATAAGGGCAGTGCGGGTTAAAAAAACCTGCAGCAAGAAAAAACGGCTGATCCTTCCTCTCATGAATCAGCTCGATAATTCTGGAGGCAACCTGTCCGTCGGTGTGATCGTCGTCCGCACTTTCCGGGTCCCACCACGCCATGCTGATTCCCAGGTTTTTGTTGTTCTCCTGGCCTCCACCGTAGCGGATGATTCGTTCCTGCTGTGTGCGATCAATACCCTTCGGATTGTGCCGCTCGTCCCAGGTTGCCGGATCATCATTTCCATCGGTGCCGATCATTGCTGGATTACCGTAGTGATAAATCTTTCCCGCGCGGGCCGAGAAGTAACCGTTCCGCCGAAACAGCTCGCCGAGTGTGACAACGTCGGGGTTTTTCTCCCGCAGTTCATGCTTGAGCGTATGCATATCCAGCGTATCAGGACGCAGGCCGGTCATGATGCTCGCTCGGCTGGGACCGCAGAGCGGCTGCTGGCAGCAGGCGGTGTCGAATCTCAGGCCCATGGCGCAGAGACGATCGAGATTCGGCGTCTTCACCGTTGCGTCACCGTAGCATCCGAGATCGCAGTTCATGTCGTCAGCAGCGATGAACAGCACATTGAGCGGCGGCTGTTCCTCTGCTCCGCTGGTGGCGCAGTGCAACGTCAGTGTCCAGATGAATAATACCGGGAATGCCCGAACAAGGATTGCGTCACTGATCAATCTGATTTCTCCTGCGTGTAGTACTGAATGTCGTGCAATGTGCTGTGCCCGGCACCAAAAAACTGCTTGACTGACAGTGACAACGCAACTGTAGCACGGATCAGTTCGAAAGCCTTCAGTGGACGGAGTCAGACCACGGTTAAAGAATCGATCCGTCATCGCTGGTCGCTGTCGAGAGCAACAGCAATTGGAATGGGATTGTCTGGCGAACCGGTTTCTAAAGACGTGAGTCGACCGTAATCGCGAGGCCGAAAAGTCGAACAAAATGCTTTCATACAGAGTTGCTGGCCCGGTTTCCACCGACCGAAGTTCTGGGCAGAGTGCGAGGATCAATCTGGATGTGTGTGTGTGTGTGTGTGTGTGTGGTCCGAGCGACGGATAATTCC
>JALQUR010000223.1 GCA_023260695.1 Planctomycetaceae bacterium
ACCCAGCTTGATGACCACATATCGGCCACGAAATCGCTGAATCCAGCCGAGTGCCTCGATCAGCACGCCAGCCTTACGAATCGCTTCATCCATCTGAGTTTCCAGGCTCCGGCAGCGCACAGACTTTCAGTGAAAAACCACCAGCCGTCATTCTACGACCGGGCCTGTGCGATGCAATTCCCCGGATTCCCTCGCGATCGGATTGCCAGACTTCCGGATTCACGGAGCAGTCGACTCTTCACTGATCGGTTCAATCAGCTCACTCAGATCATCCGTTTCAGTTTCCGTATCCATTGCAGAGTACGGATCCCGACGCTCTGTTTCAGATGGGGAACGCATCGTTCGGGCGAACTTCAGCAATGGATCCAGCAACACCTGCAGCAGTCGTTGCGTTTCCTTCAGCACGAGCAGGTTCTGGCCCAGAATGGCATGCCGCTGCAGCGCGGCACGAACCTGGACTGCCGGAGCGTGACGCAGGGCCTGTCGCTGCAATCGCGCCACCTCATACCAGTGTGTGACGAACAGCGGAGCAGTGCCGGACTCTGATTCCGCAGTCGCCAGCTGCAGCCAGGCAACAGCATCGTCTCCCGCATTCCGGACTTCCACCTGCTGTTCCGAAAGCCCTGAATCCAGCGCGGTCTGCCGCAGCTGCTCCTGTGAAGGAATCTGTGGATCCGCCCCCGTGTGCAGCAACAGCAGTCGTCCGTCTGCAGATCGCAGCACTATTTCCGCAGCCGTACGAATCCGGTCCTCCAGCTGCTCCGAAAGGCGACCGGGCTGTTCATCTGCTGTGGTCGGCACCAGCACCAGCTGCGCTTCAACGTCGTCATCGGCCACCGCCATGAATCCCGCTTCATGCAGCATCAGCAACGGAAAACTGACCACCGTGAGCAGACACGCAAACAGCATTGCCAGCCATGACGAGCGACCCTGAACAGACGGTGCTCCGCCGAGCAGTACCCCGATGACCACCACGGCAAGCATCAGCAGCACACCGATCGGCCGGGCCATCAGCCCAAATCGAACCGTGTCGCTCGCCGCTGCCGGCAAGGCCAGCAGCGACTGCACACAAAACACCGCTGGCAGCAGAATGCAGACCAGACAGGTCAGTCGTAGTACCGAAGGCAGATTCGGCCGGACTGCAAACAACAGCAGGGCCGGAATCGTGAGTGCCAGCAGGCCCTTGTTCAGATCTGCAGGGAGCAGAGTGGAGAGCGTGAGCCACGGGGCTGCGGTTTCTGTCCGAAACACAAGCATCTCAGACAGATTCATTGCACAAATCAGAGCCACACCGGCAGCCGCTCCGCGGGAAATGCTCATCCACCCGGGCGCGCGGCCACTGCCCGCAACAGGCACCGGACCACGAGTTCTTGCAAGAAGTCGACCCAATTGTCTGCTCCCCACTACTTCCTTCAGTGCAGCGTCCCCAGCCAAGCCAGCAGGTCTGCCAGCTGTTCCGGAGTCAGGTTTCCGACGATTCCTTTTGGCATCATCGAAAGTTCCTGCTTCACACGCTCATCAATATCGTCCTGAATCAGATCCACTGCAATCCCGGTTGCGTCACGCAGAGTCACCGTCTCGGCGCTTTCCAGCACCACGAAGCCGGTGTAGACCTTTCCGCTGGCCATCGCAAACGCCCAGGTGTCAAAGCCCTGAGCAATCCGGCGGTTCGGAGTCACGATCGACTCAACCAGTTCCTCCGCACGATAACGACGACTGATATCCACCAGATGCGGACCCCGCGGCTGCTGACCGTTGGCGTAACTATGACAGTTCACGCAGGACTGCTGGCGGAACAGCTGAGCACCTTTTTCAGGATCAGCATTCTTCACAGCCAGAGTCCGCCGCAGCACTTCCGCATACTCCAGATTCGCAATCAGGTCGGGATTATTCGGGTCCGGCTGAGGAATCTGAATCGCCTTGTCCGGTTCCCGCATCGCCACTTCAGCAGCGTCCCCGTCAAGGCGGACAACATGCCGCCGCAGCTGAGTCTCCAGCTCCGCCCTGAGTTCTTCGTTTGCTTCATTCAGGGCGATCTGCAAAGCAGTCCCGATACGATCAGATTCCGACCACTTGCTGCGATCGTAATACGGCCCTGTCGTGTCAGGTCGAGTGCCCCACCATTTCGGGCTGTCGGCATTGAATTCCCCTTCACGGTGATACAGCCGCATCAGCACAGTCAGCAGTTCTGTTCGAGCGGAGGGATTCCAGGTACGTCCGAGCAGAGCGAACAGTCCATCGACTGTCTGCGGCAGATGCATCGACTGCAGTGCCTGCAGGGCACCAGCATGCCATGGTCCACCAACAGCCGCCAGACATTCTTCAGATGCCTGCAGCTCTACCAGGGCTTTCACGGCAAGGTGCGGAATCACTCGCCCGACATCCGGACGACGCCATGCATCACCTTCCATCTCAGGAGCAGGTTCGCTGCGCTGTGTGAGCGTCAGCAGCTGCTTCGCTGCACGTTTTTCTCCCATGCGGGCGATGGCCACAATCGCCGCAGCCCGAACACGAGGGTCGCTGTCGTCCAGCCGGGCAAATACCGGCCCAACCAGACTGCGATCAGTCTGGCTGCGTCGATCCCCGGCAGCTCGTACTGCATGCTCGCGCAGTTCCAGCTGATTCACCAGCCGCGCAAATCCAGCACCGAACGCGGCCGGATCCTTCTGGCGTAACGTCCACAAAGCCGCAATGCGACCATCCAGCTGAATCTCCGGATTGAGTGCAGCGGCCAGCAGCGCATCCCCGCCAATCCCTTCTCGCCGGAAGATCTCCTGCTGTACCGCCTGTCGCAGCGCATCTGACGGATGGCCGAGTGCTGCAACAAGTTCCGCGTCACTCAGCTCCGCCGGAACCGGGCCCGGACGGGGGGTGAAATCACGTGGCAGGATCTGAGCCACAAAACCCACATCTGGACGCTCAAAGGAGAACCCGCCATTCTTCCAGCTGGTCACAAACAGACGACCGCTGGCATCCAGATCCGCATCAGTCGGCCTGGGAATCTTCAGAAAGGTGTCCTGCTGGGCATCAAATGTTGCTCTGTGCTGCGGCAGCAGATGACTGAAGACCTCGCTGCGGCCCCAGTCGCAGGTGAGCAGCATGTCGCCCCATGGTGCAGGCCAGCGGGCATCGCTGACATAAAGCACGCCACACCCGGAACCACCACCGTAATCTGCCAGCGGCGGCATAATCTCTTCAGTGAAATTGATGTACTGCGACGGATAACCGTAGTTGGCCGTCTGCATCACATGAGACAGTCGAATGTCCCAGCCACCGCCATCGTTTGTATTGTCTCGTGTGAACAGATTCATCCGTGGATCCACGGCGATGTCCACAATGTTTCGCTGTCCCCAGCTGAAGACTTCCATTTCTGTCCCGTCCGGGCGTACCCGCACGACGCCACCCCCGCGACGGCTCAGCTTTGTGCCATCGCGACCCACCGCTTCCTGAAACCCGAAGTCGCCAACGGAAATGTAGATCCAGCCGTCGATCCCTCGGCGAATTCCGTTCGTGGTATGGTCCGCACCGCGTTTGTCGACCTCCTCGGTGCTGATGCCCTCAATCAGAACTTCCTGTTCGTCGGCTGTGCCGTCTCCGTCTGTATCCCGGAAGACCGTGAGCAGCGGAGGATGCAGCACCCAGAGTGAACCGCTGTCGTAAATCAGTCCCCGTGGGTGATCCATACGAGCAAACTCGTTGAACTGATCTGCCTTGCCGTCACCGTCCGTATCAATGCAGCGAATCACCTTGCCGCGACCGGGTTCCTTGCCCAGTGAACCCTGCTCATCGACCCCGACAAACACTTCACCGGCGACCGAGGTGGTAATACAGACCGGATAAGTGACCTCCGGTGGTGCCGCAAACAGGGACACCTCAAAGCCCTCCGGCGCAGTCACGTCAGCCACACCGGCAGCAGGGCCGGAACCAGCCGCCAGCCCCTTTGGCAGTGGTGGCAGATCGCCGTCGTAAGCTTCCACTTCCCAGATGCTGGCCCAGCCACCGCTGGAACCAGCGTAGGTGATCTTCAGGTACCGCACTCCGTCCGCCTGCACCTGATCCACAGAAATCCCGTTGGGCTTGCCATTTTCCTTCTGGTCAGACAGCACCTGCCACTCTTCGCCGTCAGCCGAAGCCTCCAGAAGATAACGATAGGCTGTTCGTGGCTGTTCCCAGTGGATTCGCACATTCCGCAATGACTGAGCAGCACCCATGTCCAGAGTGAGCGATTCTCCTGACTGACTACCTGCGGCACACCACCGCGTATCCAGCCGGCCGTCGACGGCCAGCGGAGCAAAATTCTTCTTCGGAGTTTCCTCGCTGCTGGCTGTCGCCTTCCGCTCAAACACGAGGTTCCCCTCGCCACAGCAGCCCTGAGTCAGCACGGGGGTGGACACCGTCACGTCGGCAACGGCCAGCTGCCGAATCTGCTCGTCTGTCTCTGCGTTCACCGGAGTGAAGTGCGCGTCTGCATCCCGGTCAGTTGCCCACAGAATGCCTCGCGTGAGCATATCCAGCCAGGTGGTCTCCACCATCGTTTCGTTGTAGTGGCCCACTGTAGTTCCGAACACACGGGTGCCGTGATAATCATTGGTCCAGATGCAGACCTGCGGTTCGTTGTTGTCCCGACGGTTTGCAACAGCCAGCGGTGTCGCACTGTCAAAGATTCTTACGGAGTGGTAGAGCTCTCCTTTGGGAACCACAAAACGCTCGCCGAAGCCGACCATAATCGGATGCTCCGGCTGCACACTGTTGATCTCGTAGGCATAATGCGGGCCGTGCCCGGGTGACTGCACTCCGCAGAACTCAAACCAGCGATCATCGCCGGTGCGATAGCTGTGCATCCCGCAATGAATCAGGATCGCTGGCAGGCCTTCCCGGTGCGGACGCAAGATCCCATCGACAAACTCCTTGTCGGTGACACCGGCAAAGCACTCATTGTGAACGACGATATCAAAGCCATCCGCCCAGTCCGGGTTCTGATACAACGGAATCTTTGTATCCGTGGTTGTGCCACCCTGATGTGCGACCGTCCAGATGATCGGTGTGCGAGCACTGGTGCCGCGAGTAATGATCTGTTTCTGTCGTTCGTAGTCGTGGCAACATCCACCGGTCACAAGCAGGGCGCGAATGGGCCGGATGGAATTGTCTTCCTGCGCCCGGGAAACCACAGGCAACAGACAGGCGAGGCAGGCGGCAACAGACAAAAACGTTCTTATCATCCGATGAGTCTCTTCTGCAGGTACATAAGGTACATAGTTTTCCACCACATCTGCGGCTCGGGCACATCTGCGGCTCGGGACGGCCGGGAAATGCAGTCCGAAAATGGAAGGCTATCGGGAAAAACCCTGAATTCAAAATGAGCAGTCGGCCGGGACTCGGTTTCCCCGGGAACCGCAAATTCGTTCCGGATGCAGTCGCTGCCCAGACCACGACTGACTGGATCAATTCTTCGAACACTTCACTGAAACATGGTTCGATTGACGAAGGTTCCGGCTTCGCTATGGTGGCAGGCATTCCCATGTGTCAGCTGATGCAGCCACAATCACTCACAACAATCACTCACACAGACATCCCTTCTGACAGAAATGCAGGCAATCAATGACCGAAAAAGTAACCATTATCGGTTCAGGTCCCGCTGGCTGGACAGCGGCAATCTACGCAGGCCGGGCAGAACTTCAGCCGGTTGTGTACGAAGGCGCAGAAACGGAAGAAAACCGACTCAAGGGCACGCTCCCGCTGGGGCAACTGTCGCAGACCACCGAAGTTGAGAACTTCCCCGGTTTTCCTTCCGGGGATATGACCGCCTATCTCGATTCATCCATTGATGAACAGAAACGCCGATACATGGCTGCACACGCAAAACACGGCGTGAGCGGACCGGAGCTGATGGAGCTGATGCGGCAGCAGGCCACGAATTTTGGTGCCCGCATTGTGACCGACGATATTGTCGACATCGACGTTTCGGAACGCCCCTTCCGCCTCCGCACTCTGAGCGGCAGTGAATTTCAGTCGCATGCTGTTATTATCGCGACGGGTGCTCGAGCCAATTACCTTGGTCTGGAGTCTGAGGAGCGGTTCAAGAATATGGGCGTTTCCGCCTGTGCTGTCTGCGATGGTGCGCTGCCGCGTTTCCGAAATCACCCGGTTGTGGTGGTCGGCGGTGGGGACAGTGCCATGGAAGAAGCGACTTTTCTCACCAAATTTGCCTCGGTGGTGTACATCGTGCATCGCCGCGATTCATTCCGGGCCAGTCGGATCATGTCGGAGCGAGCTCTGAACAATCCGAAGATTAAGGTGAAATGGAACTCTGTGATCGACGAAGTTCTGGGCGACGAAACTCAGGGCGTAACCGGGGTCCGTATTCGCGGCACAGAAGATTCCGAAGCCACTGAGATCCTTGAGGCAACCGGTTATTTCGCAGCCATTGGCCATACACCCAATACCGAATTCCTCAAAGGCCAGCTGCAGACCAATGACAAAGGCTACCTGGTCTGGACCACGCCGCATCGCACGATGACCAGCGTTGAGGGAATCTTCGCCGCTGGTGACGTCGCTGATGACTACTACCGCCAGGCAATTACCGCAGCCGGCACCGGTTGTATGTCAGCACTGGATGCTGAACGCTGGCTGGCGGCTCAGGGAATCGAGTGATTTTCGAGCTGTGACCGACCGGCTGAGTTATTGAACAGACCGAAAGCGAACGCCATGACTGAACTTTCCCATCTGAATGAAGACGGTGAAGTCCGCATGGTCAATGTGGGTGACAAGCAAATCACGCACCGTACGGCTGCTGCGGAAGCAACTGTGTTAATGAGTCCGCAGACACTGCGGTTAGTGCGTGACGGCGGCTTCCGGAAAGGAAATGTTCTGGAAGTTGCTCGAATTGCCGGGATTCAGGCGGCCAAACGGACGTCCAGCCTGATCCCGCTGTGTCACCTGCTGCCGCTGGACGGAACAGAAATTGAATTCACGTTCCCAGGCGACGGTCAGATTGTTGTTCGTTCCACAGTGTCCACCTCGGCCCGAACCGGTGTTGAGATGGAAGCACTCACCGCCGTTTCGGTGTGCTGCCTGACGATTTACGACATGTGCAAGTCTGCGGAAAAAGGTCTGCAGATCAGCAATATTCGGTTGCTTTCCAAGACCGGTGGCCGTTCCGGAACGTGGACTGCAGATTCTCCCGAATAAGCCGTAAACATCGTTCCGGTGGTCTGCTGCGTGCGGACAGATGCATGGACAGATCCACCAATGACAACGATCAGCCCTTCCTCGGAAGATCTGAAACTGCAGGTCGCCACCCTGCTGCAGGATGACCTGCAGGCAGTGCAGGACGGACTGCTCCGGCAGTTTCGTAATCGTTCCGAATTCATTCAGGACGTCGCTGATCACACCAGCCGTTTTCGCGGCAAACAGATCCGCCCGATTCTGACGCTGCTCTGCTCACGCCTGGGGACACCGGCCCCGGATTCACAGACCCGCGAAATGGCTCGACTGTTCGGCATCGTTGTCGAAATGATCCATGCAGCCACACTCGTGCATGACGATGTGATCGATGACGCTGATCTGCGGCGGCACGTGTCCACTGTCCACCGTCGCTGGAATACCGAAACAAGTGTACTCTTTGGTGACTACCTGTTTTCGCAGGCCTTCTATCTTGCAGCCACCAGCGGCGACGCTGAAGCCTGCAGGCTGATCGGGCAGGCAACCAACCGCACCTGTGCGGGAGAACTGAATCAGATCGCCGCCCGACTCGAACAGTCCCGCTCCGAGCGAGATTACTTCCGCATCATTGCCGGCAAGACTGGCCAGCTGTTTGCAATCAGCTGTCGACTCGGAGCTCGTGCGGCAGGACTGCCTCGGAAACTGCAGAATCAGCTCAGCATGTTCGGTCTGCGACTGGGGATGGCTTTTCAGATCGCCGACGATGTGCTCGATCTGACCATGTCCTCAGCGCGAACCGGGAAGGACAGCCAGAATGATCTGCAGAATCATCGTCTCACGCTCCCAGTGCTGCGTGGTCTGCGAATCGCCCCGCCGAACCAGCAGCAGCTGCTGCTGCAGAGACTCGAACATTCAGCAGACGCCACACCACTCCTGCCGTCCGAATACCCGGCACTCCAGGCAGGACTGGCTTCCGCAACTGCTGCTGCCGAACGAATGGCCAGCCGTGCGATTCAGTGCCTGCACCATTTTCCCGCCGGACGTGAACGTACGCTCATGGAATCAATCGCGTGGTTTGCGGCAGGCCGGTCGAACTGAGCCCCGGGATCAGGCTACTCAATAATCAGATCGTCGATATTCGGAAGCTCGTCGGCCGCTGGCGATTGCTCAGCATCCGCAAATTCTGCATCCGCTGGCTCTGCCACCCCTGCAGCTGCGGCTTCGGAATCTCTGTTGAGCAGCTGGACGGCTTCGGCAGTGGGCTGAAACCAGGGTCGGAATCGAATTGTCTCGCCGGTTGCGTCTCGGTACAGGATGGCGCGACCGGGGGAATTCTGAGACGCCGCTGCCGTATCTATCAGGCTGGCGGAATCTGTCTGATTCATGCGGAAAGCGACACGCGCGTCAAATTCCTTCAGAATGCCACTCGACAACCACCGCACCACATTGCTGAAACTGTCAGCCCAGATGACAACATGAATCCCCACCAGCGGTCCACGACGAATCAGATCGCCAAAGTGATCACTTGTCTCCGGCACCTTCTCCGCTCCGAAACCACCGAATCCGAAGTCATCTTCCTTGCGGCGAAGACTGCTGAAGCTTCCGAGGTTACGAACGCACAACACAATTCTCTGCGCATCAGCTGCCGAATCCATGGCCTCTCTCGCGGCCAGCTCAGCAGCCAATGACGCGATCAGATCAGCGATGTCCGCATTGCCGCGGATCAGTACCTCACCCGGCACTGCCGCTGCAACAGCACTCAGCTGCCGCAGCGATTCCGGATCTCGCTGGTCGTGCATCAGTACCGCTCGAATTGTTCCCGGGGCAGATCCCGCACTGATCAGAGCCGAACTCAGTATCGCATCCGCAGCAGCCGCTTCCTGACCGACGATGAGCAGATTGCGGCCAGCTGCTGAATCAAGGTCGATTCGCACCGGATCCGCTATCGCAACAGGATCACCCAGCCAGAGCGGAACTCCCGGCGTATCCGCAGACTCCCCGGTACGAATCCACTTCGCCAGCGGCGCGCAATGCTCCAGTCGTGGTGGGACATTTCCTTCAAAGACCAGCGGGATCGCCGCCTGTCCACCGCTGTCCTGTACACGCTGCCGCAATGGGCGGAGCAGACCATCACGATGCTCATCATCCAGCCATGCCACCTGAAACAGGTGGTTCCCTTCCACCATGCCATTGGCATCATTGTAGATCGCTTCCCCGGGGCGGGTGAGCAGTCGGGCAGCCGAGTTGTTTTCGCTGAGGATCAGATGCGCATCATTCTCGCTGCATTGCAGAGCAATTCGGATCGCCACCTGACCGAGCGTACTGCGTGCAAGCGAATAGGCCCCGCCGAGTGTCTGCGAGCCGAGAACAACGTGAATCCCGAAGGCTCGCCCCTGTCTGACCAGACGATCAAGCAGCAGTGAAGCCTGCGCAGAAACACGATCCTCGATCGTGAAGAATTCCTGAAACTCATCGATCAGCAGAATCAGACGCGGCATCGGCTCGACTGGATACTGCCGCCGGAACGATGGCACATCCTGAACCCCTCGCTCTCGAAACAGCTCACCACGCTCCTGCAGTACGCGATCCAGTTTTTCGAGTACGCTGAGTCCGAACTCGCGATCACTCTCTATTGCAATGACATCGGCGTGAGGCAACTGACACGCTGCATACGCTCGAAACTCAACCCCCTTCTTGAAGTCGACCAGACAGAATCGCACCTCGTCCGGGCTGTACATCAGCGCCATGTTGGTGACCAGGATGTGCATCAGCGTGGACTTGCCGGATCCCGTCTTGCCGGCAATCAGCACATGCTGACTGGTTCCACGACCAAGTCGCAGGTATTGCAGTCGTGCTGCGCCCGCGCGACCCATTGGCAGATCGATCCCTGCAGCCGCGGAGTGCTTCCAGATGTCCTGCTCCGTGGGGGCAACACGTGTGAAGGACACTTCCACCCGCCGCGCATCCCGCGACTGTTCGCCTACCGCACGGACCTGTTCGACATACTCCGATGAGCCTGGACAGGTCGGTGGAGTCCAGCTGAGCAGACTGCCGTCGGAAGTGCTGCTGGAATTCACCTCCATCAGCACGTCCGGCACCAGCTGTTTCCCCCTGACCGAAAACCCAACGCAGCTGGACCGCAGATCATCTGCATTGAATGAACGAGGAAGCTCCTGCTCCGGAGACAACGTCATGATCGTGTGCACTCCACAGCGAGGACCGCTGGTCAGAATGCTGGTCAGATGTCGCGCAGATTCCTCTGTGAATCCGGCCGGGAATCCGGCAATCACCACAAAATGAAACGGCTCCGCCACCTCACCAGCCGCCTCGTTGTACTCCTGAATGGTCTCGTACTCACTCCGCAGATAGGTCTGGAACACACTTTCCATGTGTTCGGTCACTTTCTGCAGGCGATCTCGAATCTGAGTCGACTCGGTCCAGATGCGGCTTCCGATCATCAGCTCGTCAAAGTCAGCCAGATGCATCAGCGCCGAAAAACTCTGACCAAGACCGACAGGATCGATGAGCGTAAACTGCAGCCGACCGGGCACCATTGAAGTCAGAATCCGAATCAGGATGCTGCGAACGAACTCCAGCGATGTCTCGCGGCCACTCGGCTGGTGGCGAATCACCAGGGAAAGATCCTGGGGGAATCGCAGCAGTGCCGGCAGCTGTAATCGCATTCCCTCAGACTGCGAAGATGAAGGCAGTGCCGGAAACTCGGCGAGGATTTCTCCAGCCTCGATCACCTGCGGCAGATCGGCAGGAACGATCCAGTTTCCCCGAGCCCCGTCGACAGCAGACTGCTGCGGCTTTCTGTCGCAGGCCATGGCCATCAGCAGCCGTGCTGCCGCCAGAGTTGATTCACCCGCACTGCGAAGTTCGGAGAACTCCTGCATCAGAGCCTGTCGGCGGCCGCCACCCTGCAGCTGCAGCCGCTCCGACTCGGTATCGGTCAGTTGCTGCGTCTCACTTCTGACGGCAGCAAACAGCTGATCCCGCCGCCGCTCCTGTTCTTCCACCGCCGCAGCGGAATCGGCATGCAGCTGCTCCAGCTGCTGCTGTCTTCGCTCCGCGAGCGTCTGCATCCGGGCTGTATGCTGCCGCCTTGCCTCCGCCTGCTGGTCCAGCAGCTCCTTCGTCAGCGCAGCGGCCTTGCGACGACGCTGCTGTTCCATTTCCTTCAGCCACAGTTCTGCCCGCGCCTCAAGCTGCTCCTGCTGCTTCCAGCTCTGCCGACTCCAGTAGGTTTCCAGAGCCGCTGCATTGGACGCAGCCTGCAGAATCTCCTCAAAGCCGCGGCTCAGTCGCCCCTTGACAATCAGCACCAGGATCATGGTCACCAGGAATGCCGTGGCGGCGGCAATCACAGCCGAAACACCCAGCCACTCCCAGTCCGCTTCGCTCCGTCCTGCCGTGACGAAGGACTGCGGATCGGCCTTTGTAAACGTCACCGAAACCAGCACGGCCAGGAACAAAACCAGTGGAATCAGCAGTACACGGATCCCCTGCACCCACTGCGGCAGGCTCATCGCATAGATCGCAGCCGTCTCCGCAAAACACTGATCGTACAACTCCTGAATTCGCTGTCGAGCCGCATCTGCAGAGGGTACAGACACCTCTGCCGGTGGTACCGTCTCATCCATTGCGGAGTGACAGGAACGAAGATAAGCCGCCAGCTCCTCGCGACATTGCTCAAGGTCCACACAACGCTGCCGGATCGTCTTCTCAAGTGTTTCGAGTGCATCCCGAGCGCGTGACGCTGCGCTGATCGGGCTGTCTTCTCGCGACTCGTCAAGCACAGATCGCAGGACCCACAACTCACCGTCGAAATGATGGCGAATTTCCTGCTGCTGCTGCTCAAACTTCGCTTCCTGCTGACTCTGCAGTTCCCGACTGTCGCGTTCCGCAGCCTCGAGGCCAGACTGCAGGTCCGCTTCAATCCGCAGCAGCTGCTCTGAATACTCATCCTGCGCCGTGCGGAGCCGTTCATCCTGCCCGCGATCCATTCTGGCGGTCAGCTGATCCAGCTGCTCGCGCTGCTCCTCATCAAGCTTACGCAGCTCTTCCCGGATCTGCAGCATCCGTGTCCGTACCTGCACCACTTCGTGCTGGTGCTGCCGAAGTTCCTGAATCTGAATCGGCAGATTCACCTGTTCGGAGTCCATAACGTGATTCCTGGCCGCATCGTCTGTCAGACCCCTGCGACAGCCGTTCCTGCAACTTCAAATCCAGTCCCGCGGGCGGAGGGCATTACAGCCGCCCTGTTTCCTGAAACGTAAAGCATAGGAATTATCGGGCCGAGAATCTGCCGAATTCTGTCAGAAGCAGCGTTCCAGACGCCACAGTTCCGGCCTGTACCGGCTGGGGCGGATCATGGCGTCACGATCGGCTCAGACTCACCGAAGGTGACATTTCTCAGCTGGCGGTTCTGCGTCTGCCGCAGCCGGCGACACTCCCGTCGCAGTTCCTCCAGTTTCACGTCACCCGGAGAAAGCTCATAGCACTGCATGAACAGAGACTCTGCTTCCGCATAACGCTGCTGCTCCATCATCAGCAGTCCGAGGCCGCGTCGAGGGGCTTCCGCTGTGGTGTTGCAGGTGATCGCACGCCGCAGCAACAGCTCACTTCTTTTCGAATCCTGCAGCTGATACGCCATACGGTATGCCAGCATGACCACATCAAGGTACTGCTCATGTTCATGCACAAAGTCCATCTCCTCCTGCACTTCTTCGCCATCCCATGGATGCAGGAACTCGGTCTGAGCAATTACGAAGTCGATCAGCTGAACATGGTCCTCCGGGCGGCCCGCTTCCATGTAGGCAGACAGCACATCCGCAGCCTCCAGCAGTGTGGGCTCGAATTCCGTCAGAATATTGACTGAGAAGTTGCCTGCCAGAACTTTGAGCAGTCGCTTCCGTTGACTGCTGTTTGAGTGAAAAACCAGTTTCCACTGCTGCATCGCCTGCTCAGGTCTGTCATCGAGGAACAATGCCCGTCCGACTGCAAAACGAGTATCAGGATCGTATTTCCCCAGCCGCATCGCCTGAGCAATCATGCGGGGCCGCAGGGGATCTTCGTGATGCTGCAGAAACCCGGTCTGAATCAGCTGCCGATATGCTTCGGGCAGCAGCGGACACAGGGCCAGTGAACGACGCGCCATCGAATCGGCCAGCAGTGCCAGCCTGAGATTATTCCCGACTGCTCGATTCAGGAAGTCCCTGGCAGCTGCAGAATCAGCAAAACCGGACGACTTCACAACATCACGAATCTCGATCAGCTTGTATGGATTCGCTGCATCCGTCTGAAGCAATTCAAACAAACGCAGGCTGCGATAGGAAATTCTCAGACACACCTCTGCATTACGAGGATCTGCTTTCCACGCGTTGATCAGCAGCGTTAACTGATCCCGCAGATGCTGGACCTCATCCACCTCTGCCGCCAGTTCGGGCAGTTCTTCCTCGGCGGCTTCTTCGCTCTCACTACTGCCGGCATCGGCTGCATAATCGGCTACGGAATCCGGCGCGCTCTGCTCGATCCGATCCCACATGGGGTCCACGGCCGACACCAGCGTTTCGGACTCCGAAAACGCATGGTCTTCAACAGCTTCCTGCACTTCACGGCTGTTCTTTTCCGCGGTCAGATACCGATAGTAATAATGCTCAGACTGCATGCGGCGACTGAGCTCCGGCTGCACCATTCCGAGGAGCAGCAGACAGCCGACTCCGCAGGCCATCCAGATCAGACGCGGGCAGGGCAGGCCACCATCTTCTGCAAACCCCTGGCTCAGACGAATCCCCGTCATGACAAAAGCCGTCGTTGTGATGACGACAGCCGGCACATACCAGATGAAGTCTGCACTTGCGTGTGCCATACCGCCGAGTAATGCTGCCAGAGCCGCTGCAGCCGCTGCCGATCGTTCGTTCTGATGACACAGCACAAACTTCAGCAGCCGGACCACCGTAAGGAACAGCCCCAGTGCCAGCAGCCCGAGCCCCGCAAGTCCCGCCTCCAGCGCCAGATTGATGTACGTGCTCTCGGCATGGGTAAACGTGAATTCGCTGAAGTCCGCAAGATTCTCCATGTAGATGCCGTAAACAAACCGTTGAGTGCCGATTCCTGTTCCCAGCCATGGAAACTCACGAATCGCTCGCAGATCAGCATCCCAGATCGACCGCCGCCCATTCAGAGCATCGATGACATCTGCGTCCAGCGAGGCCAGCTGCGATACACGCTGTTCAAACTCGTCGCCACCCGGCAGGATAATGGCCCCGATCGCCAGCCCCCCCAGCAGCAGGAGTGATATTGCCAGTCCCGCCGACCCCTGACGCTGCCGCCACAGCAGCAGGAATATCAGCGCACAGACACACACTGTGGAAACCATGCCACCTCGAGACAGAGACAGCATTGTGCACACCAGCAGTATCGCTGCCGAAGCAATGAGCATTACCGTTCCCGGAGTCAGTACCTGAGCGGGAATTACAGTACTGCTGGCATCACGCGTCCGTGCCGATAAGCCAGGAATATGCCGCAGGGTCGTGTCCTTGCGCCGGGAGAGTGCCCACCACAGCAATGCGGCAACTGCCAGAGAAAGATACTGCGCAAAGTGGTTGCGATTGGTGAACGCGCCCTTCAGCACCTCCCGAGTGTCCGTGTAAGGGTGCTCGTAGAACCAGAAGAAATTCCCGTTGGTGAGGAGCAGCTGCAGAATGGCAAAACACGCCATCGCCAGCCCGCTGATGCCGATCAGACGCAACAGCAGATAGCAATCCTGCTCGCGCCGCAGCCGTTGAGCAAGCACCAGCCCGAAGACTCCGTACGCCAGCAGCATCAGGAAAGCATGCTGCGTCTCGGAGGGATAAAAGCTGATCGTACTCCAGCTTTCCGCCGCAGTCTCCAGCTGACTGTCAGCCCATGCCGGCGTGAGGTAGGCCGTTGTGGGCGAAAGCTGCTGCAGCTGTTCGGAAGTCAGTTCGCGAGTCTGCCCCCAGACAAGCAGCAGACCCAGCAGCAGCAGTGGCTCCAGTGCTGTCAGCCGCAGCCGCCCTCCGGAGAATCCACAGTACAGACACCAGACACCGCCCAGCAGCAGAGAACCACTGATCAGCAGCCAGTGCCCGGGAGCCTCGCGGCCGCCCATGACAAAGGGCAGCACCGTCAGCAACAACAGTAAGATCAGGTCTGTCAGATTCAGCAGGAATGGCCGGGCAAGAAGCGTCGTCAGCTGCAACGAGGATGCAGCATAACCGAAACGGCGTCCTGATCGTGCTTTCTTCCTCGACATGACTTAACCCGCTTCTGCGGCCCGCAGGCCTGCACCCATCACGCCGCCCGTGACACCGAACGGCGGTCCTCGCCGGCCTGATCAGAACCAAGCGACAATTCGTAGAGGGCCGTGGCCGAAGATCGCCCCTCATGCACTTCATGTTCATCACCGTCGTGGTGGTCATGCCCGTAGCCATAGCCGTAACCATAGCCGTAGCCATAGCCATAGCCGCCGGCTTCCGATGTGCTGAGGTGATTCACCACCACACCCAGAAGTGAACATCCGAGCGTCCGCAGTGTTTCCGCCGCTCGAATCACCATTCGCCGACGGTCCTTGTCCGGTCGCACCACCAGTACCACAGAATCAACGAGTCGTCCGAGAATTGCCGGGTCACTCACTGCCAGAACCGGTGGCGCATCAATCACAATCTGCTGATAGCGGGTTTCGGCCCACGACAGCAATGTTGCAAAACGCTCGGACGCCAGCAGCTCCGCCGGATTTGTGGGCCGCGGTCCGCAGGAAATCACATCCAGACGATCCACTTCTGTAGTCCTCAGATTCGCCTGAATGGCCGTCTCCAGATCTTCCTGACTGCGAAGAATCTGTGACAGACCCGTGTCGTCCCGCATGCCCAGCATTGTGGAAAGCCCCGGCCTTCGCATGTCGGCATCGATCACCAGTGTGCGTTTTCCCGACTGAGCAAACGCGACACTCAGATTGGACGAGACCGTCGTCTTCCCGTCACCCGGCTCTGTACTGGTCACCACCATGCGACTCGATTCCTGCGGGGAAAAGTCAACACTGGTTCGCAAGGCCCGGAATGCCTCCACTTCACGGGAGTGCGGACGACTGTGACACATCACCGCACCGAAACCCGTACCACTGAGCTCTTCCAGCCGCGGCACCATCGCCAGAACCTGAGTATCCAGCTGCAGCTTCAGCTCTTCAGGTGTGCGGAATCGATCGTCAAGGATGTCCAGAACCCAGATTGCTGCCAGCCCCAGAGACACTCCCACCATCATCGACAGGATTGCAATGATCGGCAACCGGGGCGAAACGGGCTTCAGGGGAACCGTCGGCCGACTCGCAACGCGTGTACTCAAAAACGTATCCTTGTTCAGCCCGATACCATCCGCATGGGACTGCAGCGAAGCCTGCTGTTCGTACAGGGCGTTGATGCGGCGGCCGAGGTCGTCAAGTCGTGTCAGCGTCTGTGAAATCCGTTGAGCTTTCTGCTGTTCTGTCAGCAGTCGGTCCAGAATTGCCTGCTCACCCTGTTCCGCTGACTGCACATGCTGATTCAGATACTGCACCAGCCGCGGTGCCAGAACCTGGCGAGTCAGGTCATCAGTCTTGCGACGCTGCATCTCAGGAAACTGCAGGAGGTATTCTTCCTTGACGGCAATCTCAGATTCCAGTGAGACAATCCGCGGATGACGAGCTCCGTATCGCTGCCGCAGCTCATTCAGCTCGGACTGCCGGTCCAGCAGTTCCTGAGTAATCCGCTGAATATGAAAACTGTCCTGAGTCCCCAGCCCCATCGACTGCTCGATCAGCTGTCGCCCG
>JALQUR010000246.1 GCA_023260695.1 Planctomycetaceae bacterium
CGTGAAGCACAGCAACATCATGATTCGCGATTCAGATCAGTGTCCTGTACTCGTGGATTTTGGGATCGTGCGGGCAACATCTGAAGATGTGCAGAATCTGCATCAGACAGACGCCGCCCCTGGCTCTCGTCCGTTCATGGCTCCGGAGCAGTTTACAGCACCGTCAGCGGTTGATGGACGGGCTGATATCTATGCTCTGGGGGCAACATTGGCGTGGATGGTCACTGGACGATTTCGGGCACAACTTACGAGCATGCTGCAGATTCCCACGGAGGTTCGCGAGCTTGTGGATCGAGCTACTCAGCTGGCTCCTTCGCAGCGATATTCGAATATGCTGGAATTTGCTGCGGCGATGCGAGGGTGTCTGCGGAATCTGGATTCGGGGGGTATTGACACGACCGCGGTTGTTTCTGGTGGCGGGGATGGTTCCGATTTAGTTGGCGACGCTGCCGTAGCAGCACTTGATTGTTCAGTCATGCCGGGGCCACCACAGGTGACACGGTCGACAACGGGCGGGATTCGATCGTTTCGATGGAGTGATGCAGCTGCGGCGGATAGGCATCTGCAGGATCTGAAAAGTTTTGGAATGCCTCAGCTCTCTGAATGCCTGCAGTGCGTGAGTATTGAACTGCAGTCGCCGATGTTCACCGACGCCATATTCAGCGTGCTGAGACAATTGCCGCTGTTGCGGAATGTCACGCTGATTGGGTGTGATGTGACGGGGCATGGGTTGCCTCTGCTGGGTGAGTGCCCGCGAATCCGCAAGCTGTCACTCGAGGGATGTCCGATTGATGACGCTGCTGTCGAGCAGCTTGTCGCGGCAACGCCACAGCTTCTGGAGCTCAGCCTTCGCGGGACGCGGGTTACTGAGCGTTCGGTGCCGTCTTTGTCTGCCCTGAAGCAGTTGCGGAAGCTTGACCTGACCGGCGTTCGTGTGACTGAAGACGGAAAGCTGAGGTTACGCGAGAGTTTTTCCGGCATTGATTTGTTGTTTTAGTTTGTGAACAGCGTTTGCGCAGCGTGGTTCGTGGAAGCGGCTGGTGTGAACGGCGCAATCAAGGGAACGAGGATTGATGGACACCGATGTTGCTCGCTGCAGTCGTAGTTTTGAACGCCTTCAGAATTCCATGAATGGTGATGCTGTCGACTGTGTTCGCTGTGCATCGTGTCAAGGCTGGTATGCGGCGAAGAACTGGACAGGTCGATGTGTTGTCCCGGGGTGTCCGGGTGAAGCCTGTATCCGAGCCGAGTTGCCTCCACAGCATGATCCGCCTGTTCGCCTGCGGAGGCCGCTCCCCACGACAGCGGGGCTGATCAACGGATTGACTGATCGTCCGCTCGGGTTGAGCGAGGGGGTGATTTCATTTCTCCGTGACAATAGCTGTGTCGTGGAAGTGCGGAACAATTCCAGCAACGCGATGGAAATGAATGAGCTCCCGGGGCCGGTCTGGATTTCCGTGGTCAGCAGTAATGATTCGTGGCCGAAGGCTGGACGCCAGCTTTTATTGCAGCCAGACGAGACGCGCAGCTATCGGATCATTCTGCATGAATTCCATCCCCCGAACGGCGAGGCATTCGTTGATTTGTTTGAGTCCTGTGGAGTGCAGATTGTTCTGGAACAAAATCCATTGCGTGTTTTCTGCTGGCAGGTGCTGACATCTGTTCTGGCGCTGCTGTATGTGGATTTTCTGGTCGACGCATTTCTGAATGACGGGAGCTTTTTCAAGGCCAGTCTGATGGGGGGCCGGGTGAAGGGGACGCTCCGCGCGGCCCAGGAGAACAAGGAC
>JALQUR010000263.1 GCA_023260695.1 Planctomycetaceae bacterium
TGGCAGATGGCATGGGTGGCCACAGTGCCGGCGACATTGCCAGCGATTGTGTCGTGCAGCGCATTGCCGGCTTGGAGAAGCCAGGATTCGCTGACTTAGACGCCCTCGAGATGGCACTGGCTATGTCGGTAGTGGACCTGCGTAACAAGCTCACCGAAGATCAGCAGGGTGCGGGGACAACAGTCACGGGTGCTGCTTTGGTCCAAGAAGGTGACCAGCTTCAGTGGGCTGTTTTCAACATTGGTGACTCGCGCGTCTATGTGAAGCTCGATGAAACCTTTGAACAGGTCACCGTGGATCAGATTGCCGCCAGTGTGCTGGGGCGTGATACTCAGCTGCCATCGCTGGAGCTGTCGATGGATCTGATCGCTGCGGTTGGCCAGTGCGATAACGGGTATGCCTGCGTGTACCAGAATTGTCTGTCGTGGTCTTCGCCCACCACGCCGCTCCCGCCGGAGGCGCATCCGCGGATTGTGTTTGAGCAGCTGTTCGGGGAAGGCGGCAGTGCCGCGGATCGCCGGGCTGCGTTGCAGCGGCGGGCGAGTCTGCTGGACGCCGTGCGGGACGAATTCGTGCGGCTGAAGAACACTCTGGGGCCGCAGGATCAGCAGCGGATTGTGGAGTATCAGGATGCGGTGCGCGACGTTGAGCGTCGAATTCAGCGCGCGGAAGCAGGCGTGGCTGAGAACGAGCTGCCGGATCTGGATCGGCCCGTGGGTGTGCCGGCGGCTTATGGGGAACACGCGCGACTGATGTTCGACCTGCAGAAGCTGGCCTTGCAGGGTGATCTGACGCGCGTCATCACCTTTCAGATGGCGCGGGAGACGAGCAATCGTACGTACCCGGAGATCGGGATCACCGAACCGCATCATCCGCTTACGCATCATGGCAACGATCCGGAAAAGATCGCGAAGGTGGCGGAGATCAACCGCTTTCATGTTTCGCTGTTTGCCGATTTCCTGCAGCAGCTGCAGGAGATTCCCGAGGGCAATGGCACGTTGCTGGAGCATGTGCTGTATATGTATGGCAGCGGCATGGGGAATCCGAACCTGCACGACCATCTGAACCTGCCGATTGTGGTGGCCGGTGGTGCTGCCGGACGCATGCAGGGTGGTCAGCATCTGGCCTTTGATCAGCCGACACCGCTGGCCAACCTGCATCTGACGATGCTGGATCGGGTGGGCATTGATCTGGAGCGGTTTGCCGACAGTACAGGGAAAGTGCGGCAGTTGTTTGAGCCGGTTTCGATCTGAATCTTGAAGTGTGCCAGGAGTTTACCTGATGCGGGATCAAATCCGGAGACTGTTGCTGCTGCGGCTGCTTGGCGGGCTGCTGCTTGCCGGCGGGGTGTCGCTGGCGTATCTGCAGCCGATTGCTGCGGAGGATGCGGTGGCAACGCCGCTGGCAAACGCGGCCGAAGCGGGACGAATGCAGGAACTTGCCGGGTTGCTGGCCGCCGGTCAGAACGTGAATCAGACGCAGCCCGATGGGATGACGGCCCTGCACTGGGCAGTGTGGCACGGTGAGGCGGACGCAGTACGGCTGCTGCTGCAGGCCGGGGCTGATGTGAATGCTGTGACGGAGTACCAGGAGCGTCCGCTGCCGCTGGCGTGTGAGGCGGGAGCGGCGGAGGTGGTGCGGCTGCTGCTGCAGGCGGGGGCTGACGTCACACTGACTCGATCGGGTCAGGAGACGCCGCTCATGACTGCTGCTCGGACCGGGAATGCGGACGTTGTGTCGGCATTGCTGGCTGCCGGGGCGGATGTGAATGCGCGGGAACAGAGTCAGCAGACGGCAGCGATGTGGGCGGCCGCGGAGGGGAACACGGAAGCGGTGGAGCTGCTGGCGGAGGCGGGTGCTGACCTGACGACTCCACTGAGCAACGGCTGGACACCGCTCTTCTTCGCGGTTCGTGAAGGACGCACAGAGACGGCGCTGGCATTGCTGCGGCGGGGACTGGATGTTGACGCTCCGATGAGCGGAGAGAAACGGAATCGCGGACCGAATCCACTGCTTCTGGCGGTCAGCAACGGTCACTTTGAAACGGCAGCGGCACTGTTGCAGGCCGGGGCTGACCCGAATCTGCAGCCGGCGGGGCATGCGCCGCTGCACGCGGTGACCTGGGTGCGGAAACCGGTGCGTGGCGACGGTGATCCTCCGCCGGTGGGTTCCGGATCGCTTGGTTCGCTGCAGTTTGTCCGTTGCCTGATTGAGCACGGTGCGGAGATTAACCTGCGTCTGGCGAAAGGACGCTCGGGGTTTGCAGATTTCACCACCACCGGATGCACAGCGTTTGTGCTGGCTGCTCAGACGGGCGACCTGCCATTGCTGGAGCTGTTGCTGGAGCTGGGCGCCGATCCGACGATTCCCAATCAGGATGGCTCCACGGCAATGCTGGCAGCGGCAGGCATTGGTGATCTGGGCAGTGGCCTGGAGGCGGCCGGTACTGAGGAGCAGGCGATCGCCGTGATTGGGCGACTGCTGGAGCTGGGGCTGGATCTGAATGTGGTGGATGCCAACGGCGAGACGGTTGTGCATGGTGCGTCCTACCAGAACTGGCCGAAGCTGATACACGAGCTGGTGGAACGGGGCGCTGACATTGGCACGTGGAATCAGTCGAACCGCTGGGGCTGGACACCCCTGATCATTGCTCACGGTTACCGTGAAGGAAACTTTCGGCCGGATACCGCGACCATTGTGTGTCTGGAACAGATCATGCGTGACCGGAATGTTCCGGTACCAAAGGATCCCGGCAAGGATGTGCAGGCGAATCAGCAGAGCTGGGACAAAAAGCCGCCACAACCTGCGGCGCAGCGGAAGCCGGTGGCACAGCCGCCCGTGAGAGAGACGGTACCTGCGGAGAAGTCGGCGGAGCAGCAAGGGGATTCTGTGAACAAACCGGTCGTCCCGTCAGAGCCAGCTGCGAATAATTCGTAGGCAGGCGGCGGTATGCGGGCTGTGGGGTTATGTCGGCGACGTTCCGGCCCCGCACAGTTCCGGCCCCGCACAGTACTGGTCCCGCACGGGCCGGCCGGCTCAGTTATGGCTGCTCAGTTATTGCTGCTCAGTTCTGCCGGTTCAGTTCTTGCCGGTTCAGTTCTGGTACAGGGAGTGTTCTGCGATGTCATTGACTCTGCGTTGTCTGCTGTTGTTGTCGTGTTTTGCGTGGTGCATTCCTGCGGACGCCGGTGTGGATATTCGCAAGGGCAGTTCCATCGTGGCTCGCGTTGACGATGACGGAAGCGTCCGTGTCAAAGGCAGCATTGTGGGACGATTTGATTCCAGTGGCGACATCCGCGTAAAAGGCAGCATCGTGGGTCACATTGACAGCGATGGAACAATTCGCCGCAGCGGCAGCATTGTGGGGAAGGTGGACGCACGCGGTGATGTGCGAATCCGCGGCGGCATTGCGGGGCGGGTTGACGACGGTGGTGATGTGCGCCGCAGCGGATCGATCATCGGGAGTGCTAGCAACCATGGCATGCACCATAGGGTGACGCGAGACAGTACCGTCGTCATACTCGGCAATGGGTTCTGCAAAGGAGACCCGTTTTTCAGCGACTTCTGACAGATCAGTGCCGTCGTTAGACAGGTC
>JALQUR010000301.1 GCA_023260695.1 Planctomycetaceae bacterium
GGGCCAGACGCGTCGATTCGGAGACATCGAGGTGACTCCGCTGCGGGTCAGTCGAGAAACGCTCAGCTTTGAGGATTTCCAGACGCATGAGCGGATCGAAGCAGCGGAGGCAGCGGACATGGAGCCAAAACTCAAGATGTGGATCCGCATCCGAAATGTGTCGCGAGAGTCATCTTTTCCTCCATTTGATGCGGACCTGATGTCACATCGATATCCGCCGTATTCAACGGATGAAGAGACGCTGGTGAACAGTGCGTTATGGGTCTGGTCTGCCGCAGACGAAAAGCCATCGCGGGTGCTGAATTTTCATCACAGTCGTAATGATCCCCTTGTACTCAGCGGACAGAATGCGGGGAAAGTTCTGGCGCCGGGGCAGGAAATGGAAACCTGGGTCGCATCGGAGGAGATCCCTGCGGCTCTGAATGCTCAGACACAGCTCCGCTGGCGAGTGCAGATTCGCAAGGGAGTTCATCCCCAATCGCTGCAAGGTGTGACGACACTCTTCGACTGCCGTTTCGCCGGGGCTGACATCAATACGGATGCTGCCGGAAGCGGCTGAGAATCTGCAGCAGGCTCATTGCTGCGCCTTCTCGTTGTCGAGCGTGGTCAGCCATGTATCTGCTGGCGCGGGGCTGCGGTTGTCAGCGACTCGGGTAAAACGCGCGAAGGTCGACGCGGTCTCCTGATGGAATGGTGCGATACAGATTTGCCGCATCGACTGGATCGATTGATTCCAGTTGAGGGAGATCGGCGATGGCGGAACTGGTGAGCAGGTGCACTGCGTGTTCACCGATCACTTCTGCCGTATTCCCGGAGACAACCAGAGCGGTTGCTTCGTCGATTCCGATTCCCAGCAGGTGAGGATAGTCTCGGATGACCGGAAGCAAATCCGGCTGCCGGTTTCTCTGCGTGAAATGCTGATCGATGGCAGATCCAGGCAGATATGCGAAGCCCTGTTCATAGCCTTCGGCGATCATGATGGTGTTTCCGAGTGGGTGTCCACGCACAAGCAGATCCCCCTGAATGGTTGCGCCCGCAGAACTGCCCGCAATGACACCGCCTCGTTGAAGTACGGCACGAAAGAGTGTCAGCGCAGCGGTGGTTTCGTAGGCATCAAGGAAGTTCCACTGCCGTCCACCTCCAAACCAGATCCCGGTTGCTTCCTGCAACGCGGTCTGAAACTCCTCTGTGGCAATCTCTTCAGGCCCACGTTGAGCAAGCACTGTGACGCTGCTGATCTCTGCGTCTTCCAGAAATCGCGGGACTCGGGTGTCTGTTCCTGCAGGCGGATAGGCGGTTGGCAGAACGATGATTTTTGCCTCCGGCCCACCAGCAAGGGAGATGAAACGCTCCACGATTTCTTCCGGCATTCCACCACCCCCGACAATGATCAGAGAGCCGTGGGGCACCAGCGGATCGGGAAGAGGGTTTCTCTGTGGCAGAGCTGCTGTTCGCTGGCGGGCTGCTCGCCGCAGTTGAACAAGGTCCGCGGAATCACCGGCTGCAAGCGTGGTCACGGAAGCAGGTCGCTGTTCTGCGGCCGGGAGCATGATGGAGACGGTTCCGCTTCCGCTGGCGGTCAGACGCCTGCCCACAATGATCACCGCGGTATTCTCGTCGATTCCAATTCCCACACGCCCGGGATTGTGCTGCAGTGCAAGCTGACTGCGTGGCAGTCGATTTCGCTCAGAGAAATGCTGGTCAATAATCGCGTCCGGGATCAGATCCCAGCCGGTACCCATGACAGGGACATCGGTTCCGGAGGCGATCATTGTTGCGGTCATGATTGCAGCCCCCGCAGAGGTTCCGGCAACGATTCCGCCGCGTGTGATCACATCGCGTAATCGAGCTGGCAACGCGGTATCCTTCCACACTTCGGCCAGACGACTTTGCTGACCACCACAGATCCAGACGGCGCCGGCGGTGAGCGTCTGTTCGAGAATCTGTTCCCGTAAGTGAGGTGTCAGCGATTCCTTCCGGCCGAGGATGTGTTCGACTCCTGCACTCCGAAATTGTTCTTCTGCGGCAGCGGACTCGGTGATGGGATCTTCGCCAGCGTCTGGAAGGATCAGCAGCGGAGCATCGGCGTTGATTCTCTGCTTCAGAAAATCAGTAATCTCCTGCGGAAGTTCACCACCTCCTGCGGCGATGATCGTGCCGGACGGTGTCGAGAACGGGAAGAATTCCCCGAGCGGTACTGACTGGGCAAAGGAGCAGTGCAGTTGGCACGTCAGCAGGGACAGGACCGAAAGGATCCGCGTGACTGTAACCATGAGCAGACTCCAGTTGAGGCGGCCATATCTGTTGATGGCCTTGCATGCAGTGTTCACAGAATGCCAGAATGCCCGCTTCAGATCGCAGGAACCCGGGGCAGATTACCTGCAATGCCCCGATGGTTCAAAGGAACAGGCCGAACCAGACCTTCTTCCGAGGGCGTCCCATGGAACCGGATGAGAAACTCTGTTTTTGTTTTCACGTCACGCGGCGGAAGGTGACCAACTGGATTCGAATACATCAGCCCCGAGTACCGAGTGAAGTCAGCCAGTGTGGCGGTGCCGGTACTGGATGTGGCTGGTGCGTCCCCTTTCTGCGCAAGCTGTTTGATGCAGGGAAGGTCGGTGGCGCCGGAGAGATCTCCGTTGATCCAGCAACATATGCGGCTCAGCGCGCCCGTTATCTGAAGACCGGAAGCCGTGCGGTCGAGTCCGCAGCGGGAGAGGCGGGGAATTGCGGAGATGAAGTGGAGTGATCAGACTTGCGATGCGGAGTTGATTGCGGTGACCGATTAAAGCAACTCTGCGTTTGCAATCGTTTGCGATGTTGAGAAGTGCAAATACAGTGATCGGGTTGTGCGTCTTCCTCTGGCCCGGGCTCCAGGATCGTGCCATAATCCTCGGCCTCGTAGTCACTTGCAGCATTGCTGAGCAATTGGTGTGATGTTCACTTCGAGGCTCATGTATCCGGGTCGGCTTACGAATACCAGCTACCGTTACACGCGGAAAGAATCCTATGCAACGACGATATGTATGCGTGCCGCTGTTCGGGCCGCCTGGTGTAGGAAAAGGAACACAGGGTGGCATCCTTGCAAATATTCCTGGATTCTTTCACCTGTCCGTGGGGGATGTATTTCGATCAATTGACATTGGCTCCACGGACGGCAAGGAAGTGTACAGACATATTTCGCGTGGCGAACTGGTGCCAGACGACACCACGATCAAGATCTGGCGCAAGGCCGTTGAGGCATACGTAGCCCTCTCAAGATTCAAACCGCGGGAAGACCTGCTGATCCTTGACGGGATGCCTCGCAACGTGCACCAGGTGCAGTTGGTTGAGGAGTATCTGGATATCCGGAAAGTGATCTATCTGCGATGTTCTGACGAAGAGGACATGATTCACCGAATTCGACGTCGGGCCATACGGGAAAATCGAATTGACGATGCGAATGAAGATGTGATTCGCAACAGGTTTCGGATTTACCACGAGGTCACCGCACCGGTGCTCGACAAGTACGACGCTTCAATTATCCATCATGTTGATGCAAACGGTTCACCGTCAGAAGTGCTGCGGTCGATTCTGGGATGTCTGATCCCGGTGCAGAATGAGTTGTTTGAGAATAATCGTCGCGAAGACGAAGAAGGTCGTGCGTCGTAGCTGTCAGACAGCCACGGTCGTTCTGTAATGCTGCTCCGCGGCGTTTCCTGCTGCCTGTTTCCATCTGTCAATCTGTTCTGTCCGGAAATCCACCAATGTCTCAGTCATGCCTGTCACACATTGTGTTCTTTACTCTGAAGGAAGGCACTGCAGCCAACATCAGTCACCTTGTCAGCGAGTGCCATCGGTATCTTCGGAATCATCCTGGCGTGGTTTCATTCTATGCGGGTTCGCTGGCTGCGGAATACGATCGCCCTGTCAACGACAGGGACTTTCATGTCTGTCTGAACGTCGTTTTTGACTCGCGTGCATCTCACGACGCCTATCAGACAGCTCCTGATCATCTGAGCTTCATTCAGTCCAATCGGGACTCCTGGGCCCAGGTACGCGTCTTTGATGCGGACGTGACATGATCGTTGTCAGGCTGACTTCTCGTCTCTGATTCAACGGAGACCGCGATGGATGTTCGCTGGAGGGATTGGCTCGTCGCAGTCCTGTTCAGTCTCGCAGGCGTTATCTGCTGCTGGTTGTCGGTGTTGCAGGGAGCGGGGCTGGTCGGCGGCGATACGTACCCGTATTTTCTGCCGCAAAAGCAGTTCATGAGTGAGGAGTTTGCCGCAGGCAGGATTCCACTGTGGCATGATCGGACTGCCCTCGGTTATCCCCTGCTTGCAGAAAGCCAGGGCGGTGTTTTTTATCCGGCGGCATTGCTGCTGTTTCCCCTCGATGCTCATCAGGCTTACCATCTCTCGTTTCTGCTGCATTACTGGCTGGCCGGCGTATTTGCCTGGCGATTTGCCAGATCTGAGGGGCTGCAGAACGTTGCCGCTCTGTTTGCGTCGCTTGTGTTCGTTTACAGCTGGTTTCCAGCACGAGCATCACTGGAATGGTCCATCATCGGCGGTGTCTGGTTCCCGTTTTGTCTGTGGCAGACGCAGCGGCTGCTGCAGCGTCCCTCGCTGATTCGATTCACGGGTTGTGTCGCAGGATTTGCTCTGCATCTGCTGGCGGGGCATTTCGCACTCGCCTTCATCACTCAGTTGACATGTCTGCTGCTGGCAGCTCGAACGATTGTTAGTGGCTCCGGCAGTGGAACGCGCCGGAGTGTGGCAGGACTTGTACCGCTGGCAATCATCTGTGCGTTTCTGACGACAGCAATTCAGGTACTGCCAACGCTGGAACTGCAGCGTATCAGCCAAAGGGATGGCACTTTCAGTGTTTTCAACGTTGGCTATGGGCACATGCCACCGTTCTATCTGACTCAGACGATCGCCGGGTGGTCTTACTGGCATTCTCCGGAGCTGCTTGCAACGGCAGCTGTGCAGCGACTGACAGCACTGGTTGATGCGCCAACGAATGCAGTGGAAGCGCATTTCTATCCAGGTCTGATTCCTCTGACGTTGTGTCTGATGTTGTGTCGCCTCCGGATCCGCTATCGGTTGCGCAATCGAGCGTGGAAGTTCTGGCTGCTGGTGGGGGCCCTCGGTCTCGTTTATGCGACGGGGTGTTTGCTGCCGCTGACGGGCAGGCTGCCGGGGTTTGCGTGGTTCATGGGGCCGGGGCGCTATACGATGGCGTCAACGATGGCTGTCGCTGTCCTGTCCGGAATGGTCATCGATCAGTTTGTTCACCGACGCTCGCTGCTGGTTCAGTTGATCATGCTGGTGTTACTTTCTGTACCGGCATTTTTCGACACGCGGTGGTCGACTGCTGTGGTTTCGGATGCAAAACCGGTGCGCAATCCTCCGTGGGAGGGGCTGCAGGACAGCTGGATTGCTGAGCGTCTGGCAGCTGAGAGTGAGCAGGGGGAAGTGCGTTTGTTTGCCCCGGGGCCAAACATCGGAAATCTGTTCGGGGTGAGCAGTGTTCCACAGTATCTTGGGATCGGACCGTCGGCGTATTTTTCCCCGGAGTTTGCTCTGGAGGGAGCTGTTGCGGATTCTGTCGAGCCATTTCCGTCGTCCGAGCAGATGACGAAGCTGCAGCAGCTTTCGGTAACTCACATTCTGACCGAAGAGCAGCTTCGCAATCCATCGCCCGGGATTGAACTGGTGCATGAGGCACCGGACACATTTCTGAACCGTGTCTGGGGCCGTGGCGATCGTCCATGCTGCCTCTATCGCCTGAGTGACACTCGACCACGGATTCGTGCAGAGCCAGCCGATGCGGTGGTTTCCCTGACTTATGAGCGTCGACCGAATCTGCTGCAGGCAGAAATTGAACTGAGCAAGTCGGCTCGGCTGATCTGGGCTGAACTGGACTATCCGGGCTGGACCGTTGAGGTCAGTACTGCCGGGGCTGCCGTTGAATCTTCTTACAGAGATTCGAGCCCGGAGGCCGACGATATGCTGCCGCTGCGTGAAGTTGAACTGTCGGCGGGGCGACAGCTGGTGCGCTGGGAATATCGGCCGCGTTCATTCCTGCTGGGCTGGCAGATCTCGGGAGTCATGGTTGTGCTGCTGGGCTTTGGTTGCGTGGTGGAACTGCGTCGAGCAGGGAGAGAGTCCATTGTGACGGTGCAGCCAGGCACAGGGGTCCGATCAGGGGAGCCCGGAAGTGCGACGGATCACCCATTCAGCCGTCAGCAGGACGGAGAATAAGACGAGCACAGACCAGTGATCCCAGAGCGTCCATTCGGTCAGTAGTTCTGCAGAAACAGTATCCGGTTTCAGTGAACTCAGCAGATCTGCAGCGTCCCACATCTCAACCATCTGTCCTCCGGAGGAAACGGACAGCTCCTTCAGAAAATCCCGATCACAGGCAATCCGGGCAAGTTCTGCAGATGGTTCGTCACGGATGATCAGTTGTGTCCGGATGTCAGGGACCTGCAGCGGTGCGGAGTCTGTCTGCAGAACGACGTTCCAGGTACCTGCCGTGAGGGCAGTAAGCTCTGCTGTGAATTTTTCAGGGTGCTCGCTGCTCGGCTGGAGTCTGACGGAACGTGTACCTGTTGCTGCCGGCTCTGAGTCGAGGGGCTGCTCAGGGATCAGCAGAAGTTCAACACGGGTCTGCGACAGTCGGGGCTGCAGTCGGCGATTCCAGCGTACAGTGGCCGTCACAGAGTCACCTCGAGAAACGACAGATCGTGAGAGCGAAAGACGAACATCATCGTTTCCGGATGCAGCTCGGTTTCGCGCGGCCCAGCGAACAAACTGTCCCCAGAACTGATAGTGCATGCTGTCGCCAGCTCGTTTTCGCCATCGCCAGGTACTGTCCATTCCCATCCAGATGATCTGTCCGAACCCATAATCCTGGTGAACAATCATCGGGTACTGCTCATCCGGGGCACTGCGAAGCGCGGCTGATGCCCATGTCACGGATCCTGATTTTGGTGTACCGGTTGCGATCCACTGCGGACCATCGAGCGGTTCTCTGTGACCGAACTGCAGTGGTCCGAAAAAGTTCTGCAGCATCGGAAAATCGGCGCCAACCGGGGAGACAAGCATCTGAAACTCAGTTGGATCCTGTTCCGGCAGGCTCCGCTGGAACTGTTCGGCGATCATCCTCCGCGGAGAATGGACGGGCAGCATTGCCAGCAGTTCGTTGTTTGTCCACTGCCATGGCAACGAATCGCGACCGGGCATAATGATGACCGTGAGACCGTCGCTGGACACTGCATCCTCGATCATGGCGATTGCCGAATCTTCCACGTCGTTCTGCGCGATATCTCCGAGAAACAGAATGTCGGTGCGGGCAAGTTCTTCTCGAAACAACTCCGCTGGCGGCAGTTTCGTTTCATAGCCGGGCTCATTCAGAATTTTGAGCCACGGCTGGTGCAGCAGGATACTCGAGGACTGTACCTGCTCATCACGTTCAAGGAGATTCTTGAGGTAGCGAAATTCCCAGCGTGCGTCTCCTTCAACGAGCATCACTCGAGCACTGCTGTCGATTACCTGCAGTGTGAAGGCTCGCAGGTTGTTATCACTGCGGATTTCCTGCTGCTGTCCAGACACCTGAATTGTGTACTCGTGGTTTCCGGCTGTTGCGGCAGGTACGGAAAATGACAGTTCCGTTGTCGTGGTTGTCGGCACCACATCCTGCTGATCAGTGATCACTCCATCCTTCAGCAGTTCAACGCTGATCGTCTGTCCCTGAAAGCCGCCGGTGCCGATCACCGCGGTGACCGCGGCGGTATCATTCAGAAATACTGACTCCGGAGCATTGATGGAGATGACTGACAGGTCTGTGGGCGGGCGGGCAGAGCCGATCGGGATCGCATAGACGGGGATTCCGAGCGCTGAGAGCCGGGCTGCCTCATTGCGGGGATCCCCGGATTCTGTCTGCTGTCCGTCGGAGAGCACAATGATACCGCGGATTCGATCTGCATCCGGTTCGGCTGTGATCTGTCGGAGGGATTCGAGCAGATCTGTTCGTGCAGGATTCAGGTCCGGGCGATCAAGTCCAGCTGAGGATTGTACTTCGGCCCGTGTGACTGTTTTCTGCTGTTCGGCAAACAGTCGCAGATCACAAATCCACGCTTGTTCCGCCTGATCCATGAGAGAACGCTGTGGAGAAAACAACAGCTGGCGGATGATCTCGAGTCGAGTCATCCCGGCGACTTTGCTGCCAGCTTCCTGCACAAGAGCGTCGATCCGGGGGCTGGGAGTCCTGCTGCGGCCGGCCTGAGCTGCTCCTGCGCTGGCGGGCAATTCATCCGGCGATTCACCAGAAGCGGTATCTCCCAGCATGCCGAGTGTCTGCGCCCAGCGAAGTCGTTCTTCTGCCGACGCGTGCTGGTCGACCGTCTGCATACTCATGGATGCATCCGCCAGCAGGATCAGCCTGCCGTTTTCAGAACGATGCGGTCGGTTGGTCAATATCGGCTGGAGCATCAGCAACAGCAACAGTCCGAGCAGCAGGCATCGGATTACAAGTAGTGTGCGATAGACCCCGGGACTGACAAGCTGACGTTCACATTTCAGCAGGCGAATGGAAATCCAGGCGACCGCACCAGCCGCGATGCATGCAAACAGTGTCCACCACGTTGACGCTGCACCCGAGAGGATCAGTCTCCAGCTCATGGCGACTTTTGCCTGCTGACGAATTCGCGGGACTTCTCGTCCAAACCGCTGTTGTTGTGACTGCTGGTCTTCAGAACGGACTGGTACACGCCGATGAGCTCGTCAAGCATTCGAGACTCACTGAAGCGACTTGCTACCAGACTCTGGCCGGCAAGTGCTATTCTGCGAGTACCCTCGCGATCATTCAGCATTCCCGCGATACGAACTGCCAGCGCGTGGCTGTTCGAAGGCGGAACGATCATCCCGTCGACATGATCGTGGATTACACTCAGCAGCCCGCCGACTCCTGAGGCGATGACCGGACGTGCAAGAGCCATCGCTTCCAGCATGACAACTCCGATCCCCTGCTGCAGTGAAGGCATACAGAAGATATCAATCGCCTCAAGAAATCCTTTCATTGAAACGCCACCGTCGACAAACGTCAGTTCCGAGGAGATCTGCAGACTGGCCGCGAGCCTTCTCAGGTTATGTTCTTCCGGACCACTACCTGCAATGACAATGCGGATCTGGTGCCCCTGGCGAATGACTTCATGACAGGCCCGCAGAAAAAATGCGCCACCCTTGCTGACGTCAAGCGGGCCAGCCATGCCTATCACCGGTGGACGTTCGTCGTCAAGAATGGCATCGATCGGTGTTTCCGGGATTTGTACGCCAGGAAGGATCACGCGGTGCAGGACATTGTCGGTGAGCGGTGACGCAGGAATACTCTGACGGACACTTTCACTGACGGACAGTATGGCCCTGACGACCGGTATGCGGCGGCGGTAACGGACGAACGCAGCGTCCTCATGACTGCTCACGGTGAGTATCAGCGGGCAATTGAGTGCTGAAGCCAGTCGAACTCCCTGATTCAGATAGCGACTGTCGAACAGATGAATCACGTCTGGCGGCTGTTCAGAAAGTCGATGACGCATGGACTGCAGAACGATGCGTCCCCAGAGCGGAAGCGGATAGCCCGGGATCTTGTGAAGCCGGACACCTTCCAGCAGGCCTGGCTCAATGTCCCGGCTGCCTGTGCAGACCAGAGCGGTTTCCAGTTCGCGTTTCTCAAGTCCACGCGCAATTCTGAGCGCCAGCAGAGATGATCCTCGACAGGTCAGCTCGCCATCCAGTATAAGAATTCGCAGTGCATTATCCGCCATTGGGGCAGTTTATACGACGATTGATCTGAATACAGCGTCAGAGAGCATTCACTGACGTGAGCGGGAAAAGAGACAATGAATCGGGGTGGATTACCTTGAACAGGATCCGCAGAATTGCTCCATGATTCGACTCATCTGGGTGTTTTGCACATCGCGAAGGGTGGTTACGATGCGGGTGGCGGACGTCTGACTGAGAAGTTTCGGGCTGCCAACGAATAAGTCTGTTTCGCTCGGTTATGGCGTGGTTGTGATCATGAACGGTAGTGCGCAGAAGGAACTGTTTTTTGAGGGTGTTCGCATTGCGGATACGTTTGCTGAAGCATTTCCGGCAACAGCCACGCGTCTGATTGTCACTGCTGTGAGTCATCGCTGGGCGGGCATTGCGGCGCAGGTGTTCTGCGGTAACGCTACCAGCGTGATTGCCTGTGACGTGGAAGCGGCGGTGGAACGCACTCTCGATGCTTCCGAAACGCCGGATGGACGCCCGGGAGTCTCGATCCTGGCATTTGCATTTGACCGGAAATCGCTGGAGTCTGCAGTGCAGAAACGCACCGGGCAGTGCATACTGACCTGTCCCAGCACCGCGTGTTTCAGCGGCCTTCCGGTGACCAGCGAAGGGCAGATTTCCATTGGTGGATCCCTGCGTTATTTCGGTGATGGGTTCCAGCAGTCGAAGAAGCTGGGTGATCGTCGTTTCTGGCGAATTCCCGTGATGGACGGAGAGTTCGTTTGCGAAGATTTATTCGGCACAGTGAAGGGGATTGCCGGAGGCAATCTGCTGATCTGCGGCCGAACGCCTGCAGCAGCACTGCTGGCAGCCGAACATGCTGTTGCAGCTGTTGCCGAGTTTTCGGAAGTGATCCTGCCTTTTCCGGGTGGTATTGTCAGGTCTGGAAGTAAGGTCGGCTCGAAGTACCCCACCCTTCGTGCCAGTACGAATGAGGCCTGGTGTCCGGGACTGCGTGGGCTTGTTGACAGCGAAGTCCCGGCTGACTGTCAGGCAACCTACGAACTGGTTTTTGATGGTCTCAGTGAGCAGGCATTGACCGCAGCCATGAAAGCTGCATTGCAGGCTGCTGTGGCAGTTCGCGATATCCTGCTGATATCAGCAGGTAATTACGGTGGCAAACTGGGCCGGTTCCATTTTCATCTGAAAGATCTGCTGCCAGGAATCTGTTCGGAATGACAACATCAGAAGTACAGCAGGCAGGAAAGGTCTGGCTTGTCGGGGCGGGGCCGGGAGATCCGGGCTTGCTGACATTGCGCGGCGCTGAAGTGCTTGCAGACGCAGATCTGGTTCTTTACGACGGACTGGTGAATCCGCTCCTGCTGCGGATGGCCAAGGGAAACTGTGAACGAACCGCAAGGGCTCGTCGCGGATCCACTCTGATCGTTCCGCAGAATGAAATCAACGAGCGGCTGATCTCTGCGGCCCGGGCAGGACTCAAGGTTGTTCGACTCAAAGGTGGTGATCCCTGCATCTTTGGTCGTGGCAGCGAGGAATCCGCAGCGTTGCAGGACGCCGGAATTGAGTTCGAAATCGTGCCGGGGATCACTGCAGCGACGGCAGCGGCCGAGTATGCGGGCTTTTCGTTTACGCATCGGGATCAGTCGTCTGCTGTGGCCCTCGTCACGGGACAGGAGGCTGACGACAGATCACCACGCCTCGATTTTGAAAGCCTTGCGAAGTTCCCCGGCACCCTTGTGTTCTATATGGGACTGAGTCGAATTGCGGAACTTGCCGCCAGGCTTGTTGAATATGGCATGTCGGGAGAGACGCCGACTGCTGTGATTTCAGAAGCAACATTGCCTTCTCAACGAGTTCTGATCGGGCGGCTCAGTTCCATTGCCGCTGCGGCGGTTGAAGCGAAAATGCGGCCACCCTCATTGATCGTTGTGGGGGCCACTGTGGAACAGCGGGGGCAGAAATCGTGGTTTGAAAAGTTGCCGTTGTTTGGCCGGACAATCATGGTCATGCGTCCCGCGGAGCAGTGCACTGAAACTGCTCTCAGGATTTCTCGGGCGGGAGGACGTCCGGTGGTATTTCCGCTGATTTCGATTGAGCCGATTGATGATGAACAGATGCAACGAGTCCTTGCCGTGCTGCCACGACTTCATGAGTTTTCGTGGCTGGTCTGGACGAGCGTGAATGGGGTGCACGCATTTTTTCGTGCATTGTTTTCCAGCAGCCGAGATGTTCGAGCGATTGCTGGCGCAAAACTTGCCTGCATCGGGCCCGCCACCGCTGCTGCCCTGCGTGAATACAGTCTGCAGGCGGATCTTGTGCCCCGGACATATCGTGGGGAAGCACTTGCTCAGGAACTGGCAGAGCGTGGCGTTAACGGACCTGTCGCCTGGTTTCGGGCAGATCGTGGCCGGGAAGTGATTCCGGAAATTCTGCAGAATGCCGGAATTGAACTCGAGTCGATCGTGGTTTACAGGAATTGTGACGCTGAGATCCCTGAAGGATTCACATCAGCCGAACTGGAGCGTCAGAAAGTTGACTGGGTCTGTCTGACAAGCCCTTCCATCGCCCGCAGATTTGCAGCCGCGCTGATTGAAACCGGAGGTGATCCTGGACAGCTGAGCAGCCGGATCGCCTGCATCAGTCCAGTGACCGCAGCGGCAGCGGTGGAGTGCGGACTGCAAGTGCACCTTTCAGCAGAGGAGCATACGCTGGAAGGACTTCTGGCAGCGATCCAGAATGCTTCTGAATGAAAGACGAAGCCGCGAGCGGCGATCTGTATTCGATGTGAGATTGCGCCCCAGGTCGCGCGATCGTCAGATTCGTCAGCGGAGGCTGGATGGATCAGAACGTCTGGTCATCAGTCAGTGCGTCTGTTCAACGCACTGACTGATCAGGGGCGCAGGCTGCCGACAGAAATTCGCGAGTGTCTGCTGAGACGATCAGCGATTGAACAGGAATTCCGGGCTGTTGATCAACGCCCACATGAGGTCCTCCGCAGCCTCCTTAGGCTCACTCGCTTCTGCGAAGTATGCCACTGCCCGAGACAATTCTTCGGGTGTCACAGACCTCTGCAGGGCTGACAGATAAACAACTCTGATGAGTTCCTCGGGCGTCTTATTCGCAGCGATTTCTGCGGCGATGAGCCCCTGTGGATGAGTGATCGCATTACTGATGAGATCACCGTTGACCATATTCAGGGTCTGCCCAAGACTGACGTCGCTGGTGCGTTCACACTCACAGGGAGATTCTCGGGGGGCTCGTCCGAACATGTCCAGAAAGGCAATGTTTATGTTCGGGTCGGGAAGCTGAGCCGCTCGAAAGCCTGCCGGAACACCGGGCAGATTCCGCGGTGCTCCGGTTGCCAGAATGATGGAGTCATATAGCTGCTCCGCAGAGAGTCGACGAGGGACAGCGTGTGAGTAATTCAGACTGTCATCCTCATTCCACTCGTTGGTCTGCACTGTTCGGTTGTACGCGGCCGAGTTGCAGATCTGTCGAATCAGATGTTTGAGGTCATAGCCGTGTGCGACAAAATCAGCTGTCAGCGCGTCCAGCAGTTCCGGATTGGATGGTGGATTTGAGGCTCGGATGTCATCCACCGGATCGATGATCCCCCGTCCGAAGAAGTAGCTCCAGTAGCGATTCACAATACTGCGAGCAAAGTACGGGTTTTCTTCCGCGGTCAGCCACTGAGCAAGCTGCTGTCGACGAGATGCATCGCTGTCAATTGCCCCGGTATGTGTGAATGGGAACTGAGGTGCTGCCGGCTGATTCGTGGTCGGATTGACGACCTGAACCGGCGCTGACGTGAAGATGTACTCTTCGCCGTCCGGCAGAGCCCTGCGACCCACCTGTGCGAAGAATGCAGCCAGCTCGTAGTACTGCCGCTGCGTCCAGCGCTCAACCGGATGGTCGTGGCACTGATTGCAGTTGAAGCGAGTTCCAAGGAAGACCTGTGTCATGTTTTCCATGACCAGCTTGGGTTCTCGGGCGATACGGAAATAATTTGCCGCCGGATTCTGGAACGTTCTGCCATTGGCTGTCATCAGCTGATAAGCAAATTCGTCGTATGGTTTGTTTGCCGCAATGGAGCTGCGGATCCAGTTGCGGAATGCCCAGACACCCCGCTCGGTCACTGCTGCCCGATGGTTGAGCAGCAGATCGCTCCATTTGAGAGTCCAGAAGTCGACGTATCCTGGACCGGCAAGGAGGTTTTCGACAAGCTGAGCACGTTTGGTGCGGGCATCACCAGGTGCCGATACGAACGCCTCAATCTCCTGCCGTGTTGGCGGGATCCCCGAAATATCCAGACTGACTCGGCGGAGGAATTCCTCGTCGCCCGCCTCTGCGGAAGGCAGAATCTTCATTCGCTGAAGCTTGCTGTTGATATGAGTGTCGATGTAGTTGTGTTCTGCTGCAGCCACCCACTCAAAACCGCTGCGGTCGCCAAGGATGGAGATCGGTGCGGCGGCGTAATTTCCTTCGTAACGCACAAGTGCTGCGGCCTCTCCACGCTGGACAGCCTTGATGAGGCCAGTTGCTGATACGGTGGCAACTTCGAAGTCACTTGACTCAAAAGCAGAGTCTCGGGTGACGTCTCGAGTTGTTCCATCGGAATAGTGAGCGAGCACAATCAACTGTTGCTGATCATGTCGCAGCTGCAGTTGAGGTGTTGGAGGAAAGATCTCAATCGAGGTGACTCGAGCACTGTCCGGGTTGAACTGACAGCCTTCTGCAATCCATCTCTGCAACAACCGGTAGGTACGGGACTGCTCGTCAAACAAGAATCCCCCTTCGTGCGGGACGGCCTGAGTTGGTTTCAGCAGCATCAGGCTCTGGTCTGGCTGGGACCGGTTGAATCGGCGCCCGGAGATATCATCCACAAGAGCGCGATAATCGTAGAGAGCATCGTAGCCTCGTAACGAGAGCTTGAACCCGTTCTTTCCGTTGGCGGAGCCGTGACAGGTGCCTTGATTGCAGGATGCTTTTGTGAGCAACGGATTGATGTCGCGAATGAAATCGACAGGTGCCGGAACAACACCCGAGACGACCACATTGACGGTGCTTGTGAGTTCTCCGACGGCAACCTGCAACTGACCCTCACCATCAGAAACGGGGGTCACGTAGAGGTCGTTATCGATCGCAATATGCGGCGAATCCGAACTCAGCGCAGCCTGTGATGTCAGGTCAACCCGGAGCCCTTCTGCTGTGACGCCGGTCACAATCAGACGCCGATGTCCGAATTCCGTCTGCAGCTGAAGTTCTGAAGGGTAAACCTCCAGGGACTGAAATGCTCGATCCGCACGAGGCGTCGAAGTGGTCTGGTCCTGGGCAAACCCAACGGTTGGGGCTGCGAGGCAGCAGAGCAGTGCGATGGTTACAGACACATTCACCAGACGCATGAGTCAGGTCCTGTTGAGGAGGGAACGTGAGGTGGGCTGTGATTAGCATTGCCGTCACAGTGCCATGGCGGTGCCGTCACAGTGCCGTCACGGTGCCATGGCGGTGTGGGTGACTCGCTGGCGAATCATCCTGAACTTGTGAAGCTGCCGTTTTCTCAGGCCATGGCCAGCGCCGAACCGAAAAGCGGCAGATTCACCTGCGAAGATCATACCCAGAAGCACAACTCGATGCGAGCCTGTAGTGCCCCCGGCACAGACTGACGAAAGCACCTCACAGGCTGGCACGGTCTGACCGGATATCACCCTGGCCAGCTGCATGTTCAGTTGGTGTTTTTCTTCGGGCAATGTTCGGCAGGAATTGCTCGGAATCAGCGGCCGCCGCGACCACCTCTGCTGTCACCGCCCTGGGATGAGGCTGAAAGACGGACATAGTTCCGAGTGAATTCATCAGCCGACATGTTCTCGAGTCGAATTCCAGCTTCTTCAAACATTCCGCGAGTTCGACGGCTCCGTTCCCATTCGTCAGCACTCAGGCGGCCATCTCCGTCAGAATCAAGCCGTGAGAAATAGCTTTTTGCTGTTTCAGCGGGATCCGAACTTCCCCGAGAATCCTGTCCACCGCGTCCTCCCCAGGAAGAACCGTTGTCCCCGGGGCGACCGCGAGCCGCCGGTGCACCCACAATCGTCAGCCGCTCCCGCGCCGGGTATGAGTCAGCAGGATTTGATGCTGCCGAATCTGCTGCGAGCAATTCCGCCGGTGTGAGCAGACCATCGAAGTCGGTGTCGATCAGGTCAAACTGGTCCAGGTCCGAACGCCGAGACATCATCCACTCGTACATGGCGACCTGACCATCAAGGTCAGCATCGTATTCTGCATATTTCGGTGGCAGTTGCAGGGTCACTGGTGCCTTCGGCTTCATCTTGTAAGGCTGCAGTCCCTGAGTTCTGCTGCGATTGTCATCAGGTTGGTTCGGATCATTGCCATTCTGACTCATGGAGTTCCGCATCTGATCGACAGTCATTCCGGCCCTCAACTCAATTCCACGGGACTGCATCATGTCGCGAACGAATGATGGCATCCGGTCGATTTCCTCCTGATCAAATCGGCCATCGCCGTTGCGGTCCATCATGGCGGCGAAACGACTGCTGCGGTCGGATGAGTCACCGGAACTACGTGGGTCACCACCGGAATCAGGTCGTCCCCCGCCGAAGCTCATACCGCCCCCGCCAAACGATGGGCCGCCCCCGCCAAACGAAGGTCGCCCCCCGCCGAAGGAAGGTCCACCACCGCCGAAGGAAGGTCCACCACCGCCAAAGGAAGGTCCACCACCGCCGAATGAAGGCCGCCCCCCGCCAAAGTCTGCTCCACCTCCGCCAAACGAAGGGCGTCCTCCGCCGAACGATGAACCGCCCCCGCCAAACGAAGGTCGTCCGCCGCCGAAGTCGGGACGTCCGCCACCGAATGACGGACGTCCGCCGCTGTCAGAACCTCTTGAGCCAAAGCCACGGGAATCCTGCGAGCTCGCGTTTTCTGCAACCAATATGAGGCTGACTGCAGAACAGGTGAATGCGTACAGCAGAAGGCGGCGTGTTGTCAGGTGCATGTTGACCATGATGGCTGCTCTGGCAAAAGGAAGATTTCTCTGCGGCGAACACAGTGTTTACTGTTCCGTTTACTGTTCCCTTCTTAACCCCATCGTTCCTGCCGGGAATCGTGATTCTTCTGATTTTTGACAGAAACCATCGATGTTCTGGAGTGTTCTTTGGGGAAGACAGGAGTTTTAGACGGATGTTGCCGCCAACGATACTCGGTGTTTAAAAAACAGCCCGTTGTGTTACTGGTCGTTTGTTCACCAGGTGTCTTATGCCGTTGGTTTTTGGTCAGTTACGGCTGTTTGAAGTCATTCGTGGCTGTTTGAATGATGTGCATTTGTTGCAATCTTCCGTCCGGGTATGGAGGCGGCCGAAGGGGGCTTTGGGCCTTCGGTTGAGGTCCTTCGGGTTCTCGGGTTGTCAGGTGTTCTGTTGCCGGATGTTGTTGTCAGATGTTTAGTTAGTTGTTCGCTTCAATCGGCATTCCCTCTCCAATTCACGGTCTAGAATCTCATTTTGAATTGGCACTTCGGGAAGGGTTCATGCGGCTGCAGCGAAAATGCGAAGAATACAGGGTTCGCGGACGGGGCGCGTGAATTGCGCGCGATCCGTGTCCGCAGCGCTGTAAAGCTTGCGTAAGTGCAATGAAATGGGACCAAATGATGGTACTTCCTCAACGAGCTCGAGTGGTTGTACTGGTGGCACTGATTCTGGTGTCCGTCAGTGCGGACGTGTTTGCGCAAGCTGCAGCGCGACCCGGATCTGAGGCGGACTTGCTGCGTCGAGAAGAGGTGCAGCAGGAGCTCGGGCTGTCTGAGGCTCAGCGGACCCAGTTGGGGGAGGCGATATCGAGTGGAACTCCGGGGCGGGAGGTGTTCGAGCCATTCCTGCAGCGGATGCGGGATACTTCAGACGAAGCTGAGCGTGCTAAGATCCGTGAGGATATGCAGGCGGCGATTCAGGCTGCACGCTCCGGAGTGGCGGAAAAAGGGCTGAATCTGCTTGATTCACGTCAGAAGCAGGTGCTCCGCACGATCTTTATTCGTGAGGCTGGCGTCCGGGCGCTTGCGGATAGCCGTATCGCGGCGGATCTGAAGCTCACTGAGGAGCAGGTCGGTCAGCTTGAGACGCTTGGAAATGAGCGTCGCGAGGCGTCCAGTGCGCTCGGATTCAATGCAACAGATGAGCAGCGGGACAAATTCGACTCCGACTGGGATCAGAAATATCTCGCTGTACTCAGCGATGAGCAGCGGGCGGAGTGGCAGAAGCAGGTTGGGACTCCGGCTGTTGCGGGTGGAGCAGCTACGGTTGCTGGGGGAACCCCTGGAGCTGCTTCGATGGCGTCACCAGGAGCGGATTCGGTCACCAGTTTTGGCGATGCCGCTGAGCCTGGCCAGCGGGCGGAACGGTTGTCGTTCAATATGCGATTTGCACCGTGGGAGCAGGTTCTGCGGGACTATGCGGCTGCAGCCGGATATACGCTGGACATTTCCCAGCTGCCTCCGGGGACTTTCACCCACATCGACTCCGAAGAGTATTCGCTCACTCAGGCTCTGGATGTCATCAACGGATATCTGCAGCGGCGCGGCTATCTTGTCCTCGTAAAGGACAACTTCATGGTCTGTCTGAATGTGGACCGGGGGATTGCTCCGGGGCTCATCCGCGACGTCTCACTGGAGGTACTGGAGGAGAAGAACGACGATGGCTGGGTGATTGGTGAGAATGAACTGGTTCGAATTGAGATTCCGCTTGAGCGTCTGAACGTGGGCGTGATGGCCCAGGAAGTTGAACAGTTGCTGGGACCAATTGGTTCCATGACAGCATTTACTCAGACCGGCTCCCTGATTATTTCTGACACGGGTGCGAATCTGCGGCGAATCAAGGTCTACATCGATTCATCCCTTGGCCGGGTCAAGGATGAGCTGGTATTCAAGTCGTACTTCCTGAAGAACATAGATGTGGAAGAGGCAGAGTTCATGCTGCTGGCGCAATTCGGAATGCGGCAGGGTGTAGCGAACGTCAGTGCAGCCGCATCCCGTGATCGTCGGGGTCCTCCGGAGCAGCCGTCCACTTCTCGGACTTCGGGTGCCATCCAGGTATTTTCGGATACGCGGACGAACAGTCTGCTGGTCACTGCCTCTCCGGAGCAGCAGAAGCTGGTGGAAGAAATCATCAAGGCGCTCGATGTGAATGAGGACCCTGAGGGGAATCCACTCGATCGGGCGGACCGACGCGGACCTTATCTGAAGGTCTATCGTGTTCAGGGGCGTGCTGACCAGGTAGCTCAGAGTATCAATGCAATGATGCCGGGAGTGGTTGTGAACGAAGACATGCAGGCCGGGACGGTGCATATTTTTGCATCCGAAAAGCAGCAACTGCAGGTTGAGGAATGGGTTCGGTCATTTGCTGAGGGAACTGGCGCCGGTGGATCTGTTGCAGTAATTCCACTGGTACGGATGGATCCACTTTCCGCCGCAGCAACTCTGCGCAACTTGTTCATTGCCGAGAGCACTCCGCCGACGTTCGAGACAGACCTGTACGGGAACCGCATCATTGTGAAGGGTACTGCAGTACAGATTGAGCAGATTCGTGAAGTACTGCGAGATCTTGGTGAGGATGGCAGTGGAGACCGCAGTCGTCTTGAGGGTGGTAACATCCGGCGTTACTCCCTGCGTGGTCGTGACCCGTCAGAATTCTTTGAGTTTCTGCAGCGGGAGTGGGCAAATCAGGAGAAGTCTTCCATCCGGATTGTGGTGCCGGCCCGTGGTGGTCCGATTCGCGATCTGAAGACGCCGGGGCAGGGTCAGGAAGACTCATTCCTTGACGATGCTGCCGGCGGTGCCGGAGCAGAAACAACTCGAGTCAGAGAATCGAAGGATACCCTCCGTAAGGATGTGTTTTATTATCCTCGCTCTGAACGAGCTGCAGCGATTCCCGTTTCATTTTCTCGGCCGGACGAGTCCGGGGAGTATGCAGCAGCAGATATCCAGATTGTGGTTGACGGAGATGAATTACTGCTGTTGTCAGAAGATGAAGAGGCGCTTGATCGACTCGAAGAGATGATGGATGTGCTCCAGCAGTCCATCCCGTTCCGCACTCGCTGGACCGTGTTTTACCTCGAGGCGTCAGATGCAACGGAAACAGCGTCATTACTGGAACAGTTGATGCCGAGCAGCAGTGTGACAAGCACTGCGTCAAGCAGTGGTTTCAGTTTCGGATCCATGTTCAGCCCTCTGACTCAGACTGTTTCTGACATGGCCGGGCTTTCCGGGCTCGGATCCAATCCTCAGATTCTGCGAATCATTCCTGATCCTCGAGCCAATTGCCTTTACGTCACCGGACCGCAGGCTCTGGTGGAAGAGGCTGAGTCATTGCTGCAGGTGCTTGATTCGAATCAGATGCCGGAATCTCTGCGTGAGATGCAGCCGCGGCGAATTCCGGTGGAATATGCTGAGATTGA
>JALQUR010000350.1 GCA_023260695.1 Planctomycetaceae bacterium
GATTCTGCCAGTCAGGCTGTTTTGGTTCTGTCCCGGCAGTCGAGTCATCAGCCATGTGAAAGCAACCGCCCAGAGTCCTCGCAGGGCATAGACAATATTGATGCGGGCGGCATCCCCATAGCGGCTTAGTGACCATGCCATGCTGATTGCCTGCAGAGCCATCAGAATTGTGCCGACAAGAAGTGGGGGGAATGCTCCGGTCCCGCGAAGATCTGCCGGACGATCGACCCACGGCAGCAGCAACAGTGACAAGGCACCTGTGCAGATAAACATCGGCGGCAGAAAAGCCGTGGCTCCCTGCTGCTGCCCCCAGACCTGGAGCCCGACATCGAAGAGTGTGAGCGAACATGCTGCGAGCAGTGCCAGCATGATTGTCAGCAGCGTGCGTGAGGCCGAACGCGTCTGACGCTGATCTCCACTGCCTCCGATCTGAATGCAGCCGACACCTGCTGCTGCAAGGACGGCTCCGATCCAGATGTGATCCCCTGTCTGTTCGCCAGCCAGAAATGCCAGAACGACAGCGACGATGAGCACCTTGACCCCGAACACCGGGGTAGCCACGGAAACGTCACCAAACTGAAAAGCAAAGTATGTGAAGACCTGACCGGCCACAAAGGTCAGGGCGATTCCGGCAGCCTTTCCCCACAGCGACCAGTCAGCCTGCTCACCGCAGAAAACAAACACAACAGACCATGCCGCTGCCAGCCACATATTGGCAAGAAACGTTCCTGTCCACGGACTTCCGCCACGAGTAATCCCGCAGCGGACAGATGACATTCCCAGCACAAACAGGATGCTGGAAGCAAGTGGAAACAGGAGATGAAACGGCACTCAGCCACTTTCAGTGCGAGAAGCAATGCACGCGGTTGTTCCGAAGTTGTTCGCGCTGGCGAGTTCAGTCCTTCAGGGAACTGAACTGCTGCCATGCGGCTTCGATACCAGCAGATTCCACGCCACCATCATGAATCAGGATTGCGTATCTCAGACGCAGCGATTCACCGGGGTGAATTTCGACAGTTGCTGCGTCCGACTCACCGCGGGTGTATGCTTTTTCCCCGAATGGGCTGATGGAAAACAAGCCGTAGTCACGGACGTGGTATCGCGAAGGGCGAAAATTGTCAGGGTGGTCCATGATTGTCACACCCACGGTTTTTTCACCGACTTCACCGCTGTAATCGATCCACGGGAATGTCTTGCCCCAGCAGTCCTTTGACCCCGTGGAGCCATCACTGGCGGTGATGCGACCACCGTTCTTTTCTTTCATGGACGGGGCGACGCGAAAACCAAACAGGCCTTCTTTGGTGTCTTCGAAACTGGCCTTTTCCTGTGTTGTCGTGAACGTCATGTCGTAGACAACCAGCCGGTTCGGATAGATGGAGACGACCGTGTTCTCTGTTACCTCTGCCTTTCCGGTCTCCGGGTGCCGCCACTCGTTCACAGTGCGAAAACGGGCATGATCCTGACCGCTTTCCTCAATCAGACAGCTGATATTTACAATTTTTCCACGTTCCGCCCAGAACTGCACCCCATTCACTTCGTCAACGGCGTTCCAGAGCCCTTTGTACCGGAATTACCATTACGTCCGCCTCCACCACCACCATTGGCACCATCTTTGCCTATGTCAAGCCAAATTCCAACTCCACCGCCTCCACCAAT
>JALQUR010000043.1 GCA_023260695.1 Planctomycetaceae bacterium
ACAGGTCACGGAGCAGCAGGCGTGCTGGAAATGTCACCAGAAGATGAACCCGCTTGGTTATCCGTTTGAGATGTTCGACGATTTTGGTCGTTATCGTACAGCAGAGATGCTCGACAAACTTCCCGCTGTTAACGGTCAGACGCCGTCATTGCCGATTGAAGCAGCATCAGTTGTGAGTAAAACCGGTGACTCGATCGTCGATGGCGAAGTGAGTGATGCACTGCAGCTGATCGAGCGACTCGCCAGCTCAGATCGTGTTCGGCAGAGCATCGTTCGCCACGTTTTCCGCTATTTTCTCGGCCGTAATGAAGCACTCCGCGATTCTTCCACACTGATTGAGGCAGACCGGGCATACGTGAACAGCCACGGAAGTTTTCGCGAACTGCTTGTCTCGCTGCTCTCCTCCGATTCGTTTCTCTATCGTCGCTGAGTCTGCACGGATTCGTATTATGAAGTACTCCCGAAGAAACCTGATCGCTCGTCTTGCTGCAGGGGGCAGCGGAGTTGTACTGCATTCTCTGCTGCATCAGTTGCGCGTGCAGGCTGAAGGCCGCGCCGAGTCCATTCCGCAGAGATTCGTCTTCGTTGTCAAATCCAGCGGAATTGTCCCCGCTGGGATTACTCCGCCCGGTCTGGAGGGAGATGACGCACAAACGGCGTCTCTGCTGGATCGTGAACTGCATCCATCGATGGCTCCGCTGATGCCGTTTCGTGATCAGCTGGCCCTGATTCAGGGTCTGTCAGGGAAGATGTGCCGGGGCGGCCACAGCAGCTGGTTCGGAGCAATGGGCGTCTATATGACCGGCGGTGAACACGATCGTGGTGCCATACTGCGGGCCACCGCGGACGCTGAACTGGCGACACTGCACCCAGCGCCGTTTCAGCATGTGGGGCTGGCGGTCCGCGGTCCTGCACTCTCAGATTCCTGGGGAGGAGTACTGTACCCGGGCATTACGGCAACCGGCCCCAACAAGGAACTGCCGTTTCATGGCAGTCCGGATCTGGCCTACGAGGAACTGTTCGGATCTGCTGCATCGTCAGACGGTCGCGGGCAAAAGCAGTTTCGGACGCAGCGGAACCTGCTCGACTTTATGGTCAAAGACCTTAAACACGTACACCAGACAATCCCTGGAAGCGAACGCGATAAACTGAACGCCTATCTGAACGCGTTTGAAGAGCTTCAGGTGCGCCACAGCTGGCTCTCGTCGATGAGCGAGCAGATCCGACTGAACGCACCCACCTTTGATTCTCGCTTCACATCAGACGCCGAGGAACTTCGCCAGCAGGCACACTTTGATATTGCTGCAGCATCGCTCATTGCCGGGCTTACGAACTGCGTCACAATCCGCCTCGACAATCTGTCCACGGTCTACTCCGGACTGGGACTGGCCAAACACAACCACGGCATCGGTCACAACGAAGCTGCTCGAACACAGGAAGAATGCCGTGACATCATTCGGCAGCATCACTGTCAGCTCATTGCTGACCTCGCCGGAAGGCTCAGAGCGATTCCCGAGGGCGACGGGAATATGCTCGACAATACAATGATCATCTACTTCAGTGATGCAGCCAACAAACATCACGCCGACTGCCTCGAGTGGCCATACGTGGTCGTAGGTGGGTGCGGCGGCCGACTGAATATCCCCGGAAAATACATCAGATACCCTAAGTACGGTGATCAAGGGTGTCGCACGATCGGCAACTGGTGGACAACTCTTCTGAACGCCCATGGAAACCCGATTGGCCATTATGGAAATGAAGATCTTGTCCTGCGGCAGAATGGCGTTTCAGCGATCGGACCGCTTGCCGAACTGCTGACATGAAATTCTTTCCGATGTAGTTATTACCACTGAATATCGCTGCGGAGCGCAGTGCTCAGCAGGGCGCAGTAACTCGCGAGGGTCGTGTCTTCATGCTGTATCTGATCACTGCCCTGCTGTGTACGTTCCCCGGAAGTGACTGGCAGCTGCCCTGGAAATCGGACTGCCAGATCATCGCTCCGCCCAGGAGCCTGCTGGCCGTGTCTGTGGCTGAGCCGGTGAACAGCATCCCAGATGACCGCAATGCACCTGACCGCCGCCAGCAGTCCATATTCTGTATGCTTTTGAACGCTGAC
>JALQUR010000434.1 GCA_023260695.1 Planctomycetaceae bacterium
TACCGGCGTCATACTGTTCAGCGGTATGGGCAATGACGGTAGTGAAGCCATTTCCATGATGGCGGGTTCCGGTACGCCGGTCTGGGTACAGACCCCGGAAACCTGCGCCAACGCCTCCATGCCGGAGAGCGCCATGGAAACGGCCTGTGTGACTTTCCACGGCACTCCTTTTCAATTGGCCAATCAGTTGGTCAATCGACTCAAGAAACATCGGATGAATACTCATGAACCAGACTCCAGCCACCACTGATGCAATCGGCAAGGTCGATTGCCTGATGTTGCCTCTGAATGACCGCCAGTTGCTGCTACCCAACGTGACGGTGGCCGAGATTATTCCGTTCTCACAACTGATGACGACCAACTCCAGTGTCGACTGGGTGCTCGGCAAGATCCAGTGGCGCGGTGTATCGGTGCCTGTGGTGTGTTACGAGATGCTGAATGGCTCTGCGGCTCCGCGTCCAAGTCCGAATGCCCGCTTTGCAGTGATCAACGGGGTTGGCAACCATGCTGGTATGCCATTTTTTGCCATGCTGGTGCAGGGCATAGGAAAAGCCACCCATCGACGCCGCCAGACGCCGACGCACGAGTGATTCATACAGGCGACCAGCCGGCTCACTGGCCATTACACTGGCCAGCACATCAACCGCGGCGTAGTCCGGATGACCACCAGCAGGAATATGGTACATCGCCCCGGCCATCGGAACGTCGCCCACTCGCCGCACCGTCACCGTTCGCTCGCCATCCTGAGCCGGCTCTTCGGTGTAGGTCTTGTCCAGCTCACGTTCCGGAGCCGGAATCGCACCGAAGATCTCATTCGCCATCGCCAGAGCTTTTGGCGGATCAAACTTCCCGGCAATCACCAGCATCGCATTGTCCGGCTGGTAGAAGCGACGATAAAAGCGACGCAGGTTCTCTACCGGCACCCGCTCAATGTCAGCCCGATTGCCGATTGTGGAACGGCCGTAGTTGTGCCAGTCGAAAGCCGCTGACGTCATCCGCTGCATGAGCACACGCTGCGGACTGTTCTCACCACGCTCGAATTCATTTCGCACCACAGTCATTTCTGAAGCCAGATCCTCCCCCAGAATCCTGCTGTTGATCATCCGGTCCGCTTCCATCCGCAATGCAAATTCCAGGTTCTCGTCGGAAGCCGGAAGCGTCTCGTAGTAGTTGGTGCGATCCAGCCACGTGGTTCCGTTAAACTGTGCTCCACGCTTCTTCAGTTCCGCCGGGATATCCGGGTGATCAGGCGTTCCCTTGAACACCATGTGCTCAAGCAGGTGAGCCATCCCGGCTTCGCCGTAACCTTCGTGCCGCGAGCCAACAAAAATCGTTACGTTCACCGTCACGCGCGGACTGGAAACGTCTGGAAACAGCAGCACCTGCATGCCGTTCTGAAGACGAAACTCAGCAATCCCCTCGACCACCCGCAGTGGCCGCAACTCGTCGGCAAACCCATCGGACATCGACAACAGCCCCGAAAAAAACAGCACGCCGGCAATCGCCAGCCGGATCGATCTGGACACGATTGAACCTCCTCACCAGTGCAAAGCAAAGATACGGATCAGACCGGAGCATATCGCTCAATCCGACAACTGTCACATGACCACACCGCATTGGACGCTGAGTTTTCCCGGACATCTGCCTGTCAGCAGCCAAATCGTTCAGTTGCCGCGGGAAGAGAACTTCCACAGGCGGCTGTGGCTGCAATCCTGAATCCAGGCTCTGTCTCCCCGGCCCGGGCTGCCCAACTCCCGAACCCCGTATGCCCGTACGCCGTGCGCCACACGCCGCACGCCACACCCCGTATGCCGCCCCCCACACCTCGTCCCCACCGCCCGTCTCCCCCAATATCGCAGCCCGGAGTGCCCGTGCCGTTCCGCTGCCGGAGGCCCCCTGGCCGCCCAATTGCCCTGACTATCCCTTGAACAACCGACATTTCTGTTCCACAATAGGAGCACT